>JAQBOU010000045.1 GCA_028287865.1 Mucilaginibacter sp. | reverse complement strand
GCTTTAAGCTTTTGTTCTACGGTTTGTTCCATTAAATAAAATATTTGACGGGGTTTGTATTTACTTCTGTTAAACGGATGGCAAAGGTACTAAATTTTTTCCTAATTATTTCATACAATAATTGTTGTGTAAATTGCTCACTTTCAAAGTGCCCTATGTCGGCAATTACCAGCTTTCCTTCAGCATCAAAAAACTCATGATATTTAAAATCAGCTGTAATAAAAATATCTGCTCCGGCAGCTATGGCCTGTTTTAATAAAAAGCCGCCTGCCCCGCCGCAAACCGCCACCTTTTTAATAGGTCTGCCTGTTAACGCCGTATGTCTTATCACGTGTGCCCGCATTTTTTCTTTTATATCAAACAAAAAAACTTCTTCCTCAACCGGCGCTTCTAATTCACCAATCATCCCGGCGCCAACCTCCTGGTGCTGGTTGGTTAATGTATAAAGATCATAAGCTACTTCTTCATAAGGATGGGCCAAAACAAGCGCCATCAATATTTTACTTTCCAGTATTGCAGGGTAAATTGTTTCAATCCGAATTTCGTTTTCCAGATGGCGCTTGCCGGGTTCGCCAACATAGGGGTCAGTATAATCATTGCCCATAAATGTGCCTGTTCCTGCAGCATTAAAGCTAACTTCGCTGTAATTACCAATATTTCCTGCGCCGGCTGCAAACAATGCGTCCCTCACTTCGTCCGCATGACTTACCGGCACATAGGCAACCAGTTTTTTCAATATATTATGTTTGGGAGCCAATATCCGGCAATTTTTAAGCCCTAAAGTTTCGCAGATCTTTGCGTTGACCCCACTCATTATATTATCCAGGTTGGTATGTATAGCGTAAATGGCTATGTTATTACGAATGGCTTTTTCAACCACACGCTCTACATAAGTTTTACCATTAAATTTTTTTAAACCACGGAAAACGATGGGGTGGTGCGATACAATTACCTGGCAGTTGGTAGCTATAGCCTCGTCAACTATCGCTTCTGTACAATCTAAAGAGATCAATGCCTGATAAACTTCCTGCTCCGGCTGCCCTACTATCAGGCCTGCGTTGTCATATTCCTCCTGGTAGGCAAGCGGGGCCAGGCTTTCAAGGTAAGCGGTTAGTTGGGATAATTTCATTTTGATTATTACGTTGACTTTTTTAACTGGTTTATCGGTATGTTTTACTCTTCTGTATTCATCCAAACAACCTTCTGCTCCGATTGATGGGGTGCGGCAATAATGTCACTATACAGTTCGGGTCTGCGGGCGTTAATGTAACGGTAACCCCCGGCATCTGTTAATTTTTGCCGGGTGATTAACGCTATTGCAATTTCGTTATCAAAGCTGCGGCATTCGGCTATGATATCACCAAAAGGGTCAATGATCATAGAACATCCATTCTTTAACTGATCGTCATCCATACCGATGGGGTTAGAGAAAATGGCATAAACGGCATTGTCATAAGCACGGGCAGGCAGCCATTTCATCAGCCAGGCGCGCCCCTTCAAGCCATCAAATTCCTGCCTGAGCGTTGTTGGGTCAGTTTCCCGGTTCTTCCATAATTCAGGATCAACAAATCCCGCTCCCGGACGGGTTGAAGGTGTACACATAGTAACATGGGGCATGAAAACTATATCTGCGCCGAGTAGCTTTACAGCCCTGACATTTTCAATAATATTGTTATCATAGCAGATCAGGATACTGCATTTCCAGCCGTAAATGTCAAAAATAATATACTGGTTACCGGGTGTAAGATGAGGATTTATAAAAGGATGGAGCTTGCGGTGTTTAGCTAAAAGGCCATTTTTATCCACACAAACATAAGCTTTATATAATTTCCCTTCTGCGTCTTTCTCAAACAAACCCGCTAAAATTATAATGTCAAGTTCCTGCGCAAAGGCGGTCAGCTCTGCTATACTCGGGCCATCCGGAATAAATTCGGCAATATCAAACAACTGCTGCTTTGAAAGATGACGGGCAAAGCTATAGCCCGTGATGGAACATTCATGAAAGGCAATTACATCCGCTCCCTGCGCCGCTGCTTTTGCCGAGAGACTTTTAATTACGGAAAGATTATAAGCTTTATCCCCGCTGCTGTTTTCAAACTGTGCTGTGGCAATTTTTAAAGTTCGCATAGGCAAAGGTAAATGGTTTTATTTACTTTACCCTAGGTACTCATCTTTGCGATGTAGAAGCTTTCATAAGCCATTTTCCTGTTATGTTCAGAAGTCAGGTTCTTATAATTAATAAGATCTACTATTGTTCCAATAAAACAAAAGCCGGCCGTAAAAAGATATAAAAGCCCCATAATTACCTCGCCCAGCACAAACCGTTGTACACCGGCAACGCCAAAAAAACCTATAAGTGTAAACAATAATATATCCTGCGGATTTTTTCTTTTACCTGAATATATCATATAAAAAGTCTTTTTCTGATTTTCATCCAGCTCTGCGGTACCTTGTTGTAAAAAGCCCATTTCTTCGGGGGTGATTCCCGGAAACGCCATATAAGGGTTTTGATACATGTCCATTTTTAATTGTTTTAGTTTGATTGCGATATAAAACTAAGATAGAATTAAAATTATGGCAATGCAAAATTGGTTAAAGACAACACTATGTCGGTGAAGAACAGCTTTATAACGGTAAACGCCTTGAATTGATTATGAAATGTTATTTAAAAAGGCATTATCTATATTGTGCCGTGCAGATAGCCGTGCCCTTCCCAATATATAAATACGGTAAAGTATAATGATCAACGCCGGGATGCCCAGCCAATGTGCCTTGAATGAGCTTTCAATATCGCCATGAAATAAAAAAGAGATTGAGTGCCCCAGTCCGCAACCGGGACACCAGGTAAAACCAAGCAATTTTAAAGGACATAAAGTAAAATGGGCTTGATCTGTTTGATTGGTTACGGCTAACGATAACAACGCAGCAACCCAAAAGGTCAGCTCAAAATATTTGTTAAACAGCCGTTTAATCAACTTTATTATGATTTGTTGTAAATAACAGCGGCACTCCCAATGCAAATAGCACGCCAACCAATAAGGCACCGAATACCCGTCCCGAGAACTCCATCAGATTGGCTTCCTTCCCGAATTCATCAATATAAATAATAGCTGCCGCAATGGCTATTGCACCACCTATCAATAAAATTTTAAAGCATTGCAGCAAACCTTCAAGATAACCCATCTTCCCGTTACAATCACTGCTTCGATAGCCGTTTATAGCGAAAAGTAAAACTACCAGCGGAATAAGTACTGCCATATATTCGACCGGTGACATGCCGCTGGTTTGGGGCGAATAACCCAGTGCCTTCATAATAAACATCCATAGGCCGCTTAAAACGCCTATTATAACGCCAGATACAATTGCATTCTTCATAGTAATAATTCAGTTAGGTGCTTTGTTCAGATAATTGGGGATTTGATCTGGCAATTAAATTTTCAACCGCCGGTCTTCAATATCTAATCACACATAAATCTACTACTAAAAGTGATTTATCCGCCATTTTGTTTGCAATAATTTCAAGGTTCAAATTAAAAACGCTTTTTTGCGTATATTTACAGCGGTTTGAACATCCGTGATATTTTAGAGCGATATAAAGCTGACGACCGGATAAAAGCATTAGCGCAAGCGTTCAATGCTGCTAAAAATCCAAGGGTTCAGTTACGTGGTTTAGTCGGGTCAAGCGATGCGGCCATCGCGGTAGCGTTGTATTTTTTGCAGCATAAACACATGATATTTGTGCTGCCCGAACGTGAAGAAGCAGGCTATTTTCAGGCCGACCTGGAGAATTTAACGGGCAAGGAAGTTTTACTTTTCCCCTCATCCTATCGCAAACCCTTTGAATTTACCCAACCCGATAGCAGCAATGTACTGGCACGGGCGGAAGTGCTGAACGAGCTTAACCATTCATCGGCTTTCGGGCAACTGGTAGTTACCTATCCGGAAGCGCTTGCCGAAAAAGTGATTGACCGCGCATCACTCGAAAAAAACACCCTCGAAATTTCTGTCAGCAACAAGCTCAGCATTGATTTTATCAATGAGTTTTTAATTGAATATGATTTTGACCGGGTTGATTTTGTTTATGAGCCCGGTCAGTTCTCTATCCGCGGCGGTATCGTTGATATATTTTCTTTTTCGCATGAGCTTCCTTACCGGGTTGAATTTTTTGGCGACTTTATAGAATCTATCCGCACTTTCGAAATTGAAAGCCAGCTATCGGTGGAGCAGGTAAAAAGCATCACCATTGTTCCGAATGTGCAATCCAAATTCCTCACAGAAAATAACATTTCACTGCTGGAGTATGTGGATGCCGGCACCCAGGTTTGGATAAAAGATGTACAGTTTACACTGGATATTATAAAAACCGGGTTTAAAAAAGCAACCGAGCTTTGGAAGGCGTTATCCGCAGAAGATAAAACCCAAAATCCCGACTGGATCGACCCCAAGTTTGGCTTTACCGATGAAAAGCTGATCGCCGACCAATTGCACGACTTTCCGCTGATAGAATTTGGGAAACAGTTTTTTTACCAGGCTGATCATTCCTTTAATTTCGACATGCGTCCGCAGCCTTCCTTTAATAAGGACTTTAGCCTGCTGATCCATAACTTCAAAAACAACGACGCGGAACATATTGAGAACTTTATTCTTACTGATTCTGCCCGGCAGGTAGAAAGACTTTATGCCATTTTAGAAGATCTCGACAAAACAGTAAAGTTTACTCCTATCAGCGTTTCTATACGGGAAGGCTTTGTTGACCGCGAACAAAAATTAGCATGGTATACTGATCACCAGATATTTGACCGGTATTATAAATATAAGCTCAAAAAGGGTTACCAGCGTTCACAAGCCATCACCCTTAAAGAATTGCGCGAACTAAAACCGGGCGACTACGTAACCCATATTGACCATGGCATCGGCAAATATGCAGGGTTAGAAAAGGTAGAGGTAAGCGGCAAAATGCAGGAAATGATCCGTTTGGTTTATGCGGATAATGATTTACTTTATGTAAATATTAATTCGCTTAACCGGATCTCAAAATACAGCGGCAAAGAAGGAAGTGTGCCAAGAATGAACAAGCTTGGTACCGACACCTGGGAGCGGCTTAAAAAAACTACAAAAAAAAAAGTTAAAGACATCGCCCGCGACCTTATAAAGCTTTATGCCGTGCGTAAGACGCAACAGGGTAATGCTTTTTCGCCGGATAGTTATTTGCAAACAGAGCTGGAAGCTTCCTTTATATACGAGGATACCCCCGACCAGGAAAAAGCCACCAGTGATTTTAAAAAGGATATGGAGTCGCCGCATCCTATGGACAGGCTTATTTGCGGCGATGTGGGCTTTGGCAAAACTGAAGTAGCCATCAGGGCAGCGTTTAAGGCGGTTGCCGACAGCAAGCAGGTGGCTATATTAGTACCAACAACCATATTAGCGGCACAACATTATAAAACCTTCTCCGACCGTTTAAAGGGCTTCCCCTGCAATATTGATTATGTTAACCGCTTTAAGTCGAGCAAGCAGATCAAAGAAACTTTAGAAAAATTAAAAGAAGGTAAAGTTGATATCATCATCGGCACCCACCGCCTGGTAAGCAAGGATGTTAAGTTTAAAGATCTTGGGCTGATGATCATTGACGAAGAACAAAAATTCGGCGTATCAACCAAAGAAAAGCTGAAACAAATGCGCGCCAATGTGGATACCCTTACCTTAACAGCAACACCCATCCCGCGTACCCTGCACTTTTCATTAATGGGTGCAAGGGACCTTTCCATTATATCAACGCCGCCGCCAAACCGCCAGCCCGTGGTAACCGAGCTGCATGTTTTTAACGATACATTGATAAAAGAAGCGGTGGAACACGAGATTGACCGTGGGGGACAGGTGTTTTTTATCCATAACCGGGTAAGTGATCTGCCGCAATTAGGAGGCATGATCCATAAATTGGTGCCCAAGGCACGCATTGGCATTGCGCACGGCCAGCTGGAAGGCGATGCGCTGGAAGATGTAATGTTGAAATTTGTAAATGGGGAATACGATGTGCTGGTTGCCACCACCATAATCGAAGCCGGATTAGATATTCCCAATGCCAATACCATCATCATCAACTATGCGCATATGTTCGGCCTGAGCGACCTGCACCAGATGCGCGGCCGGGTGGGGCGCAGCAACAAAAAAGCCTATTGCTATTTGTTAAGTCCGCCGCTTTCTACGCTTACCAACGAAGCGCGGAAACGTTTGAGTGCCATTGAGGAATTCAGCGACCTGGGCAGCGGCTTTAACGTAGCCATGCGCGACCTGGATATCCGCGGCAGCGGCAATCTCTTAGGAGCAGAGCAAAGCGGCTTCATTGCCGAGATCGGCTTTGAAATGTACCATAAAATACTGGACGAAGCGATACAGGAATTAAAGGAAGATGAATTTAAAGGCGTATTCCCGGATGATAAGCCACGGCCGTTTATCGCCTTTACCCAAATAGACACTGACCTGGAGATTTTAATACCCGACGAATATGTAACCAGCATTGCCGAGCGGTATAACTTATATACAGAACTTTCCAAACTGGAAAACGAGGTTGAGCTAAAAGCCTTTCAACAACAACTGCACGACCGTTTTGGCCCTATCCCTCCACAGGTAAACGATTTGCTCAATACCGTGCGCCTGCAATGGCTGGGAAAAGCTATCGGCTTTGAAAAGATCTCGCTTAAAAAGAATGTGCTGCGGGGCTATTTCATCAGCAACCAGCAGTCGCCCTACTTTGAAACAGAAGCTTTCAGGCAGATCCTGTCATTTGTCCAGGCCAATCCGCGCAGAACAAATTTAAAGGAAGTAAAAAATACTTTAAGGCTCAGCATTGAAGCCGTAAACAGCATTACTGAGGCGGTTAATTTATTGAGCGAAGTGGCGGAGCCGGTGGGCGTTTAGATTGATCTGCTCATCATGCGGAATCGACCCAATTTAGGACTGGAAGATTTAATAACCTTTAAAAAATCTTGCGGCAACTAAAGAATAAAAAAGCTGATATTTTATTGTTTCCAGAGTGCTTCGTCCCGGTCGAATTACTAAAATTTTATAGCCCGGTCAATTTTGTTTATCACTTAAACGGTAATCTAAGACAAATTCTCCCATCCCATCATTTTCTTTATCCGTAAAAACTCATCTTGTAACGGCGCTTCAATAGGTATCTTATTGCTTGTTACAGGGTGATTAAATGATAACTGTGAAGCATGGAGCAGCATGGTGTCTAACTCCCATTGTTCCTTAAATAATTTATTTTGCTTATTGCAGCCGTGTGTGCGGTCGCCGATTATAGGGTGAAATATATGGCTGAAATGTTTACGCAGCTGATGCATCCGACCTGTTTCAGGCTTAGCTTCCACCAACGAATAACGCGAAGTTGGATGAGCACCCAGCGGCACATCAAGCTCTGCGCGGGCAAGTGTTTTATACCGGGTAAATGCCTCCTGTAAAGTTCCGTTTTCTTTTCGCAGGGCATAATCTATCTCCTGCTCATCGGGCGTATGGCCCCTAACTATCGCCAGGTACTTTTTATCAACCAGGTTGTCCGAAAACTGCTGTTGCATTAGTTTCTCGACGTCTTTACTTAATGCAAACAATAATACCCCTCCTGTTTTACGATCCAACCGGTGCACAGGAAATACGCGCCTGTTAAGCTGGTCGCGCAATATTTGCAGGGCAAACTCATCCGCATCTTTCGCTATAGGCGACCTGTGTACCAGTAAGCCATGCGGCTTATTGATGGCTACCAGGTAATCGTCCATAAAAATGATATCGAGTAAGGACATGCGTTTTGTTAATTATGTAAAATTAAAATTGACAAATAATCAGGAAATGCTACAGGCTATTTGTATTCCAATAGTTCGAAACGGTTGCCAAAGGGGTCACGGAAAAAGCAGCGGTCCCTGCCATCAATTTCAGATGAATAGCTGATGGTTATATTTTTGCTTTTTAAAAATTGCTCTGCTACTTTCAGGTCACTAACTTCAAATGCAGGGTGCCTGTCGGAATAATTTCCGCCAGCCTCTTCCCTTACATGTAGCTGAACATCCCCTATTTTGAACCAAATAGCACCCTTCGGGTGATCGCCAAGTATTTCTTTCAGGTCAAGCATACCGGCATAAAAAGCCCTTGCTTCGTTTGTTTTTCCTTCCGGGATAGTGATCAGGATGTGATCAATTCTTTTAAATGGGATCATCGTTTCAATATATAAGGCTAAACGATGGCGATTTAAATAAATACTGCACCGTTGCAAGATATCGGCCTACACCGACGTCTTTATATAACCCGGGACAAAACTATGAAAACTTAATAACCTTATTGATTATGATTTGCCAATGTGTAACTTGAGCCCCTTAATATCCCCCAATCAATCTAAATTTCAACCTGAACAATTACGAATGAAAATAGGGATTTTTACCTATGGCACCCGCGGTGACGTACAACCATATATCGCCCTGGCTTTAGGCCTCAAAAAAAACGGACACGAGGTAATATTGGCTGCACCAGAAAATTTTAAGGAATTTGTGGAGGGCTTCGGTGTTGTATTTCATCCGCTTTACGGTGACGCTGAAGCAGGAATGAACTCGCGGAAAGGGCAAAGCGTATTACAGACAGAAAATACCATTAAACTGGTGAAGTATTTTTTTAAAGTACTTAATTCAATGAAAACCCCTTTGCGTAAAAGCTATATTGAAGGAATCAGTAAGATTGATTTTATAGTTGCCAATACCGCAACACTTCCCATCGTGAGTACGATAGCCGAAAAGCAGCACAAAAAGATAGCACTTACTTATTTTATGCCGCCGGTTATTCCTACACGGGAATTCCCTTTAGGCGACTTTGACTTTTTAAATTTCCCCCTGTACAATAGGCTCACGTATAAAATAGCACACCTCTTTTTCTGGAAATTTTTAAAAAAAGAGACCAATGAATTCCGCCGGGAATTAGGTTTGCCAATTTTGAAAGAAAATCTGGTAGGCTATATCGATAAGCAAAAATTGCTGGATTTGTATTGTATAAGCCCCTCGCTTATCCCGCAGCCTAAAGACTGGGACGCCAATCATAAAATAACAGGCTTTTTAACTATCCCCGCCGAAAAAAGAGAAAATTATTTTTTAGAACAGAATTCAGATGATTTAAATAAATGGTTAAGCCAGGGAGAAAAGCCGGTGTACATGGGCTTTGGCAGCAACGGTATTGGCAATGCGGAGAAGTTTATAACCATTTTGGAGTCGATTTTAAATACCACCAACGAGCGTATTTTATTTTGTACCGGGTGGGCGCAGTTTTCCAATTTACCCGAGCATAAAAACCTGTTTGTAAGAAAATATATTGATCACGAAACCATTTTACCAAAGTGTAAGGTCGGGATTTTTCATGGAGGAGCCGGGACACTGGCTGCCATGCTCCGTAATAATTTGCCTGTGATCATTGTTTCATTCTACACCGACCAGCCAACCTGGGGTAAAATTGTGGAACGGATGAGCTTAGGGGTTCATATACCGTTAAAAAAACTCAACGCGGCCAGGGTGATAGCAGCCATAAAGACAGCTCAAACGGAAGCGGTGAAGCAAAATGTTTTAAAAATGGGCGCCAAAATAAGAAACGAAAACGGGCTTCAGGCGGCGGTTGATGAAATTGAAAAGTATTTTAAAGGATGTAATGTCATTAATTAAACAGTTACCTGGTAATAACATGCGAGATAAATGTAGTTATATGATGCTTTTTTAATTATAGAAGCGTCATATTTGCCAACTATTATCTGAAAATAATGACACATGTACTTGATAACCCTGCCTGGAATGCTTTAAGTTCGGGCAATAAAAACTTGTCAAATGGTAACGGCAAGGCTAAATACTTTCCAAAAGAAGTGTCCCCATTTGTAGGTATGGAGGAAAATACTCCCGAAAATTTCGAAATTTTACATGATATTGTTCCTGCTGAAAGTATTTCCGCGGTAATCTCCCCTTGTGAAATAGTGATTCCAGGATCATGGAAGACTGTAGATTTCCTGAAGGTTCAGCAAATGATCTGTGAAACGCCTGCTGAGCAAATTTCGGGTGATGAGCCCCTCATTCCGTTAAGCGATCAGCATATACCGGCAATGCTGGCGCTAACCAAATTAACTGTTCCCGGACCCTTTGCATCAAGGACCATTGATTTTGGCCATTATGTGGGAATTTTTAATGGAGATCAATTAATTGCCATGGCCGGACAGCGCATGCATCCATATGAGTTTGCCGAAATCAGCGCTGTTTGTACCCATCCCGATTTTACGGGCCGGGGGTTGGCAAAGCAGCTGCTCTCCCACCATATCCGCAGGATCCGGGAAACTGGCGGTATTCCGTTCCTCCATGTAAAATCAGAGAACGCAAGGGCAATTAAAGTATATGAAGCCATGGGCTTTAAAGCCAGAAGGGAAATGTCTTTTTATATCATTAAGAAGAGTTGAATAGTTATATTATTCCATATGCATCACAGATGCAAAACCAGGTTAAGCCCTCGTCACAGACGAGCCAAGTAAAGCGATCTCAAGTGTTATAAACTAATTCCGAAATTGAACATCCGACTTCTGAAATCAAAACTACACATCAAACATACCGTTCCGTTCCTGCTCCTGATAGTTTTGAACCGTTTCTATCGCATTGTCAACCACATCACTTAGGGCTACAATAAAGGCTCCGGGTATGGCAAGGCTCATGGAATGTTTAATAGCATCTACCTCGTTAGGCACTATTTCAAATTTCTTTTCCAGCTCAACAGATTCAATCCCTTCTATCAGCAAGGTAAGGATATTTTCGGCGGTGCGGCCGCGCAAATGTTTTTCCTGGCGGAGGATAATATAATCAAACATTTCGGCCGATATTTTACCCAATTCGCGGATGTCATCATCACGCCTGTCGCCTGTGCCCGCTATGATACCGATCTTCAGCGGGGAATCTATGTGCTTTAAAAATTCTTTTATGCCGTTATATCCTGCCGGGTTATGGGCAAAATCTATCATAAAGCGGAAGTTTTTGAAATTAAAGATGTTCATCCGTCCGGGCGTTTGAGCAGCCGAAGGGATAAATGTTTCGAGCGATATTTTTATGTCTTCCGTTTTAAAGTCGTGTAAAAAGGTGGCCAGTGTAGCTGCCAGCACATTCTCCACCATAAATGGAACAGTGCCGCCAAACGTTATCGGTATCAGGCTGGTTCTTTGTACGCGGATCTTCCAGTCGCCTTTTTGTATGGTGATAAAACCATTTTCGCAGATACAGGCAATACCGCCTTTACGACAATGAGATTTTACAACGGGATTGTTTTCATTGCGGCTAAAGTAGGCCACTTTGCAATGGGCGTTTTTTCCCATCCGCACGCAATATTCATTATCTGCATTTAAAACAGCCCAGCCGTCTTTTTTTACCGAATCTATCACCACGCTTTTTACGCGGCTCAAGTCATCTAATGTATGGATATCCGCCAGGCCCAAATGGTCTTCCTGGATATTGGTTACCACGCCGATATCACAAAAGCTAAACCCAAGGCCGGCCCTTAAAATACCGCCACGGGCTGTTTCCAGTACGGCAAAATCAACAGTAGGGTCCCGCAAAATAAATTCGGAACTAACGGGCCCAGTGGTATCGCCCTTCAACAGCATGGTATTTTGTACATAAATACCATCAGACGTAGTAAAGCCAACACGGTAGCCGTTATTTTTTGCGATATGCGCGATCAGTCGGGTGGTGGTGGTTTTGCCGTTGGTGCCTGTTATGGCGATGATGGGTATCCTGGACGATTTTCCCGGGGGATACAGCATATCGATCACATGCCCGGCAACGTTGCGCGGTAAACCTTCGCTCGGTGCAATATGCATCCGAAATCCGGGCGCTGCATTTACTTCCAGCACTACCCCGCCGTTTTCGGTTAGCGGCTCGGATAAATTTTCGGCCATAATATCAATGCCGCAAATATCCAGACCGATGATCTTGGAGATCCGCTCGCAAATAAATACATTTTGCGGGTGTACATGATCGGTTACGTCAACCGATGTTCCGCCGGTACTGAGATTGGCGGTTGATTTTACAAATACTTTTTCGCCATTAGCTGGTACCGTATCTAAAGTATATCCTTTTTTTTCCAGCAGGTCGAGCGTATCTCTGTCCACTGCTATAAGTGTTAAAACATTTTCGTGTCCGTAACCACGGCGGGGGTCTGTATTTTCCTGATCTATCAATTGCTGAATGGTTGATACGCCATCGCCTTTAACATTGGCCGGATCACGCAGGGCCGCAGCCACCATTTTGTTATCAATCACAAGCACCCTGAAATCATACCCGGTAACAAAGCGTTCTACAATTACCTTACGGGATATTTTAGCAGCATGCTCATAACCTTCAATCGCTTCTTCGCGGGTTTTTATGTTGATGGAAATTCCACGGCCGTGATTGCCATCCAGCGGTTTAAACACCAATGGGAAACCTACTTTACGGATAGCCTCATCAACCCCCTCGGCTGACGAAACGGTGATCCCCTTTGCAACAGGAATAGCTTGCTCTAACAGCAAACGTTTTGTTTCGTCCTTATTGCTGGCAATGTCCACCGCTATGCTGCTCGTTTTCTCTGTCATAGTTGCACGAAAACGTACCTGGTTTTTGCCATATCCCAGTTGTACCAGCGATTGGTTATTTAGCCTGATCCATGGAATATCACGTGCAATGGCTTCTTCCACAATGGATCCTGTACTTGGGCCTAAACGGGTGTTTTCTCGAATCTCGCGCATTTGCTGGATATCGCGCTCCAGGTCGTAATCTTCACCGTTCACTACCGCCTCCGCAATCCTTACTGATGCTTCCGCAGCAAAAATGCCCACTTTTTCTTCGAGGTAAGTAAATACCACGTTATATATGCCGGGAGTTTTTGTTTCCCGCGTGCGGCCAAAACCAGTATCCATGCCTGCCAGCGATTGTATTTCCAGGGCAATATGTTCAATTACATGCCCCATCCAGGTACCGGCGATAACCCGCTGAAAAAAGCCACCCGGAACGCCCGGAGAACAACGGTGTGTATAAAGGCTTGGGATAAGTTTTTCAAGGCGTTCATAAAAGCCCTCAATGGTATTGGTTGGCCGCTGCTCCATATCCTCCAGGTTCAACCGCATTTGTATTAATTTTTTACGGCTTATACTCCAGATGTTCGGGCCGCGCAATACTTGTATATTCTCAATTTTCATAGACGATGTTAGTAAACAGCAGGGTAATTTTCTTCTAAAACTATAAAACTTAACAGTGTAATAAAATTTTTGTCGTAAAAAAGGTTTTATTATTTATAACAGCCTGCCTTTATGCCACTTTTTATTTTAATTTGTATGTTGTTATTGAGGTAGTGAATAGTTAGCAGTGGGTAAAAGAACATAAGTTTCTCAAAACTGACCATTCACAACCGGCAATCCAACTTAATCAACTAAAGAAAATGGTTATCCCAAAAGGCAAATTGATAATTATTGGCGGCGCCGTTGATATGGGCACTAATCTTGGTAGCCAGGAGTATATTGTAAAGCCTAATTACCTTAAGTTTTTTGAACAGGGGATCTTAAAGCGTATCATCACAGAATCGGCTAAAAAAGCCGGATCAATTGTTGAAGTGATTACCACCGCATCTCAAATACCGGAGTTGGTAGGGGTTGAATATGTTGGCGCGTTTAACCATTTAAATGTTACCCATGTGGGCGTGCTGGATATAAGGACCCGCGAAGATGCTAAGAAAGAAGAATACCTCGACCGTATCCGCAAAGCCGATGTGGTAATGTTCAGTGGGGGCGATCAGCTAAGGCTAAGTTCTATTTTTGGGGGAACTGAATTTTTACAGATACTTAAAACCCGCTATGAAAAAGAGAAGTTTGTTATTGCAGGCACGTCGGCGGGCGCAGCAGCGGCATCAACCAACATGATCTACCGCGGTCAAAGTAATAAAGCACTGATTAAAGGCGAGGTGCAGATCACTGCCGGACTGGGCTTTATAGATTCGGTAATTATTGATACCCATTTTGTGCAGCGCGGCCGTATAGGCAGGTTATTATACGCCGTAGCCAGCAATCCCGGTATGCTGGGAATAGGTTTGGGCGAAGATGCAGGTTTGCTGATAACCGAAGGTACCATGATGGAAGCCATAGGCTCCGGCTTAACAATATTAGTAAACGGCCGTAAAATGGCAGAAACAAATATTTACGATGTAGAAATGGGTTCGCCGGTATCCATAAAAAATATGCGGGTAAGCGTGATGTCAATTTTTGACAAATATGACCTGGTCCAAAACCAATTAAATATAAAAAAAACCGTTAAGGTTGAAGACGGTGTGTTTATTAACGCGCAGGAAGCTAAAAGTTAAAAGACAGCCTCGGCTTGGCCTTTCTGCTTTTAGCTAATTCGTCTCACATCTGATTAAATATGAAAATAATCATTCATGGAGGTTTTTTTAGCGAATCGCAAACTAACCAGGAAATAAAAAAAGCCAAACAGGATGCGCTGGAGGAAATAGTGAGGCTTGGCTATAAACACCTGCAAAGCCATTCGGCTGTCGAAACCGCAGTTTATACTGTTTCGCTGCTTGAAAATTGCGAACTGTTTAATGCAGGGACAGGCTCGCAGATCCAGAGCGATGGGAAGATCCGCCTCAGCGCTTCATTGATGGACGGTAAATCCCTTAGGTTTTCAGGCGTGATCAATGTGGAAGACGTTAAAAATCCGATTTGCATTGCCGAAAAACTATTGAAATATGAAGACAGGGTATTGAGCGGAAAAGGAGCTAAAGACTTTGCAAGGGAAAATGGTTTTGGCTATTATAATCCCGAAACGCCTCAGCGCCGCAGGGAATATGAAAAAAAGCTAAGCGACTCCATCCGGTTGGGTACGGTTGGCTGTGTGGCGCTGGATGTTTTAGGTCATGTGGCAGCTGCCACTTCAACCGGCGGCAAAGGGTTTGAAATACCAGGACGCGTTAGTGATTCGGCCACCACGGCGGGAAATTACGCCAATGCTTTTGCCGGTGTCTCATGCACCGGGGTAGGCGAGGATATTGTTAGCGGCGCCATCGCCAGCAGTATTGTTACCCGTGTTACAGATGGCGTGCCGCTGCCGCTTGCCACCGAAAAAACCCTGCGCGAGTTAAAACCGTTTGATGGTTTTGCCGGAATTATAGGCATTTCTGCCGCGGGCGAAATTTACCACGCCGATACCCATCCTTATATGGTATGGGCTTTGTATGATGAGGATGTGGAGGTTTTTGCCTAAGTATCATCCAAATTGTTCACAAAATTCAGATCTTGCCGGCTGAGCGCTATACCTGCGGTTAATGTCATCGAGTAAAGGTCGTCAATAATTTCGCCCCCTTCTAAATCTCTCCCGGTAGGCTAGACTTTAACTTCGTTTTTTTTAAAGCCTTCCATTCCCGGTCCGTAGGACTCCTTTGGAGGGAGGGTTTGGGCCTAAAATGCATTTGGAAGAAATCCGAACGCTATATGCCATTGACGGTAGTTATGCAACCCCGGTTCAATGACGCGGCATCGGATAATTATCCTTCTACGTCTTTTTTCTTTTTATAGGCAATCCAAACATAAAAAGGTATCCCGGCCATCAATAGTAAAAAGCCCCAGTAAACCGTGCTTTGCCCCGACCCTGCAATGGCCCATATAGCATAAGCAAATGCCAGGCAGCCAACCAGCAGGGACGATAACCAACCGCCCGTTGGCAGGTGTTTTTTTTCAAACCTGATGAGTACATAAGCGGCTGAACAAAAAAGAAAAGGCACCAGCGTAGTTAAAGTGGCCAGTAATAAAAGAAATTTAAATTGCGCTACCAGTCCTTGGGTATAATTCATCATCATAAATAATGAAACCAAACTACTGGTGAGCACTATGCCAGCATAAGGCGCTCCTTTTTTATTTTTCCAGCCAAAAAAGGCAGGGAACAGTTTGTCTTTTGAAATAGCATAGGGCACCTGGCCTTGTATCAGTGTCCACCCGTTCAATGCGCCAAAGGCTGCAATAGCCGCGCCGCCGCTTGCCCAGTAACGCGCATTGCTGCCGTACATTATTACCGCCGCATCGGCATAGGGTGTAACAGAATGCTGCAGTACATTATGAGGGATAATACCCATTATGCTTACACTGCCCAGCAGGTAAACCAGTGTAGCGATAAACAAGCCAAGCATGGTAGCCCTTGGAATAGTTTTCACAGGATCCTGCACGCTTTCGGCAGGAATGGTTGCAGATTCGACACCTACAAACGAAAATAACGCTATCGTTGCTGTTGTGCTGAGAGCGCCATAAAAGGTATCCCCGCTGCTGTTAAAAGGATGAAAATTTTCAATCCGTATAAAAAAAAGCCCGCCGATGGCTATCACAAATAAAGGTAATAACTTTAACGCCGTGGTGACTAGCTGTACCCTTCCTGATACAGCTACGCCGCTTATATTGATCCACGCTAAAATCCAGATGGCGCCCAGCCCTGTTAAAACCGAGAGCACAGCATTGGTAGCAAGGGCCGGAAAAAAGGTGCTTAAAGCGCTCACAAAAGATATGGTGATAGCGGCGTTTGCACAAGCAATTGAAATGTAATAACCCCAGGCGACCAAAAAGCCCGCAAAATCGCCAAAAGCCGCCCGGGTATAGGCATAAGGGCCGCCCTCGCTTTTGGGTACCAGGACACTCAAATTACTAAAAACCCTCGCAATGAAAAACATGCCAACGGCCGAAAATATCCACCCCAATAAGCTGATACTCCCGTAGGATGCCATTGCGGCAGGCACTAAAAACACTCCGGCGCCAATCATGTTTCCTACTACCAATGAGGTGCTTGTCCATAAGCCGAGCTTATTTTTAGTGGTTTCTGCCATTTAAGTAATAAATAATTTAAGGGGTATATGCCGGTGTTGATAAAAGTATTAATTTTTTATGATTTAAAAGGGGTTGAACAGACGGCACCCGGGGAAATCGGTTTAAAAGATTTATAGTTGGTTTTGGCTGAAGCCCCATTAATTGTTATTTTTCCGCCCCCATTAAATGGGACGGAAATGAATTTAAATATTTGATTGCTTGCATTCATTGCCGCTTGGCTTCAGCCAACGGTTAAAATCGAAGCGACTAAACGGCTTTAGCCTAAGTTTATAGGCTTAGTATCTTAAATGCGATTTCCCTGTAAATGTAGTAATAAAGACTAAGTAATTGTCAATATTTGCTATTTTGAAACATTGTTTAAATCTAATTTTTGGGCAGCGTCTCAGTTTGAATTTATTTTATGATTCTTCGCTTTCACTTTCTTTTGGTTTTTAAAACTTAATAGCATAAGAAT
>JAQBOU010000042.1 GCA_028287865.1 Mucilaginibacter sp. | reverse complement strand
TCGGTTAGTGATGAAAAATGTTCCATTGGATTACTCATCGGCTCTTTTACCGAATTAAACCCTATTCAAACTTTTATATAAAACTATTTCTTAACTTATCAACATATTTTAGATGCGTTTGCACTGTCGTGGTAACCGGGATATTTTAATAATTGCATGTTATTTGCCATGTGTTGAATTAAATTGGACAATGGTTGTGCTGCAAATTAATTAAAATATTCTTGCCGGTTTACAAGTAAAGTACGGGGTATTTTATTTTCGGGTAAATGGAATGATTATTAAAAAAGCCCCTGAGTTTATGTTCAGGGGCTGGATACCTTAATTATTGTACATGCTTTGAAAGCTTGTCGTGCCTGATCTCTTCGAGAAAACCATGTTCATTAACTGCATAGCGTGATCTGGAAGTATCGTTGTGATTTTTAGGTATTCTGATGGTCTTTTCCTTCTTTCTTCCTCCCAAAAAAAAGGGCAGGATAATTACAGCCATTAAGGCAAAAATTTCAAATAGATCAAAAAACATGGTTTTCATACTGGTAAAATAAATAGCAAAATCACTTTAATTTAAACCGCGAAAACTCGTTCCGCGCATTTAAATTTTTTTTTAATAAACTCGATCCTATCAAAGCTAATTCAATGCCAAATTATTTCACACCGATAAAACAGTACTTAGAAATTGGTAAAAAAGCATCAATTAATTAATAAAATTCATTCTTATAAAAGCTCAGGGCTATCAAATTGATAAGGTTATTATCAGTTTGAGTGTAATTTTATTATTTGAAATTTCATCAACCCACAGCAAAAAAAAGAATCAATTGTATACTTTTCCATCTGAAATATACTATGCATGCATAATTATTTATACAGTTACATTTGCAGGACATCTTATTGAAGGTGCCTATAAAGCAATCTAAATAATAGTACTATGACGTTCGCTGATAGAATTATAGCTTTTAATAAGCAACTTAACTTTAACGGTACATTACCTGATGGTATTCATATTATGAATCCGTTTAAAGAGAACCCGCAAGCCAATAATTTAATGGAGCAATTTTACAACAAGTATTACAACGACCATAATAAGCGGCACATGATACTTGGCATTAATCCCGGCAGATTTGGTGGCGGCATTACCGGTATACCTTTTACAGATTCGAAACGGTTAAAGGCTATATGCAATATAAATTATGAAGGTAAAGAAACACATGAACCTTCATCCGTTTTTGTTTATGATGTTATTGATGCTTTTGGCGGCCCGGTTAACTTTTACAAACATTTTTATATCAACTCTATCTGCCCGCTTGGATTTACGGCCACCGGCAAGAACGGAAAAGAGCTCAACTATAACTATTACGATAGTAAAGAACTTACAGCAACGGTTTATGATTTTATTATCGAAAACATTCAAAAGCAAATAAACCTGGGAAATGATACAGATACTTGTTTCTGCTTTGGCAATGGTAAAAATGAAAAATTCCTGAGAAAATTAAATGATGAAAAAGGCTTTTTTAAAAAGATAGTTGCATTGGAACATCCAAGGTTTATTATGCAATACAAGGCCATGTCAAAAAAGCAATATATTGAAAAGTATCTCACAGCTTTCAACACAGTTTTATAATACGGGCAATATAATCTATGTAAATTGTTAACAATAACTTAACATTGCAATTGACACTAAATTATATTTCTATTGTTAACCCAATAAAGCACATAATGAAATTTAAAGATTTTACCATTAACCATTTAGCCATAGTTGGCTTATTAGTGACAGCATCGGCATTGTTTGGCTGTAATGGCAACAACAAAACAACCGGGAGTGATAGCGCTCAAACCGGAGCATCCACTACGGACGCAAATACATTACTTGGAGCCGGAAGCACATTTGTTTACCCGTTTTTTTCGAAAATATTTGCTGAGTATAATAAAGAGACAGGTATCAAGGTAAATTACCAGTCAATTGGTTCGGGTGGCGGCATTTTACAGCTTACCAACAAAACAATTGACTTTGGCGATTCAGATGCCCCCTTAAATGACGATCAAACCCAAAAAATTGGCGCCGATGTATTACATATCCCAATGTGCTCAGGCGCGGTAGTTATCAG
Source organism: Mucilaginibacter sp. (assembly GCA_028287865.1). GTDB lineage: Bacteria > Bacteroidota > Bacteroidia > Sphingobacteriales > Sphingobacteriaceae > Mucilaginibacter. Next base: position 45,515 of record JAQBOU010000042.1, on the reverse strand, counting down.
CTACAACCTGCCCGAATTAAAAAGCACATTGAAGTTAGACCCGGACGTACTGGCTAATATTTTTTTAGGAAAAGTAACAAAATGGGATGATGCCCAAATAGCTAAAATAAACCCGGGCGTAAAGTTACCGTCGACAGGCATTTTCATAGCACACCGATCTGATGGCAGCGGGACAACCAACATTTTCACCACCTATTTATCGAAAGTAAGCAGTGACTGGAACACAAAACCGGGTAAAGGATCTGCAATTAACTGGCCGGTAGGCCTTGGCGGTAAAGGTAATGAAGGCGTAGCTGGTTTAATTAAGCAAACGCCGGGTGCAATTGGCTACATTGAACTGGCTTATGCCATTCAAAACAAAATGACATTTGCCGACCTGAAAAACAAAAGCGGTAATTATATTACACCAACCGTAGCATCAACCAGCGCTGCAGGCAATATTACGCTGCCTGCCGATGCAAAAATTTCCTTGAGCAATACAGATGCTAAGGATGGTTACCCGATAAGTGGTTTTACCTGGGCATTGATCTACAAAGAGCAAAACTACAACAGCCGGACAATGGATCGTGCTCAAAAGGTAGTTAAACTGCTTTGGTGGAACATCCACGACGGACAAAAATATGCCAAGGACCTTAACTATGCACCGCTTTCGCCTGCGGCAGTAACTGTTGCTGAGAAAATTTTAAAATCTGCAACATTTGGTGGGAAAGCTATTTTGCAATAGTATATAATAAAGTTAACAGAAATACCCTGGTATTTTTACCGGGGCATTTTATTGTAACAGCATTTCAGGAAGTACAAGTTAAAAACGTCCCCGTTTAAGCCCTATAATCCACTAATACCTGCCTTGCTTCTCCTAATCCATCGATCCCTAACTCCACTACATCGCCGGCCTTAAGATAAACAGGCGGTTTCATTCCTAAACCAACGCCTGCAGGTGTACCTGTTGAAATAATATCACCCGGCAGCAAAGTCATGAACTGGCTGGTGTAGGATACTAAATGAGGGATGTTAAAAATAAAGTTTGATGTATTTCCATCCTGCATGGTTTTGCCGTTTACCTTTAACCATAAGCGCAGGTTATGCGGATCGGCAATCTCATCTTTAGTTGCCAAAAATGGCCCCAAAGGAGCGAAGGTATCGCAGCCTTTTCCTTTGTCCCAGGTGCCACCGCGCTCTATTTGAAATTCGCGCTCTGATACATCATTATGGAGTACGTATCCGGCCACGTAGTCCATAGCATCGGCTTCGTCAACATAACTTGCTCGTTTACCGATGACAACCGCCAGCTCCACTTCCCAATCGGTTTTTTTTGAGTTTTTGGGGATGGTAATATCATCATTGGGGCCAACGATAGCGCTGGTAGCCTTCATAAATATTACCGGCTCGGCTGGTGGGGTAGCATTGGTTTCTTTGGCGTGGTCTGCATAGTTTAAACCAATGCATATTAATTTTGAGGGACGGGCCAGCGGACTGCCGAGCCGCACATCTTCTGTAATTTCAGAAAGCATATTATCCTCTAAAAAATAAGCAAGTCGCGTCAGTCCATCCGTTTCAAAAAACTGCTCGCCATAATCTTCGCCAAATGCAGATGTATCGTATTTCTTATTATTGATGATCACACCCGTCTTTTCTTTTCCGGGCTCCCCAAATCTTATCAGCTTCATTCTTTTTTTAATTTGTTGTTATTTCAATAATGGTATCAACAGCGTCGGCCTTTATATTGTCAGCATAAATAAAAACACCTTCAGGTTGTTGTTTGTATTTAATATTGCTGCCATCGGTAAACAGTTTAACCCTGGCAACTTTTCCTTTAACCCCTGGCAGGAAAATGTATGGCTGCTGCGGTATGTTCAGCACGTGTACGTACAATGTTTTATTTTTATAAGTTACCACACCCCATTGCTGCGAAGCTACCAGGCTACCACGGGTACCATAAATAGTTTCACCATTTTTTTCCATCCAATTCCCCACAATGGCAAGCGTGTCGGCAAATTCCGGCTGGATCTTTCCGTTTGGCATAGGGCCAATATTTAATAAAAAATTAGCATTGCGTCCGGCAGCGTTTACTAAATAGTGGATTATTTGTTTACTCGATTTATAGCTCAGATCATTAATGTTAAATCCCCAGCTGTTGTTAATGGTTTCGCAAGTTTCCAACGGCAACTGTCCTATTTTTGACTTTTCGCTAAATCCTGTAGTATTGTTACCGGGCAAATCTTTCTCAAACATCTGGAAATCCTCACCGTCTTTCACCGCTTCGTGGTGATTGTTACCAATAATTATAGCAGGGTTCAGCTTATGTATCAAACCGTATATCTCATCCAGGTGCCAGTTCACATTGGTACGCTCCCAGTATCCGTCAAACCAAATACCCTTTACGGCCGGGTATTTTGTGATCAGCTCGGTAAGCTGTGCCTTCATAAAATTAATATAGCTGTTCCAATCGCCATTTACCGGCACACCGTTTACAAAAGGGCTGCCAAAAGCATAATCGGGCCTTCCCCAATCCAGCAATGAATAGTAAAAATGTAGTTCAATACCTTCTTTCTGGCATTCCTTTGCCAGCTCCATCAGGGGGTCTTTATGATAAGGCGTAGCGTCAACAATATTATAGGGAGATGCCTTTGTACCGAACATACTGAACCCATCATGATGACGGGAGGTGATAGTGATATATTTCATTCCGGCCCTTTTTGCAAAGGCAACCCATTCTTTGGCATTGAATGCCTGCGGGTTAAAAAAATCAGCAAGGCGTTTATAATTATTGTAAGGGATCTTTTCGTTGTGCATCACCCATTCGCCATCACCCAAAATGCTGTAAATACCCCAATGGATAAAAAGGCCAAACTTCATATCCTGGAAGTTTTCGCGGGTTGCAAGGTTATCAGCAGTGGGCGTATAGGTACTTTGTGCGTTCACATTAATGCAATAAAGCAGTAGGATAAGCAGGGTGAGTCTTTTTATCATGATCTTTGATTTCGGGTTACAATTGGAATTCGAATTTAAGTTTTATTCGATCATATTTCCAATTCCGAAATCAACATTAATTATTTAAAGTTATAAATCCTCCGTCAATAGGGTAATCGCATCCGGTGATAAAGCCTGCTTCGTCCGAACATAGGTATAACGCCAATGCAGCCACTTCTTCTGATTTTCCCATCCGGCCTATAGGCTGGGTTTTGGACAGTTTTTCAAATATCTCCGCTTCCTGACCTGCATAATTTTTGGCAATAAAACCATCTACAAACGGCGTGTGTACCCTTGCCGGGGATATGCTGTTGCAGCGGATGTTATCATGCAAATAATCCCGGGCCACAGACAAAGTCATGGCATGGATAGCGCCTTTACTTGTTGAATACGCAAAACGATCCGTAATACCTACATGTGCGGCTATGGATGCCGTATTCAAGATTACGCCTCCATTATTGGCTTTCATCAATGGTATTGCAGCAAATAAGCAATTGTAAACCCCTTTTATATTTACATTATAAATACGGTCGAAGTCAGCTTCGCTCGTATTATCAGCCCTGCCAATATGGGCAATACCTGCATTATTTATTAAAATGTCAATCTTTTCTATCATCCCTAAAGCAGCTATTACCTGTTGCTGGTCACTCACATCACACGTGTAATTATCAGCTTTCCCACCGTCAGCAATTATTTGATTAACTGTTTCTGTTGCTGCTTCGGCATTTAATTCAACAATATGAACATTGGCTCCCTGTTTTGCAAAAAGTATTGACATTGCTTTACCAATTCCGCTACCGCCGCCGGTAATTACTACTGATTTGTTTGTTAATTTGAACATATTATGGTTTATTTAATATTGCTTTTGACTTTGCGTTGTTTCGTCAAAAATCGAACAGCGCAGAGCCTCTAATACCAAACCTGTTTGTATTAGGATGGTTAAGATAATCAAAACGCTCCACCAGGTCAACCCTAAAAATTTTAAATATGTTACCAATCCCAAGGCTGCCTTCGGTGTAAGGTGCTTTGCTGAGGGTATAGGTTAGCGGAATTCCATTCTGATCAACCGGGTACTGCAAAAGTGAAGGATGAAGCAGTGGATTATTTTCATCCCGAACACCACCATAAAGGGCTTTAAAAGAAATGTATTCGCGCCATTTTAGTTTTTTAAGCAACGGTATTTTATTAAAAATAAACCCGTTTAAGCAGTAATCAAATTTGAAACTTGCATAATGATCGCTTACAAACTCCAAAAAATTCATCAGGTTATAGGAATCAGGATCATAGTAATAAGTTTGATTGGCCTGGTGGATAGTTAAAAGCGGGTAAGATACCTGGCCAAAAAGATATCCGCCTTCAACTGTCACATCTGCATAACCCAGCTGGGATAAATAGAAACGCTTATCCACCCTTAAACGTAAGTTTTGATAATTATATCCGCCGCCAAAAAGATCTTTTATGCCCTGGTGATAATCAAGACTTATAATTGGATATTTACTTGGGATGGTAATGCGGTAAAGCTTTCCCTGAACAAGCGCCTCATGCGGGGCATAGCGAAGGGTTAATGAAAGCTCTGACGTTGTTAGCGCAGATACTGTATTTGGTACATTATCCAGTTGGTTTATAAAATATAAGGAACCGCCGGGCGATTGTTTCCAGCTTTTAAACCCCAAGGCATACGAAAAATGATTCTCAATTTCATTTACATAATCTAATTTGTAGTAATCATTGTAAAGGTATTTATTGTTGACACCTCTGGTAAAAGAAAGAAAAAAGCTGTCGCTTTGGGAATAAGACAGCTCCTCGCCGGGGATTTTAACATCACGCTGAACAGTTGCCTTAATATAACTGTTAGGAAACTTGTAAATAGATTTATTATTGAAGGAATAGGCCCCACTTAAAAGGTATTTGAATTTTTGGTCCTTAAAACCGTAGGCGCCATACGTTTCTAAATAATACCTGGTGCTAAAATCAGTGGTAGTTCTTCCTCCTAAGCGTAGTCTTGTACCTTCAACCGGATTGAAGCTAAGAAAAGCACCTATAGGGCCAACTTCAACAGGACCGAACGATTTAAAACCAACGGCACCCAAATTGATGATCTCCATCGTCCGTTTATACGATGGCATGGTTTGCAAACTATCAATATTTTTGTAAACATTTGCTTCAACACTTGTTAGTGTATCACGTCCCCTGGTTCCCGTCCAAAAATGTTCGTCCCGCTGCATAGCTTTTTCAGGGATCAATACATTGGGACCTGCATACACGCTATCAGGCCGGGGTACATTGATCACGTAGTTATTATAGGTGATGGTCCTTTCCCCAAAAATGCCCTTATCGCCACTTTTTTTAAGTCCGAAGCTGGCTTTCATTACACTTTTGCTTAAATGGTACCTACCATCACTGGTTTTCTCGTAAGCCAGGTCAACATTCATACCGCGAACCCAGTTCAGGTTAATATTTTTGTTGGTTGTCAACCTTGCTTTTTCAACCGCATAGCGGCCATCCAGCGTAATAATGATAAGGCCTTCAAATAACATGTCATTGCCGTTGCGCGGTGTAAACTCCAATTCAACCATTTTCTTATTGTCAACCTCAATGGTATCGGTAATAAAAAACTTATAAAAAGCTGGAGCACCGTCAGCTATCGGACTTAAAAACTGGTTGGTCATTAAAAATATGTTATTCGAATAAATATCCACTTCGGAATACATCCTGTTCAAGTAACTGTTTACCCCTTCTTCATCTACAAAATTTACAATGTTTACTTTTTTCTCCCCCTCAACAATCTTTTTTGTGCGTTCAGGTTTTTTACGATAATAGGTTTGGGTTGATTTTTCTTCCATGTAAACCGGCAATAACGATTTACCCGGCAAATTAACGGTATCACGATTATCCAATAAAAATTTATATTGATGCAATGGTTTTTTTTGCCCCAGCTTCTCTGAAACATTTATAAATGAGAACTGCAGTTTTTCATATTGATTGTATTCAATATAATCATAGCTCTGCATCCTGTTTTCATTTTTATGAGCTATTACCTGCCTTATCAGCTCAACCGCCGGATTATCCTTGTTGGTATAGCGTTTCCGTTTCCCCGAGCTGATATTCACAGTTGCTAAAGACTGTACATCAGGCTGCATTTTAACATTAATTACCTGCTCTTTTCCCGCAATTATAACCCGGATAACTGTTTTATAACCTATTGAGGTGAATTTCAACTCCGTATAGGTTTTTCCTGTTGTTATGGCATATTTACCGTTATTATCGCTGTTAACACCGATAGAGGTACCTGGAAATGAGACTGATACCAAAGGTAAGGTTTGATTTGTCCGGGCATCGGTTATAGTGCCCCTAACTGTAGTATTTTGCCCTTTAACTAAACCCGAGAAGAATAAAAGAATTGCTAATAAGGTGTATTTCATCTGCATGCTTTTCAATGTAGAATAATTGACAAGTTTAATTCCTGTTTAAAAAGCATTTTGAAAAGAACCGGTAGATTGTCGTTGCATCCTGCTGCTGCTTTATTCACTTTGATTTTAGTGGTTTAACGGAAACAACCCGAAATTGTTATTTATTTATGCATAATAAGGACAAGGTTTAAAAAAACAAAGGTTAGTACCTGTGTATCAGAGATGATGATTGTAATATGCCGACCTTACAATGATACTCCTCTTTTCCAGGGTATAAAATCATCCTGACCTAACTGCACCGCTTTTGGCTCGGCTTCGCCGCTTGCTACCTGTATAATGTATTCCAATATCCGCTCTCCGGCTTGTTGTATAGTTTCTTCACCTTCAATAATAGTTCCGCAGTCTATGTCAATTATGTCAGGCATTTTAACGGCCATAGCAGTATTGGTTGATAATTTAATAACAGGCGTAACGGGGTTACCTGTTGGCGTACCCAAGCCTGTTGTAAATAATACGATATTGGCCCCTGCTCCTACTTCGGCAGTGGTACTTTCTACATCGCTGCCTGGTGTGCAAAGCAAATTAAGTCCGGGACTTGTTACTTTTCCGGGATAATCCAATACATCAGTAACGGGCGAGGTACCGCCTTTTTTAGCTGCCCCGGCAGATTTTATAGCATCAGTAATTAAGCCATCGCGAATATTTCCCGGCGATGGATTGGCATAAAAACCGGAGCCATCTGCAACGGCACGGGCATTATAGGCCGTCATCAGCTTCATAAATTGATTTGCTTTTTCTTCGTCAACACAGCGGTCGCTTAACTCCTGCTCCACACCGCAAAGCTCCGGAAACTCCGAAAGTATAACAGTACCTCCCATTGAAACCAACAGATCAGAAACGTAGCCTAATGCCGGGTTAGCAGAAATTCCTGAAAAACCATCAGAGCCGCCGCACTCAAGCCCGATACATAATTTTGATAAGGGTGCAGGTTGCCGTTGTACCTGGTTAGCCTGTACCAATCCTGCAAAAGTTTGCTTTAAAGCCTGCTGCATCATATCGCGCTCGGTTCCTACCTTTTGCTGCTCCAGGATGATAAGCGGCTTGCTGAAGTTTTTATCGCGCAGCGCTATTTCCTGCTGCAAAATACTTACCTGCGCATTCTGGCACCCAAGACTTAATATGGTTGCGCCTGCCACGTTAGGGTGGGTTACATAACCTGCAATAAGCCCGCATAAGGTTTGTGCATCTGAGCGGGTACATCCGCAGCCCATTTCATGTGTCAGGAATTTTATACCGTCTATATTTTTAAAAAGTCTTTTTGAGGTTGCTTTATCATCAGATACCGCTATATCAGCATTTAATATTTCCTGTGCAGATTTCCCTGCCTGGTAAAGCTCAATTAATTGTTCCACATCACCTTCGTAAGTTTTTGCTTTTTTGTAACCAAGCTTATCGTATAATGCCTCCTTTAACACATTAATGTTTCGGTTTTCGCAAAAAACCAGGGGCACTACAATCCAGTAATTACCTGTACCCACTGATCCGTCGGCCCGGTGATAACCCATAAAAGTTCTGCCATCAAATTTGCTGGTATCCGGTTTATGCCAATCCAGTTTGCGCTCACCTAAATGGAACTCGCTTGATGCATGATGAACGGTTTGCGTACTGATCGGTCCGCCCTGTGGGATAAGCTGTGTTGCCTTACCTACCAATACACCATACATAAATATTTTATCACCGGCTTGCAGATCGGTGATACTAAATTTATGCTTGGCTGCAATGTTACTTGTTAAGGTGAAAGTTTCCCCTTCAAAATTGATCGTTGTTCCCTGGGGCAAATCCTGCAAGGCTACTAAAACATTATCCTTTGGATGGATCTTTAAAAAGGTATCTTTTTTTGCTGACATGTTATTTATTCAATTCAAATATCTTGTTCATTAAAACCCACTTTTCACCTTTGAGGGCTTTTTTTAGTGGTTGCTGGTAATTCCACATCAGGTTTTCCCATTCCTGCACTTTGTTATTTGCCGCATCCATTTCAGCTTTCTTCTCAAAGCTAAAACTTTCGTCCGTTTCCATTATCATAAATAAACGCGTATCAAACCGATATATTTCCATCTTAATTATACCCGATTCAACAATACTTTTGCGAATTTCAGGCCAGATTTTGATATGGTATTGTTCATACTCCGCTATTAAGGCAGCATCATCTTTTAAATCAAGGGTTAAACAATATCTATGCATTTCGGGAACATTTACGTTGATCAAGGGTAATCAAACATTGGCTATACAAAGAAATGAGTTTGCTTTAAATAATACCATAAAATCATTAAAAACATTACAATCGGAAGGTGATTTATTACGGGAATTAAAAAACCTCTCCCAGGTTTACAAAAAGGCCATGAGACCCATAAATGCCATAAGCATAATCCAAACAGACATTGGTGTTGGAGTGCTTGTTAATTTTTACCCGCAAACCTGTTCCGGCAGCAGGGGCTATTTTCACAAACCTGTTAGTTGTATATTCAGAAAAGCTTTCGGCATTTGTAAAAACCACACCGCCTAAAAAGCCATTTTTTGTAACACCAAACCGGTATTCGCCCTCCAGGTACAACATATTTTTACCCCTGAAACGCTCCTGCTGATAACCCCTGCCCGAATTATTGTACATATCCTCTCCGGTTGCAGGGAGATCAAAATAAGGGACGTTGCCGGATGTAAATTCCAGTATGCTCCAGAAAGCAAGTATATTGTTAGACGCAGCTGAAAATCTGAAATATCTCCTGAAGTCCATTTGCAATTCCTGCCAGTTATTATTGCTTCCTAAAAATACAGGGTTTTCGCGGTAGGATATCAGGGCATATCCTCCATTAAGCGGATTTATTTCGTTTCTGCGGTTATCAAATAACAGGCTGAAAGTAATACCCGATGATGTTGATGCAGTTGTTGCTCCATATTTTTTAAACTCAGAAACAGTATTGTTTGCAGTACCGCTTTCTTTAATATTATAATGGTAATCAAGGCTATAACCTGCACCCCAATAAAAATCAGGGATTATTTTTTTATACACCGTTGCATATGCCCTTATATACGAATAAACAATAGGATCATCGGTAGCAGGAGTTGTTGTAGCACCTAACCCATAAGTATCAGTAGGGTACCTCTCTAACCGCAGATCGGTAACCAGTTTATAATTATTGTTTTGTGCCCAAATTTCTGACCGGCTAATGATAATTGCCTGGCTTTTTGTATCATAAATTGCTTCAGCATCAATTGCTGATAAATTTTCCGTGTGTGAACTACCGGTATAAAATGCCACATTCCCGGTTAAATCAACAGCAAAACCGGTTGAAAGTGAGTAGCCAAATGCAGGTACCAGGGAGTAATTCAATGCGCGCGACTTTTCACGGCTATTGTTGGGGGCATTCTTCTTTATCAACTGGTATAAAAAATCTATTGCATCTCTTTGTTTGGATGAATCAATTACAGGTTGTGTTATTTTGAGATTTGAGTTTTTAGACGATAATGATGAGTCCTTCTGTGCGAAACTATTAAAAGAAATAAAAACAGTAATTATGCAAAATAAATATCTGGTGTTTTTCAAAGCAGTATTCTATGTGTTTGTAATCAAAACAATGTGTTGATGAAATTTTAATGATACCTCTTTTAAGAATTTACATTTGTTTGTGTAAAACTAATTGACGGTCAACATTAAAACACTTCTCCCAGGTTAACAAAAAAGTTGCACGAACTCCCGGTACCAACCTCATAATAAATACAAATATTTGCATTGGAATGTTTGTATATTTAATCCTTAAACCGGTTTCTGCTGCCGGGGTCTTTTTTTTAAAGGTATCGCCCTGCAATCCGGTAATACTTTCGCCATTACCAAAATCACAGCCCAAGCTACGATCAGGTCTCAAATAATAAGGCTATTTCACTGCTCACAGAGCCAGGACGGTTCGTGCTCACTGGGCGATTGAAAATTCACTGCATTGGCTACTTGACGTAGCTTTCCATGAAGACAGCAGCAGAAAACGAACCGGAAACGCTGCTGAAAATTTTTCTATTATTTGCAGAATCACCCTTAATCTGATTAAAATGAAACAACCAAAAAAAGAAGTGTCAAAGGTAAACGACTTGACGCTGGATGGAATAATGACTATTTGCTAAGAATCCTGAAAAATTAGATGCGTTTGCCCCGGTTACCACGAAATGAGCAGGGCTGTTGCCGATCTTATTGTTGAGCAGGTAAACCATAAACCAAATTCTCTGCTTTGCTTTCCCTCCGGAGAATCGCCGGCAGGCATATTTAAATATTTAATAGCAGATGCCAATGAAGGTAAAGTGGATTTTAGCAGTTGTTATTTTGTTGGCCTGGACGAATGGGTGGGTATGGGCAAGGAGGATGAAGGCAGTTGTACAAATTTTTTGTATGAAAACTTCTTTATTCCGATGCAAATAAAACAAAACAGGATGATGTTTTTTGATGCACAGGCCACTGATTTAAATGCAGCCTGCAAAGCAATGGATGATTTTATTATTGAACATGGCCCGCTGGATATTATGCTGGTTGGAGTTGGCCTGAACGGGCATATCGGTTTAAATGAGCCGGGGACAGATTTTAACCTGTATTCGCATTATGGTCTATTGGATCCGGTTACTATCAGCGTGGGGCAAAAATATTTTAAGCAGCAAACCGTACTTACTAAAGGTATAACCCTCGGCCTGAAACATTTAAAAGATGCCAGGATACCGGTGCTGATTGCTTCGGGCACAAAAAAGGCTGCTATTATTGCTGAAGCTCTTCAGGGTGACGTAACTGAACAATTGCCGGCATCTGTTTTTCAAACGCTTCCTTCGGCTTACATTTTTTTAGATGATGCCGCCGCGACACAATTGTGAAAATATTTATTTTAATGAATGTTTTCTGTGCGTCATACTTTAAAATATTCGATGATCCATTGAGTTTTAAATAACAAATATTAGGTAAACTTGTTAAAATAAAAATGTTTACCACGTAACATACACGGATGCATCCATCCCCTGAAAGGAACATCAACCCTATGAAAACGAAAGAACTGATTGACACAGTTACCGCCCTTTTTGGGGGCGATAAAGGTTTATTGGCAATGGACGAAAGTACACCAACCTGTAACAAACGTTTTGAAGAAGTGGGTATCCCCCAAACGGAAGAATACCGGCGCAAATACCGTGAACTGATTGTAACTGCACCTGGCCTGGGTAAATGCATCAGCGGTGCTATTTTATACGATGAAACCATTTACCAGTCGACAAAAGATGGGGTATTATTTATCGATAAGTTAAAGCAGGCTGGTATTATACCCGGCATAAAGGTTGATGAAGGTACAACAGATCTGGCAGGTTTTCCCGGCGAAAAAATTACCCTGGGACTGGATGGATTGAAAGAGCGGCTGGCAAAATATTATGAATTAGGCGCCCGTTTTGCCAAATGGCGAGCTGTAATCACCATAAATTCCGTTACTCCTTCAAGAGGGTGTATAGAAGCCAATATGCATGCTTTGGCGCGGTATGCCGCCCTTTGTCAGGAAGCAGGCATTGTGCCAATTGTTGAGCCCGAAGTGTTGATGGATGGCTCACACGATCTTAAAAGGTGTTTTGATGTTACAGAGAATGTACAGCATGTGCTTTTTGATCAGCTATTTGCCCAAAATGTTAATTTGCACGCCTTAATATTAAAACCTAATATGGTATTACCTGGTTTAAGCAGTCCAAAACAGGTAAGCATAGACAAGGTTGCCGAGGCCACCGTTACCTGCCTGTTGCAGTCGGTACCTGCGGCGGTACCGGGCGTGGCCTTTTTATCGGGCGGTCAATCAGCAGAAATGGCAACGGCACATTTAAATGCTATGCATGTAAAATATAAAGGAAAGTTACCATGGGCCCTTACTTTTTCGTTTGCAAGGGCTATACAACAACCGGCCCTGGAGACATGGAAGGGCGAAGACGAAAACGTTGAAAAGGCGCAGAAAATACTTGTACACCGGGCCAGTTTGGATAATGCGGCGCGCCGCGGTGAGTATAAGCCTGAAATGGAAAAGGATTTTTCCATAGCTTAAGTTCTAATTATTTATCGGGATATAGCTATCTTGTTACAAAGTTATATGAAAGACTGAAGAGTTAAAAAAACTTCCTGCACTGCTTTGTGTTATAAATTATCACATGGAGCAAATAAAACTTTATCCGCTAAAATTTGAACCCATTTACCAATACCGTATCTGGGGCGGACGCAGGCTTGCTAATTTATTATCAAAACCCTTGCCTGCAAAAGATCCCGTTGGCGAGGCGTGGATATTGAGCGATCGGGACGATCATCCAAGCAAGGTTACTCAGGGTAAGCTAAAAGGCAAAACTATCAGCCAGTTAATGGCAACAGCGCCTGAACAATTAATGGGTAAACTTTCGGATAAGTTTAAACGCTTCCCTTTATTGTTAAAGTTTTTAGATTGCCAGCAGGTGCTTTCGGTACAGGTGCATCCGTCAGATCAGTTAACCAAATACATTCCAAAAGGCGATAGCGGAAAAACCGAAGCATGGGTAGTGCTGGAAACGGGTGAAAAAGCCGTTATTTATGCAGGCTTAAAACCGGGCACAACGGAGGATACTTTACGTGTTTCACTTCATCAGCACAAAGTGGCTGATACCCTTGCCAGCTTTAAACCAACCGTTGGCGATAGCGTACTGATTAAAGCAGGCACCGTACATACACTGGGTGATGTAGTTGTTTTTGAAGTACAGGAAAACAGCGATGTTACGTACCGCCTTTACGATTGGGACCGCATTGACGAAAAAACAGGAAAGCCCCGTGATCTGCAAGTGGATAAGGCTATTGCCTGTATAGATTTTACTAAAACCGCGATAGGGCCGGTAACGCCCTTTATAAACTCAGATAAACCTATACACAAGGAAAAACTCATTGAAGATCCGCATTTTGAGTTATGGCGAGTTACCGGCCAGTATCCTTTTATGGTTGGCAAAGAAGCCACCCCCAGGGTGTTGGTATGTATTGATGGAGAAGGGGACCTGGAATGCGATAGCGAATTTTACCCGTTTAATAAAGGCGAAGTAATTTTGTTACCTGCAGCATGTGGTGCATGTCCTTTTGTACCAAAAGGAGAAATTACATTATTAGAGATCGCATTGCCGGGGGAATAGCCACTATGTCCTTAAAAGATCAACTACCAACTAATGACCAAATACCCAATGACCAAATGATAAATGTAAATGAAGAAATTAATAGCTTTTGACCTCGACGGCACGCTTGCAGCAAGCAAAGCTGCCATTGACAAAGATATGTCTGTCCGCCTTGCGTCACTTTTAACTGTTGCAAAAGTAGCTATCATTTCTGGTGGCGACTGGCCCCAATTTGAGAAACAGGTAATATCACATTTACCAAAGGATAGCAAGTTTAAGAATTTATCCATTCTGCCTACCTGCGGAACAAAGTTTTATCAATATAAAAAGTCTGGCTGGAAACAATTGTATGCAGAAAACTTCACCGGTAAAGAAAAAGATAAGATCATTGATTCGTTGAATAAAGCGGTAGATGAATCGGGGTATAAAGCAAAAAAAGTTTGGGGCGAAACTATTGAAGACCGGGGGAGCCAGGTGACCTACTCAGCCCTTGGGCAGCAGGCACCATTGGACGAAAAGGTAAAATGGGATCCCGATTTTGCTAAACGCGATAAAATAAAAAAGCTTTTAGAGAAAATGATCCCGGAGTTTGCCGTAAACCTGGGCGGTGCTACCTCTGTTGATATCACAAAAAAAGGCATCGACAAAAAGTATGGTATCCATAAGCTGCGCGATGTGCTGGATATAAAAATAAAGGAAATGATATTTATAGGGGATGCTATATTCCCCGGAGGCAACGATTATCCTGCAAAAGAAGCCGGTACGTTTGCTATCCGCGTGAGCGATCCAAACGAAACAAAAAGGGTTATTGAAGGTATTATTGCCTGTTTGGATGACAAAGAACATTATAAAAAGGGTTTTGAAGACAGCTTACCCGATGATAAAAAACCTAATGAACGCAAAAGCAAATGATTGAAGTAAAAAAAGAAGGTGTAATACTCAGAAAAGAGGGGCTGGAATTTGAAAACGAAAGCGTGCTAAACCCGGCGGTTATAAGGGAAGGTAACAATATTCATGTATTTTACCGCGCGGTTCATATCCGCAACTATTCCAGCATTGGATATTGCATGCTGGATACACCATTAACGGTAAAAACGCGAATGGACAAACCATTTTTATCGCCGGAGTTTGAGTATGAATCACATGGGATGGAAGACCCCCGGATAGTAAAGATAGATGATACGTATTATCTCACTTATGTTGCTTTCGACGGCGCAAACGCGTTAGGCGCGCTGGCTACCTCAACCAATCTTCAGCATTTTAAAAAACAAGGCATCATTGTACCAAAAATAAAATATGATGATTTTGATCGCTATACCAAAGCTCAAAGCGTGTTGAACGAAAAATACCTGCGATATAATCGTGGTGCCAATATTTTAGCTGATAAGGACCTTGTTTTTTTTCCGCGCCGGGTGAACGGCAAATTAACTTTTTTGCACCGCATAAAACCCGATATACAAATAACAGCGGTTAATGAACTGGCCGACCTTACTGATGAGTTTTGGGTTGATTATTTTTTGCATTTTGAGGATCATATTTTTCTTGGCCCAAAATACCCCCACGAAGTTAGCTACATAGGCAGCGGTTGCCCTCCTGTAGAAACTGAACATGGCTGGCTGATATTGTATCACGGTGTAAAGGATATGGTAAAAGGGTATGAATATTCGTGTTGTGCGGCCCTGATGGACTTGAATGATCCGCAGAAAGAAATAGCCCGCCTGCCTTACCCGTTGTTTAAACCCGAGCTTGACTATGAGCTGGACGGTGACGTGGATGATGTATGCTTCCCCACCGGAACTGTTTTGGAAGATGATAAACTTTACATTTACTACGGTGCCGCTGACGAACTTATTGCCTGCGCATCAGTAAGTTTAAAAGCTTTGATTGACGAGCTGTTGTTAAATAAAGTTTAATTAAATAAGTTGAAGATTTGAAACGGATAGACACCATTTTCAAATCTTCAACTTAACACATCTTCAAATCAATTAACGGTTATTGTTCCGCTTTGCTCAATACCCCTTGATGACGTACCGGCAAGCAGTTTATATTTACCCGGTTCAACCACCCATTTGCTGGTTTTAACATCATAATAAGCAAGGTCTTTAACCGCAATGTTCAAAGTAACACTCGCAGTTTCGCCAGGCGCGATCATTAATTTTTTAAATGCCTTTAGCTCCTTTTCAGGACGCTCCACAACTGACCCGGTTTTGCTTACATATAGTTGTACTGTTTCCTTGCCGGCATATTTCCCGGTGTTTTTTACCTTTAAAGTGGCAGTTATCAGATCAGTTGGTTTATAGCTTTTTTTATTGGTGATAAAACCTGAGTATTTAAAGTCAGTGTAAGATAGTCCGTAACCAAAGCAATATAGGGGCTCAATCTTTTTTGTATCAAACCAGCGATAGCCAACCAGTATTCCCTCTTTATAATCAACCTTTAAATTTTCGCCGGGATAAGCATTTAAAGCATGAGCCGGGGAATCTTTTAGCTGTGCCGGGAAAGTAAAAGGCAATTTGCCCGATGGGTTTATTTTCCCGGTTAAAACATCGGCAAGAGCATTGCCATTTTCGGAACCATTATACCACGACCATACAATGGTATGGTTGTTCTTTTTTATCTCGCCGATATCATAAGGCGCACCACCAACCACTACCACAATTGTTTTTGGGTTGGCAGCGGTAACGGCGTCCACCAATGGCTGCTCATTAAATGGCAGGCTCAGGTCTTTACGGTCCCGGCCCTCGCTTTCATAATCGCGGTTACCGCCGATAAACAAAATAGCCATGTCTGCGCTTTTTGCCGTAGCTACGGCCTGCGCTATCATTGCCGAATCGGGTTTGCCAAATTCATTGCCTGCATTTCTGCGGGAGGGCCTGTAAACGCCCGAATATCCCTGGGCAAATGTTATCGCAATATCTTTACCCAATCTGTTTTGCAAACCGGCTAAGGCAGTTACCTCATAACGGGCTTTAACGCCTGCGCCAAAACCACCTAAATGAAAGGTATGGGTGGCGTTATCGCCAATTACTGCAATACTTTTTATTGCTGACGTATTTAGTGGCAGCAAATGATCCTCATTTTTTAATAACACAACAGATTCGGATGCAATATCATAAACTGTTTTGCTATGCTGAGGTGTATTGATGCTTCCGGCGGGCTTATTTACGCTCATTGATGTATGATACATCACCCATAAAATACGATGAATTTTTTCATCAATCACCTTCATGCTTACTTTTCCGGCTTTTACTGAGTCAAGCAGCTTATCGGCAAAGTGGTAGGTATTATAGGGCAGGGGCGATCCCATCTCCAGGTCTACTCCATGATTAGCCGCATTAACTGTGCTGTGTACGCCACCCCAGTCACTGATCACCATTCCCTTAAATTTCCATTCGTCTTTCAGTATGTGGTTAAGTAAATAATCATTTTCAGAACAATAGGTACCGCGTAATTTATTGTAGGCCGACATAATCGTCCATGCCTTACCTTCTGTTATTGCGGCTTTAAAAGCAGGCAGGTAAATTTCACGCAGAGTACGCTCATCTACATTTACACTTACAAAGTCTCTTTCAACCTCCTGGTTATTTACAGCAAAATGTTTAACACAGGCAGCCACGTGCTGGCTTTGCATTCCTTTTACTGACTGCACAGCAAGGCGTGCATTCAAAAACGGATCTTCGGAATAATACTCATAAGTGCGGCCGCAAAGCGGCGTGCGGCAAATATTAAATGCCGGTGCAAGCATCACGGTTATATTGCGTTTACGAGCCTCTTCGCCCATGTCATGCCCGTAACGGAAGGCTAATTCGGGATTCCACGTAGCAGCCAAAGCCGAG
This sequence comes from Mucilaginibacter sp., assembly GCA_028287865.1. Classification (GTDB taxonomy): domain Bacteria; phylum Bacteroidota; class Bacteroidia; order Sphingobacteriales; family Sphingobacteriaceae; genus Mucilaginibacter. Next base: position 28,123 of record JAQBOU010000042.1, on the reverse strand, counting down.
CCGTTAGGAAAAAAAGTAGCAGAGTCGGTAGTAAGGTTCGCTGAGCCCCATCCTGGTTTAACCTCTTCACGCACACCCAGTGGCCCGTCATCCGTTACCAGGTCAGGAATGCCCAATCGCTTAACGCCGGCCGACGTAAATATGCCATTGGCGTGCAGCATGGCTATTTTTTCTTCGAGTGTAAGTTTTTTTATGATCGAGACGATCTTTGCATCTGATGTTTCGCTGCTTTTAGTTTGCGCATTTGCATTGATAGATACCGCAGCTATAAAGATACTGCACAATAGGCAAATTGAAATTTTAGCTTTCATTATTGATTTAAGATTGGTTAAAACTGGTAATTTATCGGTAAGTGTATTTTGAACACAATGTAAAGCTAAATAATTGCTTTGAAAAATCTATGTTAATATAGTATAAAGGTTTGCTGAAAATGAATAGGTTTTATTCTTGATCTTTAGTCAGTGCTTCCTGCCGCACTCTTTATAATAATGTAACAAATATATAACCAAAGCTGCCTGATGAAATAATAGCAAACAAATTTTAGTTGATTCTGTTATTTAGAGCCATACGTTGTATGTTTACTTTACTTTAATTCAAGATTTATGCGGGAAGCCGTGCAAAACTCAATACCTTCCCGCTTATATAAAGATCCTAAAAATCAACAAATTAATCTGCATTTTGAGGAGTTGGTTAACGCTTCGCCGGTAGCCATATATACATGCGATGCGAATGGTTACATAGCTTACTATAATCCGGCAGCGGTTACTCTTTGGGGCCGGGAACCAAAAATTGGTGTGGATCTCTGGTGTGGTTCGTGGAAAATCTACTATCCTGATGGTAAACCTATGCCATTGGACTCATGTCCGATGGCACGAACACTTAAAGAAGGGAAAGCGTTTGAGGCGGGGGAGATTACGATAGAACGGCCGGACCATACTTTTCGCAATTTGCTCGTTTTTCCTAAGCCGATCTTTGATGACCGGAATAAGATTATCGGCGCACACAATACTCTGGTAGATGTAACGGATCAGAAATACGGAGAGGAAAAACAAGCGATACTATCTGCAATCGTTGAATCTTCCGACGATGCCATTATCAGTAAGACACTCGAGGGTATTATCACCAGTTGGAATGCCGGCGCGGAGAAAATATTTGGCTATACGGAAAAAGAAATTATAGGCAAACATATCAGCACTTTGATCCCTTTATCCCTGCGGGCCGAAGAGGATGTAATTATCGGTAATATCCGATCAGGCAGGAAAGTGGATCATTTTCAAACGGTACGGGTACACAAATCAGGTCGTGAATTACAGATTTCACTTACCGTGTCTCCGGTTAAGGATGGATCGGGTAACATTATCGGTGCTTCTAAAATTGCAAGAGATGTTTCCGAAAGCCTGGCAGCGGAAAAAAAAATCCGGCAAAGCGCAGAACGGCTGCAAATCCTTAATAATATTGGTAAGGTTATCTCTGAAAAGTTGGACGTCCAATCGATTCTGCAGCATGTGACTGACGCCACCACCCAAATTACAGGTGCCGCTTTCGGTGCTTTTTTTTATAATAAAATTGATGAACGTGGTGAGTCATACACGTTGTTCACTTTATCGGGAGCTCCCAGGGAAGCTTTTGAAAAATTTGGGATGCCACGCAATACCGCGGTTTTTGAACCCACCTTTAGCGGCAAGGGTGTGATGAGGGTTGCAGATATCCGTTTGGACCCAAGGTATGGCCATAACAAGCCCAATCACGGTATGCCTGAAGGCCATCTGCCGGTGGTAAGTTACCTGGCTATACCTGTTATTTCTTCTTCGGGAACAGTTATAGGCGGTTTGTTTTTCGGTCACCCGGAGGCAGGTGTCTTTACCGAAGAACACGAAGATCTGGTAAGCAGTATTTCGTCGCAGGCGGCCATAGCTTTAGACAATTCCAAACTGTTTGAAGATGTAAAAGCATTAAGTGCGAAAAAAGATGAGTTTATCGCCCTGGCCAGTCATGAATTAAAGACACCTCTAACATCTATTAAAGGCTATTTGCAGGTATTGCAAAGAACCGAAAGGGACCATATGGGCAAGGTTTTTATTACAAAAACGCTTAACCAGGTAGAGAAATTGAATGATCTTGTAACCGACCTGCTGGATATTTCACGGATAGAGGCAGGAAAGCTGGCACTTGAAAAGGTTACGTTCAATCTGGTAGACCTGGTGCTGGAGGTTGTCGAAAACTTGAATTATACCCATCAAAGCCACCATATTTTATTTGATTCAGGAAACGCGGTAATGATCCATGCAGACAGGCAAAGAATAGAACAGGTGCTGATAAACCTACTGACCAATGCCGTAAAATACTCTCCGCACGCCAACCAGGTTTGGGTCAATTTGCAACCTTCGGAAAATAATGTGACAGTTAAAGTAAAAGACCAGGGCATTGGCTTAACAACTGAACAACAAAAACATATATTTACAAGATTTTATCGTGCAGAAGGTGCTTTCAACATCGCCGGCCTTGGGTTAGGGTTATATCTTACCAGGGAGATTGTGGAACGCCATCAGGGCTGCATAGGGGTTAGTAGTGAAGCAGGCAAAGGGTCAGAATTTTATTTTACAATACCGTTAAATTAAAACAAATTCAACATTTTTAACATAGTGCTTGTTATAGAAAGAGTTGAACCGGCATGAAGAAGATTATTTACGTTGTAGAAGATAACATAGATATCAGCGAACTTATTCAATACCTCCTTTCAGAGATAGGCTTCGAAGTATTCACTTTCGGCAATTTAACAGACTTTCAGCAATATATGGCAATTAATCAACCTGATCTTATTGTTATGGATATTATGCTGCCTGACGGAAATGGGCAACAAATGTGTCAGGAAATTAAACTTAACGAGGTTACAAAACATATTCCTTTATTGCTGATGTCGGCACATGCGAATGGTAGTTCGCTGGCTAAAGAGGGATTTGCTGATGAGTTTATAACCAAACCTTTTGATATCGACAATTTTACCGCCAGGGTACAGGCTTATTTCAGTTAGCTTTTCAACGCTTTTATTAAATTTTCTTGTTTATATTCTATCGGCTGCCTTTACTGAAATCGGCAGAAAAGAATATAAATATTGCAGACATTAATATCGAAACACTTCCAACCAAAGGAACTGAAAACAAAAGGACATTATTAGTGGTATTCCCTCAAACAATTAATCACTAACTTAACTAAAAGCATTATGAAAAATTTATTTTTTTATTCAGTGTTTACTGGGATGCTATTTTTTTGTTTTGGCGTTCAGGCGCAAAATTTAGTGTTGGGCATCCGTGGTGGTTTCAGTATCCCAAATTTAACCGCCGGAAGTGGTAATACTAATCCATTAAATACGGGTTATAGTTCAAGGCTTGGAGCCGATGCCGGCTTATTTGCAGATTTTAAATTTTCTAATCTTTTTTCGTTACAACCTATGGTAGAATATTCTTCTCAGGGAGGTAAAAAAGATGGTTTACAAGCAATTACAACACCTGATGCGATAGCGGCCATGTATCCTTCAGGCCAAGCCCCGCAATACCTTTACGCCAATTACAACAGTGAGGCCAGGTTAAATTACCTGTTAATACCTGTTTTGGCAAAATTTGGATGGAACTTTAAAAATTCGCCTTTACGATTTTATGTGGATGCCGGGCCTTTTTTGGGTTTTCTGTTAAATGCACATCAGGTAACCAGCGGGCAAAGCCAATTTTATACCGATCCGGCCGGCACGCAGCCTTTACCGGGAGGAGCTCAATCATTTGATAACAACCAAAACATAAAAGATCAATTGCATACTACAAATTTCGGAGTCGAAGGAAATATTGGTCTCAGTTATCATTTGGGATTGAGTACCCTGTTTATAGAAGGCGGTGGAAATTTTGGTTTTCTAAATATTCAGAAAAACGCACAGGATGGTAAAAATAATACCGGAGCGGCTACCGCAACAATAGGCTATGGGTATTGGTTCGGTAAATAATTCATAAAACATTTGTTTTTAAGGTCGGTAATTCTAACCAATTTAATAGCCTTTGAAGCTATTGAACTGATGATTTGTAGCTATGCTTTTACGATGATGTAACAATTTAGTTAATAATTGTACTTTTTTCAAACTAAACATCTGATGTTTTTATAAACATCGTATGTTTGTATTGTCAAACAATTATTATGAAGACTTCAGAAAAGCTTAGTGACCAGATAACAAATAAAATAAGGCATGATATACATCTGGATAAATATAAAGCAGGCGAAAAAATACCGGCTGAACCTCAATTAATGAAGTTATATGGTGTGGGCCGTTCAACCATCAGGGAGGCTATTAAAACACTTGCTATGACCGGTATTCTGAAAGTACAACAGGGCTCTGGTACTTTTGTATGTGACAATGTTGAGAACGAAACAATTGATCAACGTTTACGACGGGCCGATTTTGACGAGATCAATGCAGTAAGAAAGCTGTTGGAAGACGAGATGGTAAGGCTGGCCACAAAAAACCATACGGAGAAAGATTTGGAGGATATGAAGCAATACCTTGAAAATAGAAGGTCGGCGATACTTAACGGCCAGCTACGGGCATGCGTTGATGCTGATATTGCCTTTCATATTACCATTGCCAGGGCTTCGTCAAACAAGGTGCTTGCCGATCTTTATCAAAGCTTTACTATAATTATACGGGATCTCTTCTCTAAAAGAGAAATTCAGGGAGTCAGCCATTTTGCAATGAGCCATCATCTGCATGAGCAATTGTTTGAAACTATTAAAAGCAAAAAAGAGAAATCAGCACAAAAGGTGCTCGAAAAAATTATAGAAAATAACTATTAATTCTTTTTTTTAATATCCAACATGAAAAAGGCATTGCATACCATATTTAAGCTTCTGCTGGTCTTCACAATCTTTTTGGGATTGCAGGGGCGTGTATTGATACGGTATGCCGAAATATTTCACATAAAACATAAAAGTGAACTGACCCATTCCGGCGTTATTAAGTTAAAAGCCGACATAGTTCATTGTAAGCTGCAATGCTATACACAGCATTTCCAGGTGCTGGATATACCAGTTATCCCATTTTTCTTTTCTTTAATCACAGCATCGTTAATTATTGATCTGCTTTATATACCCTTCAAGGAAAAACTCTCTATAGCAGATTCCATCCGATTGCTGCCCCTCAGGGCGCCCCCTATTTTTTAATCAATTGCACTTATTTAAACTTCAGCGGTTTCCAAATTAATGCAGTGTGCCTGTTTGGCGCCGAACTACTTTAACAGTTGAGGCTTATACGTGCTTTTGAATTTCTTTGGCTACACAAAGTGTTGAGCAACAACACTATTAACGGCCTGTTTTGTTTTTAATTATTAAACATTAATCTTTTCTTTATGAAAACGAAGAGTAAGCTGATCTTGATTAGTATAATCTCGACAGTTTCTTTGGGCCTTGGATGCTTTTCTGCACATGCCCAGGGGACAGACAGTATTTTAACGTTGCAAAAAGCAATAAATATTGCACTTAACAAGCAACAAATATTAAAAGCTAAAGATAATTATGCAAAAGCATCGGCCGAGGGAATAACGGCCGCCAAAAGGGATGGCCTGCCCGATTTTACTTTATCGGCGCAACAAGCTTATGGCACTGTAAACGGTTTAAACGGGCTAGCTTCCGGCCTGCCCGGGTTAACAGCCATTATGGCGGGACCTGTTTCTGCTTCACAAAATTGGAATGCAGCTTTCGGAGCGTTCTATGCTTCCAATATCGACTGGAATATCTTTTCATTTGGCCTTCAGCGAGCGCACGTAGCAGAGGCTAAAGGCTTTTATAATAGAGATGCGGCAGATCTGGAGCAGGAGAAATTTCAGCAGCAAATTAAGGTTGCCGGAGCTTATCTAAATCTATTAGCTGCACAACGGCTTCACTATTCCATGAATATTAATATGTGGCGCGTTTCCCAACTCAGGGATGTTATACTTACCCGAACACAGAACGGCTTAAATCCAGGTGTTGACAGTGCAATTGCCAATTCTGAACTTTCCAAAGCACGCATAGCGGTTACAGATGCAATTAATTATGAGCAAAGTCAGGCCGCTAACCTTGCTATGCAATTGGGTATAACTCAACAGTCATTTTCTTTAGATAGCACCTATATCAACAAATTGCCTGCCCGGCTGCCCGGACAACCCGTAATGGATGTTTCTAAAAATCCGCAATTAACGTTTTTATCAACAAGGGTAAAAAGCAGTGAGCTAACGGCAAACTATCTATCAAAAATAAGTTTGCCCCGGGTTTCTTTTTTCGGTGTCTTACAAGAAAGAGGATCTGGCTTTGGTACAACTTATGGAAGCAATAACTTCACTGATTTTAGTAACAGTTATCTGAACGGCGTTGGCCCTACAAGGGCAAATTACCTGCTTGGCATAGGTGTCTCATGGGATTTAACTAATCTCGGCAGAATTGCCTCAAGGGTTAAGAGTCAGCATTTTTATTCTGACGGGTTGATGAATGAGTATCATTACCAGGAAAATAACCTCACCAATCAGTTGGAGCAAAGCAATAAGCAACTGGTAAATGCGCTGCAAAAATATCGCGAAGCGCCAATTCAGCTAAAGGCAGCCAGCGATGCTTATGAACAAAAGAAGACCTTATACAGCAACGGTCTTGCTACCATTGTTGATGTTACGCAAACACTATACAATCTGAACACTGCAGAAACAGACAGGGATATTGCCGGCAATTCTGTTTGGCAGGCGCTGCTTTATATGGCAGCCTCGTCAGGTGATCTTAATTTATTTATTAATCAACTTTAAAACAATAGTCATGAACATGATTCAATTTTCATTGCGAAAACCAATAACGATTATCGTTTTAATCATTGGCGTGGTGTTGATGGGTATTATCGCGGTAACATCAATCAATATTGATATTTTTCCTAACATAAATTTACCGACGATATATGTTTCCCAGCCCTACGGGGGGATGTCACCACAGCAAATGGAAGGATTTGTATCCACCAATTACCAAAATCTTTATTTATATGTAAGCGGTATCAAGTCCATTCAAACAAATAATATTGAAGGTTTGAGTGTGTTAAAGCTCAGTTTTTATGATGGTACAAATATGGCTCAGGCCGCTGCCGAAGTCACATCGCTTACCAACCGTGCCTTTGCAGAAATGCCGCCCGGAACACAGCCACCTATTATTATCCGTTTTGATGCTTCAACATTGCCGGTAGGGCAGCTAACTATCAGCAGTCCCAAACGCAGCAACAATGAGCTACAGGATTTAGCCAGTCTGTATGTGAGGCCCAATTTTTCAAAAATACCCGGGTTAACCTCACCTCCGCCAATTGGCGGTAATGTGCGTACCGTAGTAATTAATGTAGATCCTGAATTGATGAGCAGCCACAAGGTAACGGCTGATCAAATTACCGCTGCGATACAGGATAATAACCGCATATCTCCGGCGGGTACGGTTAATATAGGGCGTACAGCTTATCTTACTCCATCAAATACAGTTCTTCAAAAAATAAAAGATTTTGAAAACATACCTTTATTATATCAGAATGGTGCTACCATATACCTTAAGGATGTGGCAAAGGTTGTGGACGGAGCCGATATTACCAGTGGTTTTGCTTATATTAATGGTAAACGGTCAATTTATATCCCGGTTATCAAAGGCTCAAGCGCCTCCACCTGGTCGGTAGTTCAGGAACTGAAAAAGGCCATTCCATCCATGCAGAGCCTTTTACCGCCGGATGTGTCCTTGAAATTTGAGTTTGATGAATCCGTTTATGTAATTAATGCCGTAAAAAGTCTCGCCAGCGAGGGAGTTACAGGCGCCATACTTGCAGGCGTGATGGTGCTGATATTTTTAGGAGACCGGAGGAGTGCATTTATCGTTATCGTTAACATTCCGCTTTCTGTTATCATCGGCACCCTGGCACTGAAACTTTTCGGGCAAACACTCAATATTATGACGCTGAGTGGTTTGGCATTAGCCATAGGCATTTTGGTGGATGAATCTACCGTTACAATCGAAAACATACACCGGCACATGGAAATGGGTAAAAATAAGGCCCGTGCCATTGCAGATGCCTGTGAAGAGATCGCTTTGCCAAAACTGCTGATCCTGTTAAGTATCCTTGCAGTTTTTGTTCCTGCATTTTTTATGACAGGTGTGCCCCAGGGCATGTTCTTGCCGCTATCTATGGCCGTAGGGTTCTCTATGATAGCTGCATTCCTTTTATCTCAAACACTCGTTCCTATATTGTCAAACTGGGTACTAAAAGTTCCGGAACATACAGATGAGAAACCCGAAAAGGAGCACAAAAAAACACGGTTTGATCGTTTTAAAGACCGTTGCGTACACATAGTACAATGGATGATGAAACGCAGCAGGGTAAGCGTTGGGCTTTACGCGGTTGTGTCTGTTTTCATTATCGGATTATGTGTATCCGTTATTGGTAAGGATATTCTTCCTAAATTAAATACTGGCCAGTTTCAGATTCGTATTCGTGCACCTGAGGGCTCCAGACTCGAACAAACGGAAAAAACTATGCTGCAGGTCCAGCAGATAATATACAATACAGTAGGGGGACAAAAAAATGTGGAGATCATATCTGCATTTGCAGGACAGCATCCCTCATCTTTTCCCACTTTACCGGTCATTCTCTTCATGAGTGCTTCTAATGATATTGTGATGCAGGTAAATCTAAACCCGGATTATAAAATGAATATACAGGATGTGCGGGAGAATCTGCGTAACGCTATACATAAAGATATGCCTGATGTAAAACTATCTTTTGAGCCAATTGATTTGACGAGTAAGATTATGAGCCAGGGCTCTTCAACGCCTGTGGAAATTGCTGTGATGGGTATAAATATTAACCAGGACAAGCAATATGCAGATTTATTGATCAAGCAATTACAGCAGGTGCCTTTTTTAAGAGATGTGCAGTTAAAAGAACAACTGAATAGCCCGGCAATCCATATTGATATTGATCGCGATAAGGTAAAGCAAATGGGACTGTTAATGACTGATGTAAGTAATTGTATTACACAGGCTACCTCCTCCAGCCGTTTTACAAATAAAAATTTATGGCTGAATGAAAATAATGCCAATTCCTATGATGTGCAGGTGGAGGTACCACAGACAAGCATCGGCAGCCTTGCAGACCTTGCGGCTATCCCTATTTTCAGAGATAGATCAAGACCGGTACTCGGAGATGTATGCACATTCACTATGGGAACACTCGTGGGTCAGTATGACCGCCAGGGTGCGGGCCGGTTTCTGTCTATAATTGCTAATATTTATAAAAAAGATCTTGGTTCTGCCAGTACTGCGGTAAGTAAGGCAATAAAAAATGCCGGTAGCCCGCCAAGAGGGGTATCTGTTGAGGCCAGGGGGCTAACCATACTGCTGGATCAAACACTCAGCAGCCTGCAATTCGGCTTGATGATCACCGTCGTTATTCTGATGCTGATGCTGGCTGCAAATTATCAGTCTTTTCCATTGGGCTTTACAGTGATTACCTGTATCCCCGGGGTTTTGGTAGGTTCTTTATTGATACTGCTGGCTTTCGGTTCAAGTCTTAACCTGCAATCGTATATGGGAATTATCATGTCTGTGGGGGTTTCTGTCTCCAACGCCATTTTATTGATCACCAATGCTGAACATATCAGGTTAACTGGCAAAAATGCAATGGAATCAGCAATTGAGGCTATGGAACTTCGGTTAAGACCCATATTGATGACAACCATTGCCATGATAGCCGGTATGATCCCTATGGCCTCGGGTTTAGGGGAAGCAGGTGATCAAACTGCACCGCTGGGCCGGGCAGTGATAGGAGGGCTGATTTTATCAACCTTTGTATCCTTATTTATTCTCCCTGTTATTTTTTATATGATTAGGAAAAATTCCCCAATTCACACTGTGTCATTGGATCCTGACGATAAGGAAAGTATATTTTATGACCCAAAAGCACAATTATCAGAATAACTCAAAAATATTAATCATGAAAACATATCATTTTATTTTATGCCTGCTCATCACCGGTTTGCTGGCATCCTGTCAAAATAAACAAAAGCCAGCAGCTGCTCCTCAATCAAACAGCACCCAGGTTTTTACCCTGAAAGAGGGAACGCTTAATACAACGATGAGACTGCCCGCGGTACTCCAGCCTTATCAAACGGTTGACCTTTATGCCAAAGTAAATGGCTTTATAAAAACCATGACGGTTGATGTTGGCAGCCATGTGCACCGTGGTCAATTGCTAATGACACTTGAAGCGCCGGAAATGACAGCTTCACTTAAACAAGCAGAGGAAAACCTGCACTCTAAGGAAGCTGTTTACCGGGGCAGCAAAGCAAATTATGACCGCCTGCTGAAAACAAGTAAAACGCCGGGGACTATTTCACCCAATGACCTGGACATAGCCCACGCCCAAATGAGTGCTGACAGCTCAACACTACTTGCAGCGAAATCTGCTTATCAGTTAGCGGCAGATTTGAAAAATTACCTGGAAGTAAGGGCACCGTTTGATGGAGTGATCAGTTCGCGTAATGTTTACAATGGCGCTTATGTGGCGCCAACAGATAAAAATTCCAATATACCGATGCTTACCCTGCAGGAACAGACCAGGTTGCGGTTGGTTGTAGATGTGCCGGAAGCCGCAACAAATTATTTTGCGAATAAAGATACCATTCATTTCTCCGTCAAAACCATACCAGGAAAACAATTTACGGCGGCGGTTAAACGTATGGCGGGCGCCTTGAATATTAATATGCGGTCAGAGCAGATGCAAATGGATATCGTCAATAAAGATAAGGAATTGCTGCCGGGTATGTTTGCTGAGGTAACACTCCAGCTAACTAACAAGCAAAAAACCTTTGTTATACCGCAAAGCGCAGTAACCCAAAATTCGCAGCGCATATTTGTTATCCGGGTTGTAGACAATAAAGCCCAATGGGTAGATATAAAAAAAGGCAGAGAGACTACCGACAGCCTGGAGGTTTATGGGGCTTTAAAACCTGGCGATTTGCTTGTTAGCAGTGCCACCGATCAATTAAAAAATGGCACCACTGTTAATACTATGGAAAATGTAAAGAACTGAGTTGACAGATAATTGAAAAGCTGTTTGTGTTAGACTTGTTTTTTATAATTGATATTTAATGATAGTTTGGGCGCTTTAAGATAGTTGGTTATGAGCTAATTTTTAAGTCAAATCCCAAACCTTAAACAAACAGAAATTAGGCCAGCAAAGCTGTTATTAGTATATCACAAAAAGGTCGGGAAACGTTTCCCGACCTTTTTTTATGACACTACAGCAACTGATCTTTTTTATTGTGTTTAATCAGACGCCAGGGCTTTAGTCACTATTTCATATAGCACAATTCCCATCTATCTATTGGTTGAATAATTTTTAAGGATTGAATAATTCTTAAAAATTCAATTTCGCACACTCGATATGCGCAATCTTAATGAAGTCTTAACATTTACTTCGTGTAAACTTTTTTAATCCCGTAGTGGTATTGTAGGGTCTCGATAATCTTCTTGACAAAGGCTATCGGTTAGTTTTGTCAAAGCAAGGTCAAAAGAACTCACGTTTTAAAAGCTTGTTCGTGCCTGATATGAATTCAGGAAAATGATTTCTATACCTGAATAATTAAAGATTTATAAGCAATCAAAGTCCTTTACTTATTTATTGTCACAACAAAGCAACTCATTAATTGGCGATGTGATAAGTCAAAAAAAGTGATAGCATGTGAAGAAGGGGCTGGCGGGTGTAATGTTCGGAATATTCAAGCGATAAAAAGAATATCTGCTAAATGAAATAAACATGGACCAAAAATAAATGAAGATCAAAAAAGAAACTCATTATCATTAAAAAACAACTATGAACAAGTCAGCATTTACTCATTCACAAACTTTTAACCCCTACTAATTACAGAAAAAAATGAAAAAACTATTACCACTAATTTTATTGATTCCATGTATTCCGGTAAGGGCGAGCTCGTTCCTTAAGGAAAGCATGTCAATCAATACTGACAGGCACATAAGCCGGGTCATTATCACTAAAACCGCAGTCAGCATTTCAACAATTAAAGGAATTGTAAAAGATGCTGCAGGCCAGGTGCTTCCTGGTGTAACAGTGAGCATAAAAGGCACAACTACGGGTACACAAACTGATGTTAACGGTCAGTTTACCATCTCAGCCAATGTGGGCGATGTGTTGGTGTTTTCATCTATTGGTTATATCAAAAAAGAATTAATGCTGGTTACCACCAATAACATTATTATTGAACTGGCAACTGATGCCAAAGGCCTTAATGAAGTTGTTGTAACTGCGTTAGGTGTAAAAAGATCAGAAAAATCTTTAACCTATTCTACCCAACAGGTATCAGGCAGTGAGCTTAACAATGTAAAAACGGATAACTTAGTAAACGCTTTAAGCGGTAAAATTGCAGGTGTTACTATTTCGCCAAGCGCATCCGGTATAGGTGGCTCCTCAAAGGTATTGTTACGCGGAAACCGCTCACTTGATGGCAATAACCAGCCTTTGTATGTAATTGACGGGGTACCTATCTCAAACGGAGGAAATAATTTTGGACAGCCGGGAGATGCTTACGGAGGTAATCCGGAAGGTGGAGACGGTATAGGAAACCTTAACCCGGATGATATTGAAAGCATGACCGTGCTTAAAGGCGGCCCGGCAGCGGCATTATATGGCAGCAACGCAGCAAACGGTGTGATTTTAATTACCACCAAAAAAGGTAAGGCCGGTAAAGCCACTATTAACTTTTCATCATCATTATCTTTGGATAATAAAGCTTATGAGCCACAGTTTCAAAGTCGATATGGTCAAACCTCAGCTGGGGCAACTACCAGTTTTGGCCCGGCCATATCCGCTGCTCCCGATAATTTAAGCCAATTTTTCCAAACAGGTCACAACTATACTAATTCGCTTAGTGTATCGGGCGGTTCAGAAATTGCACAAACTTATTTTTCTTATACAAACACCACTGCAACAGGTATAGAACCGGGTAACAAACTTGGAAGAAATAACTTTGATTTGCATGAAACAGCCAAACTGTTAAACAACAAGCTAACTGTTGATGGTAATGTAAATTTTATTACGCAAACATTAAATAACTCTCCGGCGCTTGGCTATTACTCAAATCCTTTAACGGGTTTATACTTATTTCCGCGTGGAATGAGCATAGCGCCATACAAGAACTACGAAGGCCCGAATGGCAGCAATGGTGTGCCAACACAAAACTGGCCCTTCCAGGAAGATATACAGCAAAACCCTTTCTGGATCATAAACAGGAATACCAACGAAGCTACGCGTAACCGCATATTGCTTAACGGAAGTGTTAAATATGACATTACTAATTGGTTGAGTGTGCAGGCAAGGGGAAGTCTTGACCGTAGCTATGATGTGGGCGATCAGAAATATTATGCCGGAACGCTTGCCCCGCTGGCAGCTCCAAACGGCAATGGCAGCTGGAATGGATTTAACACTACCAACTCGCAAAGATATGCTGATGTAATTGTGAACTTTAATGTACCCGGTAAATCCGATTTTAAATTAGATGGATTAGTTGGTGCCAGTATTACAGACAATACCAGCACTGGTTTATATTTTGGCCCTGGCCCGCAATCGCCAAATTTATTTGGATTGTTTGTTCCCAACTTATTTACCATTCAAAATATTGAAGTTGCTCCGGCAGGTGCCGGCAACCCTTATGGAAGCAACGTTAGCGGTGGCACAACAAGCGAAAATCAACTGCAGGCAGCATTTGCAAGTGCAAACTTATCCTACAAAAATTGGGCATATCTGTCATTAACGGATAGGGTTGACTGGTCATCTACGCTTGCATTTACACCCACTTATCATTATAATTATCCTTCGGTTGGTTTATCATTCATTTTAAACCAAATGTTCACCTTGCCAAAGGAGATCACTTATGCTAAATTAAGGGGCGATTATGCATCGGTAGGTAATGCACCGGGTCAGTATTTAACAAACCCGTTAAACTATCCAAATACAAACAGCGTGTCATTCAGTACTACAGCTCCGTATCCCGGCCTAAAACCCGAGCTGACAAAAACGTACGAGGCCGGTGCTGATCTGCGCTTATTGAATGATAGGCTAAGTTTCAGTTTTACGTATTACAAAACAAATACTATTAATCAAACTATACAGGTTACGCCATTATATACTTCAGGGTATGCATCGGGTTACGTTAATGCCGGTAATATCCAAAATAAAGGTATCGAAATAACCCTTGGATATGATGTAATAGCAACTAAGGATATCAAATGGAATACCACCTTTAATTTCTCACGTAATGTTAATAAAGTAATTGATATTAACTCAAAAGCAGGTATTGATAGCGTGCTGTTAACCAATAGCAACAGTTATATATCTGAGGTAAAAAAAGGAGGTTCTTATGGCGATATCTATGGGCAAACCTTGTTAAAAAACAGTCAGGGACAATTGTTACTTCAGGCAGACGGAACTCCACAAAAAGGCGACTTTGTTAAAATAGCAAACCCTCAACCAAAATTCCAATTGGGTTGGAATAATAGTTTCAACTACCAGCACTTTTCGCTTAACTTCCTTGTTGACGGTAAATTCGGCGGCCAGGTAGTATCGGTAATGCAATCCATTCTTGATTCTTATGGCGTTTCACAAGCCTACGGAGATGCCCGTGCAGCCGGCGGTGTAAAAGTAAATGGCGTTGGCCCTAGTGGTGCGCCTATAACTACTGTTGATGCACAAACATGGTATACTTCTATCGGCGGCCGTAATGCTGCTTTAGGTGAGTATGTTTATAGTGCAACCACTGTTCGTTTACGTGAAATGGCATTTGGCTATACATTACCTGTACAGCATAGCGTATTCAAAAGCTTTAAACTGTCAATAACTGGCCGTAACTTAATTTATTTCTACAGAAAGGCACCGTTTGATCCTGAGATCACCTCATCTACAGGAAATGGTTTATCGGGCGTGGATATATTTAATCAGCCAGCTTTGCGCAGCTATGGCTTAAAACTGGATGTTACTTTATAAGTATTTTAAATCTTAAAATAATGAAGACAAGATATAAATCAACAAAATATTGCCGCAACAATGTTCACCTGGCTGTTACGTGCATAATAATGGTTTTGGGTTTCACAAATTGTACCAAAAACTTTCAAACATATAATACCGATCCTAATGGGATTGCAAATAAAAATATACCGATTGCTTCAGTTTTTAAACCGTTTGAGCAGGAAATTATGTATTCTGCCGATGATGGTTACCAGATTGGACAAAATTTGAATGCTGATATCTATGCAGGATATTCATGCCCTCCGCAGTTTTTTGGTACAACATTAAATAACATGAATTATGTTTTTGTGGATGGCTGGAATCAGGAAGCTTTTAATAGTATATATACCAATCTTATAGGCCCTATAAAAAATAAGTTGGCGGCAACGGGCGTAAAAGCCACGCAGCCTGATTTTTGGGCGATCGCACTAATTGTAGAAACTGAAGCTATAGACAGGATAACCGATAAATTCGGGCCGGTGCCTTACAGCAGCGTAGGTAAATCATTAACCACCACGCCTTATGATTCGCAGCAAAGTATTTACCAGCAAATGTTTGCGCAGCTGGATACGGCTACCACTTCTTTAAACACTTATATAACTGCAAACCCTGGTGCAACTCCGTTTGCAAACTCTGATGTTATTTACGGTGGCGATTATACCAAATGGCTAAAGTTTGCAAATTCATTAAGGTTGCGTTTGGCCATGCATATAGTAAAAGTTGACCCTGCTACAGCCAAAACACAAGCCGAAAAGGCTATGGCAGCACCAGGCGGACTATTATCTGATGTTACTGATGTTGCAGCAATTGCGGTTGCCGGGCAAAATGATTACTGGCAGATAACCGCCAGTTATACCGATAACTCTGTTAACGCATCAATAGCCACTTATATGGTAGGCTACAATGACCCACGACTGCCAATTTACTTTTTACCTGTGGATGTAACCGTAGGTCCGTTGCCGGCACAATATGCCGGGCAGTATCTTGGCATCCGTTTGGGTACAAATGTTCAGTCTAAGCCTTTATATTCTGGTTTCTCTGTATACAATTACAACACAACGTTTGCGGTAACCAAAAAGGAAACCGTTATGACCGCTGCCGAAGTTGATTTTCTGAAAGCAGAAGCAGCTTTAAGAGGCTGGGCAGGTGCAGGAAGTGCACAGTCTGATTATGAGGCGGGTATAAATAGCTCAATGTTACAATATGGCGTAAGCAGTGGTGCCGCCTCAGCTTATATTGCTGATGGTACCAGTACACAAACAAACTATGTTGATCCGCAAAATGCTTCTGATAATACATCGGCACTATCAACTATTACCATAAAATGGGACCCTGCTGCTACTAATGAAGTTAACCTTGAGCGCATTATAACCCAAAAATGGTTAGCCATGTTCCCTGAAGGCCAGGAAGCGTGGACCGAATTTCGACGTACCGGCTATCCAAGACTGTTCCCTGTTGTAAACAATTACAGCGGCGGTACTATAGATAGTAAAATACAAGTGCGGCGCCTGCCATATCCTTTAAGTGAGTACTCAGCTAACGGAATTGCAGTAAGAGCAGGTGTTGCTCTTTTAGGTGGCCCCGATAACGGTGGCACACGTTTATGGTGGGATGTAAACAAAGCTAATTTCTAAGCATTTCAACCTACCCCTGTACATAACTGTAAAGGGTTATAAACAAAGCAGCCGTTTTCTGATATTCAGAAAACGGCTGCTTTGTTATGTATAGCTGATGTTAAAAGTTATAGTTTCTTTTTTTAGCGTATTCCGCAATTTTTGACGCTGCATCTGCATCCAGTAATATTTCGCAGTTTGGATGCAATTGAACTACGGAAGCGGGTATATCGATGGTAACCGGGCCAAGGATAGCTTGTTCAATAATATCCGCCTTATGAGCGCCTTTGGCAATTAATATCAGTTTGCGGGTATGCATAATGTTTTTTACGCCACGCGTTAAACCACCCAGTACAGTTTCGGGAGGAACCTGTGTTTCCCGGCGTACGCGGGCTTCAAAGTCGGGGTCCATTGGTGATACCCATGTTTCACTTTCAAATGGGGTACCGGGCTGGTTAATGCCGATATGCCCATTGTTGCCTATGCCAAGCATTTGAAGGTCGGCGCCGCCGCGCTCAGCCAGGCGTTTTTCAAACAATAACGACTCTGCTTCAAAATCATCAGAAAGCGTTGGCGGCATAATAAAGTTCTCATCAGGGATGCCTAATGGACCCGCTATCTGATTCAGGATCATCGTATAACAGCTGCCGGCATACTCCCGTGATAGGTTTGTTAGCTCATCAACATTAAAAAGTGTAACGGCCGAAACATCAAAAGGATATTGTGTGTAAATTTCAGATACAATACGGTGCATACCCAAAGTGGTTTGCCCGGTTGAGAGGCCAATCACCGAATTGCGTTTCTTCAGCATCTGGGCAATTATGCGCCACGCTGCGGTTATATCAAACTCCTGCTCGCTTTTTGTTATGGTTATTTTCATTATAGAATTATAAGTCTTTTAATTGTTCTTTAAAAAATTGGTCAATGGCATCAGCCGCGCTGATTTCATCATCGCCCTCAATCAGTATAGAAATATTTTCGCCGCCTTTTATACCCATGGAAAGAATGTTCAGCATACTGTTAAGCCGCACCACCTTATCAGCCTTTTTTAAGCTGATGGAAGATTTGAAGCTTTTAGTCAGTCGGATCAGTGTTGTTGCCGGCCGGGCATGCAGCCCCTGTGGCGCGGTGATGGTATATTCTTTTGCAATCATTAAGTGGTAACCTCCTGTAAATAGGCAATAATGTTCTGTGAGCTATCCATTGCCATTACTTTGTTAAGAATATTTTTAGCAGCTGCCAAATTGTTATTGATAATAATGTTTTTTATCGTTGGAATGGCCGTTGCGCTCATGCTGAATTCAGTTAAACCCATACCCAACAATAGCAAAGTTGCCATTGGGTCTGCTGCCATTTCGCCGCACATGGCTACGTGTATTTTGTGTTGATGTGCCTGGCCGATCACATAATTGATCAAGCGCAATACTCCGGGATTAAAAGGGTCATACAAATAGCTGATTTTTTCATTCATCCGGTCAACCGCCAAAGTATACTGGCAAAGATCATTGGTGCCGATGCTAAAAAAATCTACTTCTTTAGCCAATATATCAGCCGTAACAGCCGCCGATGGGATCTCAATCATAATGCCAACTTCAATGCTGTTATTGAATTGGATGTTATCCTTTAATAATTCCTGTTTAGCCTGTTCAATTATGTTTTTTGAATCTCTTACTTCCTGTATACCGGATATCATTGGCAGCATGATTTTCAGATTACCGAACGCGCTTGCCCTTAAAATAGCTTTTAATTGGGTGATAAAAAGGTCTGTCCTGTTTAAACATATCCGGATTGCTCTGTAACCTAAAAAGGGGTTTTGTTCAGCCGGAAGATTAAAATAGGAAAGCTGTTTATCGCCGCCAATGTCAATGGTCCTTACAATTACGGGCTTATTTTTTGATCGCAGGGCAACCTGTTTGTAAAATTCAAACTGCTCATCTTCAGTAGGGAATGAATCCCGTTCCATGAAAAGCATTTCACTTCTAAGTAAGCCTACGCCTTCGCCGCCATTATCAAAAACCGAGTCCATGTCATCCGCGACCGAAATATTTGCCAGCAGTTGAATAGCGGTGCCGTCGGTAGTGACTGATGGTACTTCTTTAAGCTGTTTTAGCTGACTTTTACGCTCATTATAAACAGATTTCTTTTGGCTATACTCTTCAATCAGTTGCTGATCAGGATTAATAAACAGCAGGCCTGTTACACCGTCTAAAATAACTATGTCGTTATTCTTTACAGCGTTCAGATCATCGCCGCAACCCACAATCGCAGGGATCCCTTTTGATTTAGCAATAATGGCTGCATGCGATGTTTTACTGCCCACCCGGGTCACAAAACCAATCACATGCTTTATATCCATAGTAATAGCATCAGATGGCGATATGTCTTCAGCAATAATAATGGTATCCGGCTCAAACTTTAGGCTGAGCCCCTGGCTATTCGTGTTTAAATGTTTTAAAATGCGGTTACCTATATCTTGTATATCAGCCGACCTTGCCCGCATGTATTCGTCCTCCATATTTTCGAAGATTTGAACAGTGTCAGCAATAACTTCAACTATAGCATCATTTGCATTTTTTTTATGGGTATTGATCTTATTAACCACATCTTCTCTCAATTGTGGGTCGGACAGAAATTCAATTTGAGTTTCTAAAATGGCGAGATCATCACTGGTAAGGTTCAGTGTTATATTTTTACTTATGCTTTCAATTTCTTTAACAGCCAGGTTAACCGCATCATCAAAACGTTCAGCAGCAGCTAAAATCTCTTCCGGATTTTGTAATAAGTCACCGGTTAATGTTGCCTTGGTGCTATTGATTACAAAAGCCTTCCCTATTGAAATACCCGGTGATACGCCAACTCCTTTCATGATTAAGCAAATAAATGAATCATACTGCCAACAAAGCCTAACACCAGCAGGCCCAGTAATAAATAAGTGGTTTTAACACTCTTCTTCACAAAGAAATAAACCAGGAACGTTAGCCCCAACGGTATAATAGCCGGAACTATCTGGTCCAAAATTCCCTGTACCGTTATAGTCGATTTTGCCGACCCAATGTTAATAGGCGTAGTGATATTCATTAACGTGGCAGGCATAGCACCCACCACCATCAGCCCTAAAATAGATGCGCCGGTAGTTAGCTTATCCATCACGTTGCTTTTAGCCAGGTTTCGTAAAAATTTAGTGCCGGTATTATAGCCTATAAAAGTTAGGTTATACCTTACCAACAGGTGCGGAATGTTAAATATCAGTATAAAAATTACCGGGCCCATTATGTTACCTTTTATAGCAAGCGAAGTACCTACCCCGGCAGCTATCACCTTAAATGTTCCCCAAAATAATGAGTCAAATACGCCGGCCACCGGGCCCATTAAACCCAATTTTACGGAACTGATGGATTCATCGTCAAATTCTGCATCCTGGCTATTTTGTTCTTCCATTGCAGCTGTAATGCCAATTACCAATGTGGAGCCATAAGGGCTGGTGTTAAATATTTGGAGGTGCCTTTTTAGGGCCTTTGCCATGTCCTTTTTATTGGTGTATAGTCTTTTTAAGGCAGGAATTATAGAGAATGCGAAACCTGTATTTTGCCAGGTTTCAAAGTTGAAATTAGCCTCAAGCGCCAGCGAACGGAAAAACATGCTCCTGATATCGCCTTTGGTTAGCTTTTGAACGGCGGAGGTTTCAGGTTTTTCTTCAGGTTCTTCATAAGTATCATCCGTATTTTTTGGTGTATTTTGGGTGATGATAAGCGCTATGATAACGCCAAGGCCGCCTATGGCTATTATGGGGAGCTTTAAATACGCTGCCAGCATAAAACCAAGGAAAAAGTAAGGAGCCACTTTTTTGTTGAACATAAGGTTCATTAAAAGGGCAAAGCCCAGCGCCGGCAACATATTACCCGCAACCTGCAGGCCGGACTGTACCCAGCCGGGTATCATATCCAAAAATGAGCGCATGGCATTGGCGCCTAACTGCAGCGCAAGCAATACAATAAAACCCATTAGTAATGGCCTGAGCAATCCTGATATAATATGCAGCCATTGGATCTTTTTATAGTTGCCCTCCTCTGCATACTGGTTAAACTTTTTATTTAACATTGACCGGAGTACAAACAGCGCACTGATCATCATTTCGGCTAATATCGATACCGGGATAGCAATAGCAAGTGCAATTGCAGCGCCTTTGCCTGAAAGTATGGCGAAAGCGGTGCCAAGTACCCCACCGGTAATTACATCGGGCGGGATGGCGGCGCCAACCTTTATATTACCCATAAAGATCAGCTCGAGGGTAGCGCCAATGATTATGCCCTGGTTCAGGTCGCCCAATACCAGGCCCACCAATGGTCCAAGTACCAGCGGGCGACTTAAAAGGGTGGTACCCAAAAAGTCTTCTGAATGACCGAACATCGCGATTAGTGCAATGAGAATGAATGATACTGACACTTATATAAGGTATTAAGGTTGAAAAACGATTGTATTAATTTATGTATTTAATTTTAATTATATCAAACTTTCAACCAGTTGTTTACTATCAGTAGGCACCTGCCTTATTTCCAGTTCAATTCCTTTGTTTAACAGTTCTTTTATAACGGGGATATCATCAGCGGTAACGGCAATAGCCTTTGAAATTAGTTTTGAACCCTCCCTTGAACGCAACCCACCAAAATTTATCGATCTGATCTCAGGCACATCAGTAGCCAGTGCATAGGCATCTTGTACACTGTTAATGATCAGCAGAATTTTAAGACTTTTATTTTTTTCATCATTTAAAAAAGTGACAGCATCCTTTAATGATTTTATTAAGAGCCTGGTGCCCTGCGGTTTTGCCAGGCCGAGCGTTAGTTTCATAAATTCATCTTTAGCAACCTTGTCATTAGCTATGATCAGACAATCTGCACCTACAGCGGGTGTCCACGTAAATGCCACCTGCCCATGTACCAACCGGTCATCAATCCTTGTTAATTTAATCATCCGTGTTATTACCTGCTTTCTGAATTTATTAATTTGTTTACATAAACCATTTGCTCCTTAGCATTAATAATGGCGCTTTCTATTACTTCATTTGCCGGGGTATCTGCATCGCTCAGCAACACATCAATCAGCAATGGTAAATTAAAACCGGATACAATATGCACATTTAGTTTTACTGACTGCTGCAATAACTGATTGGTTACGCTGCCGCCTAATATATCAGAGAAGATGATCAGTTCATCGTTATCGCCAACCTGCTCCAATACTGCTTTTATTTCATTTTCAATAACGGTGTTGCCGTCCACATAGGCCTGTATAATAAACACATTTTCTGTAATGCCGATTATCATCTCTAATGAGGATTTTACGCCGGCCGAAAAAGTACCATGTGTGGCGATTAAGTATTTTCGCATTTTATATTTATTCTGTTGGTTATTGTGATGTAAAAGCTAACGGATATGTTTCAATTTTAACTTATGGCTTACTTAAAAAAGGTAGTAATTTACCCGGTACAAGTATCCTGCAAAGTTTACTGATATACTATTTTTAAGCCCCTACATTTCCACTACTATAATTAAATAGTGCATTTTGGCAAAATCGTCGTTTACATACTTGAATTAAAGGTTTTATAGCAAGTAGTGCTAATGTAGGGTCTGGAAAGTCGGTTCTGTAAAAGCAAGCTGTTAGATTTGTCAATAGCATTTGGAAGGCAACATTCGGAAATAAAATGTCAATAGCAATAGGTAGATTAGTGCGGGTTAATGCTTCATTATTAAAATAGGTTCAGTTAAATACTAAGTTAAATATATGGCTTTATTAACAACAAAAAGGTGGTTGCTTTATTTATTGCTAAATTTTCCGGCTTTGCTGTTTGCGCAATCGGTTAAGATAGTGACTAACCATGTGGGTTATGAAGACAATAAGGCCAAACACGCCGTTATTGTAACCGATCATCAACTGAATATTAAATCTTTCAGGCTCATTAATGCAATAACCGGTAAGCATGCCTACACAGGCAAGCCCATATTTAGCGGCCCGGTAGATAAATGGAAGAACTGGCAGTTTTGGACTATAGATTTTAGCGCGTTTACCATTGACGGCACTTATAAATTGCAAATTATTTCACCAGAAGGCACTGTTTCATCCTATCCTTTTTTAATTGGGAAAAATGTACTGGAACAAGCCACTGTTTCAAACGTAACGTATTACTTTAAGGGTCAAAGAAGTTCAGGGTTACTCAATAAGGCTGATCATCACCTGGTATTAGCAGGTAAAACTACGGATACTATGGACGTGCATGGCGGGTGGTATGATGCCACCGGCGATTATGGTAAGCATCTTTCACATTTGTCATTTTCAAACTATTTTAATCCGCAGCAAATTGGTTTAACTGATTGGAGTTTATTTAAAACATATGAGCTTTTATCCAACCGGCCGGGAACCGATTTCAGGCAGATAAACAGGCGTATTTTGGATGAGGCGATGTATGGTGCTGATTATTTAGTACGCGTGCAGGCGAAGGATGGTTCATTTTACCGTTCTGTTGCTGCGCCCGGCCCTGGAAAATTACCCAAAGACCGGGTAATACAGGCCAATGAAGGGAGCTATCGGATTAAGCAAACCAAAGATGCTGTTTTTAATAAGAATGCCGAGAATAAAGACTGGCGAAGCTACCAGGTAAGCTATCGTGCAGGGGGCGGAATGGCTATTGCAGCTTTGGCAATGGCATCAGTATACCCAACATCAGGCGATTTTAGCAATGCTGATTATTTATCAGCTGCGGAAAAAGCCTTTGCCTTTTTAGAAAAGGAGAATCCGAAAATGGATTATGACGGCACTGAGAACATTGTTGATGATTATTGTGCCTTAAGCGCCGCCACAGAACTTTACAAAGTAACCCATAAAGATATATATAAAGCTGCAGCAGAAAAGCGGACCAATAACTTAATGAGCCGTTTGGTAACATGGCGAAATTATAAAAACTATTGGCGTGCTAATGATAAAGACCGCCCATTCTTTCACCCGGCTGATGCAGGGCTGCCACTAGTTAGTTTAATAGGCTATTATCCTTACGCAACGGCAGAAATGCAGGCGCAGATTAAAAAGACCGTAAAGCAATCCATGGACTTTGAATTGGCAATAACGCATGAGGTTAATAATCCATTTGGTTACAGCCGGCAGTTAGTGCAGGATACTTTAGGCAATCGCCATAGTTCTTTCTTTTTTCCGCATGGTAGTGATGCAGCGCCCTGGTGGCAGGGTGAAGATGCCAGATTAGCATCAATGGCCGCAGCGGCACGTATGGCTGCAGGTTTATTTAACGATGATAAACCCTATCGGGCCAGGTTAGAAACCTTCGCGCTTGATCAGCTAAATTGGATTTTAGGCCTCAATCCCTTTGATGCCTGTATGCTGCAAGGCACCGGGCACAATAACCCGGAGTATGGTTTTTTTGGCACATTCGAATATTCCAATGCGCCCGGAGGCATCGTTAACGGAATAACATCAGGCTTAAATAATGAAAATGATATTGATTTTAACGTACCATATATTACAACAGGCAAGGATTACGACTGGCGTTGGGCAGAGCAATGGCTGCCGCACACTTCGTGGTATTTGTTTGCTGTTTCATTGCATTAACCATAAATAATATACCGGGATGAAAGGATTTAGTATTTACCTGAGTTTGGCTGCGGCTTTATTTTTTACACTAACAAATTTTGCGTCGGCGCAGGATGTTGCTCATAAATATGATCATAAAACCTTAGCCATTGGCGCCATTGCACCCAATTTTAGTCTGCCTGGTATTGATGGTAAAACTTATACCCTCAACTCGTTTAAAAACGCTAAAGTGCTGGTAGTGGTATTTATGTGTAACCATTGCCCAACATCGCAAGCATATGAGAACAGGATGATTAAACTAACCGGTGATTATGCTGATAAAGGTGTTAGCGTTGTTGCTATAAGCCCAAATGATCCAAGCTCGCTTAGGTTAGATGAATTGGGATACAGCGATATTGGCGATTCTTTTGCCGAAATGAAAGTGCGCGCTAAAGATGCAGGCTTCAATTTTCCTTATTTATATGATGGGGATACAGAAATAACATCAAACCAATACGGGCCGGTGTCAACGCCGCATGTTTTTATTTTCGATAAAGAAAGAAAGCTGCGTTATGAAGGACGTATTGATGATATGGAAAATCCGGCTAAAACACCACATTCACTTGATGCCCGTAACGCTATAGATGCATTGTTAAGCGGCAGGGAAGTGCCGGTTGCAATAACAAAAACCTTTGGCTGCTCTATAAAATGGAAGGAAAAAAGTGATGAGGTTGCAAAAGCCGTTATTAAATGGGCTAAAGAACCTGTAAAACTCGACAGTATTAATGTTACAGGCATAGCTGAGATAGTAAAAAATCATACCGATAAATTAAGATTGATTAACATATGGGCTACCTGGTGCGGGCCGTGTGTAACTGAGTTTTCGGATTTGGTTACCCTTAATCACCTGTACCGCGATCGGGGGTTAGAATTTGTAAGTATTAGTGCGGATGACCCTTCACGAACAGACAAAGCGTTGAAATTTTTAATTGGCAAACAGGCATCAGGCCTCAACTACATCTACACAGGCGATGATAAGTATAAAATGATTGAGGCTGTTGACCCTAAATGGGATGGTGCATTACCTTATACTATGCTGGTTGATCCGGATGGAAAGGTTGTGTACAGCCACCAGGGAGCAATTGATTTTGATGAATTAAAAAAGATAATTTTTAACGACCCGTTAATGGGCAGGATATATAAATAAGATTTTTTTGTGTTGCAATTTGGTTGTACCCCGTTATGGGTCACAGCGGTTTTTTTGCTGCCTCAATTAAAAAATCATAAAGGTTAACTTCAGTAGCCAGGTTTAGTTTTTTTCGGATGCGATACCTGCTGATCTCCACGCCCTTAAGCGATATATTCATTAGTTGTGCTATTTCTTTTGAACTCAGGTTTAATCTTAAATAGGCACACAATTTTAAGTCGGTAGAGCTCAGATCCGGAAATTTAGCTTTGATGGTAGCGAGGAAATTATTATGCACCTGATCAAAGTAAATAGCGAAGTGGTTCCAGTCGTCTATGTTCTTTTCTATCTCATTCAGCGTTCTGAAAACACTCCTGAATTCAAACTCCGCATCAGGGATATTGCTCTTTTTAATGAGCTTAAGCAATGCCTCTTTAATATTTAATAAAATACCCCCGCGTTCCACAAGGTTCATCGTCATAGTGGCCAATTCTTTATTTTTAAATTCCAGTTCGGCTTCCAGTTTTTGTTTTTGCAGCGAGATGATCTCTTTTTCGCTTCGGTCCAGTTCAAGGCTGTGCAAATAGCTCAAACGGGCCTGTTCCTCCTCGTGTTTCTTTTGATGTATTGCAAATCTTCTTCGCTGCCACAAAACCATCACCCGGATTATAATAACAACTATTAATAGGTACAACAGATAAATCCAGGCTGTTTGGTACCAGGCAGGTGTCACAATAAAGGTATAACTAACCGGTTGCGATGCGGTACCCAGGTTGTTGCGGGCAATAACTGAGAATGTATAAATACCATAAGGTAAATTGGTATAGTCCTTTTCTGTTTTAGGCGACCATGCCGACCAAACCTGGTCAAATCCCTTCAATTTATAACTGAACTCAATATTGCTTTTTTGCGCGTAAAGACTTGATGAGTATTCGAAATGAAAAGAATTCCAGCGGTTGGGCAGGCTGATCACTTGTTTAAGACTTTGATCTGCCCCCGCATTGCCGGCATTAAAAAAGTATCCGCCAAATATCAGGCTGTCCTTTTCGGCAATAGCCTTTACGGTACTCAATATTACCTTTAAAGGCGTTGAAGATTGCGTGTACCGGCTATAATTTAAATGAAACACACCATCATTTGAGCCCACGAAAATATTCTCGTCGTTATACGGATATATAAATTCCGCTCCCTTTACGGTTTGATCAGTTAGCTCCGGAAAATAGATAACCTCATAAGGCTTTTTATTCGCTTTTTTGCTGAAATCAATAACACCAACACGCCGGTTGTTTACAAACCAAATGTTGTCTTTATTATCTTTGGTAAAATACGCTACAGCCGTATTTTTAAATATTGGCTCAAAAAATGCCGAGATTATAAATTTATTCGCAGCCTGGTTATATTCATAAATTCCTTTTTCCGTTGCTGCCAAAATTTTACCGTTTATAAAATAAACATGATTGTTTTGGATTGACGGCAAGCCGTCGCTTTTTGTGTAATTGGTATAGCGTATCACGGTTTTTCTATCGGCAGAAAGTTGTATTTTAAAAATTCCGCGGTAAGGATGCGATGCCCATACAATACCATGGTTATCAACAGCAATGTTATCTAAAGACTCATATATGCCATCCAATTTCCCGCCATCAGCATAAAGCCCATTCGTCGAAGTTTTAATTAGCTCCAAACCGGTATAGGTGCCCGAAATTATATCATGTGAGTTGGGTAGGGGCTGAAATGACCATACGCCCTGGTGACTCATTAACGGAAAGGCTGCATTATCCTTCACTGTAAAGGCGCCGTCCTGGTGCCCCATAAATAGCTGGTGGCTTAATTCAGTCAGGCTCCATACCCGGCCTTTGGTATTAGCAACCGGGGTAAAGCTGCCTTTGCAATAACTTATGTCAGTTTTCGAACCATCAACCGGAATACTGAATAACCCATTTGATGTCCCGATGTAAAGCTTTTGATCAAAAACTTTGATGGCTGTACTTACAGTTTGATTTCCTTTAACGGGATAAATGCTTTTGATAGCTGTGTTGTAATTGACGAACGAGATGCCGTTTTCCAAAGCCAGCCAAAGGTTTTTATCATGATCGGCCAATATATGATTTACATTAGAGTTTTGCAGCCCTTCCTGGTTTGAAAACCGCTGGATAAGGTTTCCCTTTCCATCAATTATTAACACACCGTTAGCGGCTGTTCCTATAGCATAACAGTCCGAATCTATCTTTTGGGCGCAGTTTAGCAAGTCATTAGCCAGCATTGGGTCAATGGACACCGGCTTCTTAGTAAACGTGCGCCCATTCAATAAATATAAACCTTGCTTTTGAGTAGCGACAAGCAGCGTATCATTGCCAAAGTTGGTGATCCCGGTTATGCGCATACTGGGTGCGGGCATCTTCCCAAATTTGGGTACCCAATGTCCGTTTTCAAACGCCATCAATCCGGTATCATTGTCATAGGCAAATACAGTTTGATCAACACTGGTCAAAAAGCGCCAGCCGTCTGAGGCATCAAATACAGTTATATGATTGCTTTTATATTGAAAAATTGCTTCAATAGTGCGAAAAAATACCTGGTTGCCATTAATCACAATGTCCCATATATCCGCAAACTGCCTTGCTTTTACAGGCAGCAATTGTTTAATGGAATGGAATT
>JAQBOU010000017.1 GCA_028287865.1 Mucilaginibacter sp. | reverse complement strand
ATTGGTGAAGCTAGCTTCGGGTGTAACTTCACTTTCGTCAACACCTAATTTTTCTACGATAATAGCTTTTACTCTTGAAGCGATATCAGACATAGTTGTATAGTTTTAATGATTAATAAAATTCTGTGCAAAGAAAAATAAATTCTGTTAAATATCAAATCTAAAACTTTTTAGTTAGAGGAGTAATAAATTTTATTTCAAAAGGTTTTCCTTTTGTATTTTTACCGGCGTAAATGTAGTGATTTTGAACAGGAAATTTTTAAAGTTTGAGATCGATCTTGATTTTGTTTTGATCGCAGTTACAACTTCGTTAAAAGATTACCGTATTTGTTATCTAATCAACAAGTTTTTAAGCTTTAATTTTATAAAGATCCCTGATCTTTCGGTGGATATTTACCAGGGCGGATCGCCTGCTTTATTCTCAATTTACCATTATAATTGGGAAACTACCGAAACCGATTTCTATTTTATAGCCAATAAAGGCTCTGATGCCTATTTAATACCCGAAATGAAGAAGGCAGATTATTTTTTGTTGATAAAAAATTATATCGATGAAAACGACCTTGATAAGCTTATTTCCGCTTTAAATAAGATACCGGAAATTGTTACTGCTACAAAGATTGACCCTAAAAAAATAAAATCACGTGAAAATCTATTATTTTAGCGCAAATTTTAAGTGTTACTGTTACACTAATATAACCGGATAGGCCCGTTTTTAACCTGATAAATATGAAATTATATTATAACCGAACTAAAATTGTTGCTACCATGGGGCCGGCTTCGGCTAAAAAAGATGTTTTATTAGCCATGATAAAGGCGGGCGTTAATATTTGCCGTCTTAATTTTTCGCATGGAAAAGCCCTGGACCATAAGGCAGTTATTGATACCATTCGCGAAATTAATGAACAGTATAAAACCAATGTAGGAATTTTGGCCGACCTGCAGGGACCCAAAATCCGTATTGGATTGGTAAAAGACGGCGGAATTCACCTGATTAACGGAACCCGCATCAATATAACTACGCATGAATGTATCGGCGATGACAACCGCATTTATATAACTTACGAAACCTTTCCTCAGGATGTACAACCCAATGAAATTATATTGCTGGATGATGGAAAGATCCAAATGAGGGTTATTGAAACAAACCGTAAGGATACGGTTGTTTGTGAAGTGATGCACGGCGGTATTTTAACCTCGCGCAAGGGTGTTAACCTGCCGAATACCAAAGTGTCTATCCCAAGCTTAACGCCCGAGGACCTGGATAATTTAAAACTGGCTTTAGAATGGGATGTAGACTGGATAGGCCTTTCGTTTGTTCGTACTGGCGAAGATATTTTAGATTTAAAACGGATAATTAGTGCAAGCGGCAAAGCGGCCAAAGTAATAGCCAAGGTTGAAAAGCCAGAGGCCATTGATAATATAGATGCAATTATTGCTGCTACCGATGGCGTAATGGTGGCACGTGGAGATCTGGGCGTTGAGATGCCATTGGAAGAAGTTCCGCTTTTGCAAAAAATGATAGCCCGCAAATGCAGGGAAGCATCAAAACCGGTTATTGTTGCAACTCAAATGCTGGAATCAATGATCACAACACCAAGACCAACACGCGCCGAGGTTAATGACGTAGCAAATTCAGTACTCGACGGTGCGGATGCGGTAATGCTAAGCGGCGAAACGTCTGTTGGTGAGTTTCCGGTAATTGTAATTGAAACCATGTCCAAAATTATACGGAATGTGGAAGAGCTGGGATATCCATATAACACCAACAAACAGGCAAACACAGATGCTTCATCACCCGATTACCTGAGTGATGCGGTTTGCGGCTCGGCAGTATATTTAGCTGAGCATACCAATGCGGTTGGAATAGTTTCAATGACCCGGTCGGGTTATACTGCCTTTGAAATATCGAGCTACAGGCCTAAAGCCGGAACGTATATCTTTACGTCAAATAAACACCTGCTAAATGCACTAAGCCTTTTATGGGGAGTAAGAACCTTTTATTACGATCAACTGGAAAGCACAGACAATACCATTGCTGATGTAAATAATATACTTAAAGCAGCAAACCTGATACAGGAAGGTGATGTTGTAATAAATACCGCATCGGTGCCTATTTCAAAACAAGCAAAAACAAATATGCTTAAAGTAACAGTGATAGAATAAAGTTTGCAAATATAGCTTTCTGTATCGTAAAGGTCTTTCTTTAATAAGGAAAGACTTTTTACGTTATTATAACCTGCAAACTCCTAATAAACTCCCGCCGCACAAATCTTCTGAAATAATTTTTCAGGGTTGGCAAAATAATAATCCCAATAAATTCTCAATATTCTCATAGCCGTATTTTTGTCAATTTCTTTTAAGACAAATTATTAACCCAATGGTTTAATTAATTTTTTCATTGTCATTTTTGCTGGTGGTAATCACCGTGCCCTTAATCACCTCAATTTATATTAACGCAGAAACTAAAGAGTCATTGTGTATTATTTTTATTTGGATTTAGTCTAAATAATATTAGTTTTGTCGCATATTTATGGCATTACTACATGAAAAAACTATACATAATTAGCGCGCTAGTAACCTTTGTTGTTATTATCTCCATAATTACTTCCTGCTCCAAAATAATACCGGATATGATAAATCCGACAAATGGACTATGCGGGCCAGTGAACCTTACCAATGATCAAACGTTATTATTTTCAAAGGGAAACGACCAGTTTTTCGCAAACCGTACAGCCTCTACAGGTCTGGGACCATACTTTGTTGCTACCGGTTGCGGTAGCTGCCATTCCAGTGATAACCGGGGGCATCCCTTTACCATATTGACACGCTTTGGCCAAACAGATAGTACCGGTAATAAATTTCTTTCTCAGGGTGGGCCGCAGTTGGGCAGCGCAAATTTGCCGGGCCTAACACCAGAACAGATTCCGGCAGGTGCAACCAGCACCAGGCTCATCGCACCTATAACTGCCGGCGTTGGTTTTTTAGAACTGGTACCTGATTCGGCTATTCTTGCCATGGCAGCCGCAAACTGCAATAATCCCGATGGCGTGCGTGGGCATCCAAATTATAATACAATCCCATCGTATTCAATGCCTTTAAACGGGGCTATCCCAAGGGCAGATGGTAAATATATATGCCGGTTCGGCAAAAAAGCTGCTGTCTATGACCTCGTTGAGCAGGTAGCGGCCGCCTATAACCACGATATGGGGATCACATCAAGCTTTATGCCATATAACCCCTATAATTACCTTGATCAGGCAGCGCCAACTGCGCCCTCTGTACCAGAAATTGACAATAATACTTTCAATTCAGTTGTGTTTTATGTTCGATGTTTGCAAACGCCCATCCAGCGAAATGCCGGTGATGCTGCCATACAAAATGGCGGTGCCCTTTTTGTGAAGATCGGTTGCGAAGTTTGCCATAAACAAACACTCACTACAGGTTATTCGTCTATAGCAGGACTTTCCCATCAAGCATTCCATCCGTTTACAGATCTGCTTGTCCATGATATGGGGCCCGGCCTTGATGACGGCTATACCGAAGGAAACGCCAAAACAGCCGAATGGCGCACCTCGCCCTTATGGGGGCTTGGCCTTGCGCCGGGGGTACAGGGCGGCAGCTATTACCTGATGCATGACGGCCGTGCCCACAGCATTGAACAGGCCATACAAATGCATGCCGGAGAAGCATCGGTTAGTGCGGGCAGGTTTAAAGCCCTTTCGACAACCGACCAGGTTGCTATCCTTAAATTCCTGAAATCACTTTAATAATATGGAAAGAAAAGACTTCTTAAAAACCTGCGGCTTTGCATGCCTTGCAGGTATAGTTCCCGGTGTTTTACTCGAAGGATGCGGTTCCGCCAAAATGATTGCAGGAACTATGGATCAAACCGGTTTGCTGGTGCCATTATCTGCTTTCGCGCAAGCTAAAGGCAAGGAAAAAAAATATATTGTGGTTGAGCATGCTTCTCTTAAATACCCCATTTGTGTTTATCGCTTTAACGGGAATGAATACAGTGCACTGCTAATGCGCTGCACACACCAGGGCGCAGAGCTGCACGTGGTTGGCGACCGGCTTGAGTGCCCTGCTCACGGCAGCCAGTTCACCAATAAAGGGACCGTAAAAAATGGCCCCGCCGATACCAATCTCCGGACTTTCCCGGTAAACATACAGAACGATCAACTCCATATCTTATTAAAATGAAATTACATTTACTCCTATCGTTAATCATATTCCTATTTGTTTGTACTACAGCTGCGCATGCGCAAATTGACAGCAGCCTGCTTAAATTACCGGGAAAAGCCGATACAACTAAAAAGGGGCTGAGCATGGATGCTGCGTATAACCGGCCATTTTTAAAATTGGGCAAATTGCCCGTTTCCATCGGTGGTTACATGGAGGCTGACTACCAGTATATGGGCACGTCGGGAATTAAACAGGGTAACCAGTTTCAGTTCAGAAGGTTCAGCCTGTTTGTGGCGTCAACGATATCGAAGCATATCAAATTTCTATCAGAAATAGAATACGAGAACGATCCTGCCGGCGATCCTGGCGAGGCTACCAGCGGGCCGGAGTTCGGTATTGAGTATGCAGCAATCGATATAGAGCTCAACCCGATGTTAAACTTCAGGGGCGGGATGATCCTTAACCCGATCGGCGCTTTTAATCAAAACCACGACGGCCCCAAATGGGAATTTACCGACAGGCCCATCGCGATGACCCAGCTGTTACCCGACACATGGAATAATCCCGGGTTCGGCCTGTACGGCAAAAGGTACTCGGGGCACTGGATGTTTGGTTATGAAGCTTACCTGAGCGGTGGCTTTAACGATTCAATTATAGATAACGCACTGGGGAAAACTTTTCTTCCGGCAGCCAAAAGCAATTTAACACGCTTTACCACAAGTGCCAGCGGCGAACCTTTGTATACCGGCAAGCTTTCGTTTGGGAACGATCAGATCGGTGAACTGGGCTTATCTTACATGGGTGGTGCATACAACACATGGCGGGTAGAAGGTGCGGTGGTAGACAATAAAAGAAGGGTAAATGTTTTTGATATAGATTTCAATACCACATTACCGGTGCTGAATACTAACATCACTACAGAATGGGCCTGGATAGCGTTGGATATCCCGCCAAATTATACGCAGCAGTACAGTAACCGGCAGTTCGGTGGTTTTATCGACATAGTACAACCTGTGATTAAGGGAAGGATACTGGATTGGGATAATGCGGTTATTAATATCGCGGTAAGGGGTGAATATGTGGACTGGAACCAGGGCAACTTCACCTCAACAGGAGCCAGGATGTATAATGATCTGTGGAGCATAATGCCGGCTATCAGTTTCAGGCCGACACCGCAAACGGTGTTAAGGCTCAATTATCGTATCCAACATGCAAGAGATATAACAGGTAATAGTATCGGTGCAACCATAGGACCAACAAGAGGTATAAGCTTTGGAATTGCCACTTATTTTTAACATTCATTTGATATGGCATCAACCTCTCTAATCAACCAAAAAAACAGTTTTCAACAGGTTAAGTCATTCATAATTAATGGATTTCCCAAATTCACACACAAGGAGGGCACCTTCCTCACAGGGTGTGGAAAACTATGAATTGAATTCAGCTATCTATAATAATAGATTTACGTAAAACACCTTGTTGTTTTTTTAATACACTGATAACATATATTTCATCTGACATGGAAAAGAATATTACGAACGAAAGTAAGGGATTAAAGGTGGAAAGGTATTTCACCAAAGACGCTACAAACGTATTTGACCTTTTCAAATATGAGAAACGATCGTCTGTTATCCGTAATCCTTCGGGCGACGCGGTATTTGAAATGAATGATGTGGAAGTACCGGCAACTTGGTCGCAGGTTGCTACCGATATTCTTGCTCAAAAATATTTTCGTAAAGCGGGTGTTCCGATGCCTGATGGATCAGAGGGTTCGGAAAGAAGTATAAAACAGGTTGCACACCGTATGGCCAACTGCTGGAAAGACTGGGGCATGCGGTACGGCTATTTTGCTTCGCCCAAAGATGCGGATATATTTTACGATGAAATAGTTTATACCATTACCGGTCAGCTGGCGGCGCCAAACTCGCCGCAGTGGTTCAATACCGGTTTGCATAGTTCTTATGGCATTACCGGCAAGCCGCAGGGGCATTATTTTGTTGATCCCGTAACGGAGCAGCTTAGCAAATCCACTTCCGCCTATGAGCGCCCGCAGCCGCATGCCTGCTTTATTCTTTCGGTTGAGGATGACCTTGTGAACGAAGGCGGCATTATGGACCTGTGGGTACGTGAAGCCAGGATCTTCAAATATGGATCAGGTGTTGGAACCAATTTCTCAAAGATAAGGGGAGAAAGCGAAAAACTTTCAGGAGGGGGTTATTCATCCGGCCTGATGTCGTTTTTAAAGATCGGCGACCGTGCCGCCGGCGCGATAAAATCCGGCGGCACTACGCGTAGGGCAGCCAAAATGGTTTGCCTTGATCTTGACCATCCCGAAATAGAAGGCTTTGTAAACTGGAAGGTTGAAGAAGAAAAGAAAGTTGCGGCTTTAATAGCTGCCGGCTATTCGTCAGATTACGAAGGCGAAGCTTATCGTACCGTATCCGGTCAAAATTCCAATAACTCCGTTAGGATCCCAAACAGCTTTTTTAAAGCATTGTCGGAAGAAAAGCCCTGGGAACTTACCAGCAGAATGAATGGCAAAGCTGTAAGATCTATCTCTTCACAAAAACTATGGGACGATATCGCTTTTGCTGCATGGGCCTGTGCCGATCCGGGAGTACAGTTTGACACTACTATAAATGAATGGCATACCTGCCCTGAAGGCGGCCGGATCAACGCATCCAACCCATGTTCGGAATATATGTTCCTGGACAACACGGCCTGCAACCTGGCATCCATCAACCTGGCTCATTTCTTTGATCCAAAAACACGTATATTCAACGTAAAGGGATTTGAACATACCTGCCGTATCTGGACCATCGTTTTGGAGATATCCGTGTTAATGGCACAGTTCCCGTCAAAGGAAGTAGCGCAGCTATCATACGATTACCGCACCTTAGGCTTAGGCTATGCCAACCTTGGTTCGGCGTTAATGGTAAACGGCATTCCTTACGACAGCAAAAAGGCCCGTGCAATCGGCGGCGCCATTACGGCTATTATGACGGGTACCGCTTATGCAACATCCGCCGAGATGGCCCGCGAACTCGGAACATTCCGGCGCTTCGAAGAAAACAAACAGCACATGCTGCGCGTAATGCGTAACCATCGCTACGCTGCCTATAACTCTACGGGTAACTACGAAGGACTGGAGATTGCCCCGCCGGGAATAGACCAGGTACAATGTCCTGATTATTTACTTTCGGCAGCCTGCAACGCATGGGATAAAGCCGTTGAGATGGGCGAGAAACACGGTTACCGTAATGCCCAAACCACTGTTATAGCACCCACCGGAACCATCGGCCTGGTGATGGATTGCGACACCACCGGCATCGAGCCTGATTTTGCTTTGGTTAAATTCAAAAAGTTATCGGGCGGCGGCTACTTTAAGATCATCAACCAGGCAGTACCGGAAGCATTAAGCAATCTTGGTTATGCTGACCACGAGGTTACCACCATTGTAAACTATGCAAAGGGTGCCGCTACTTTAAAAGGCGCACCTCATGTCAATACAGAATCCCTGCGGGCAAAAGGATTAACAGATGATGAACTGGAAAAACTGGATAAAGGCCTGATTGCCGCTTTCGAGATCAGCTTTGCTTTTAATATCTGGTCGTTAGGGGAGGATTGCCTGAAACGCCTGGGCTTTACTGCTGAACAATACAACGCGCCGGATTTTAACGTACTGCGCGGATTAGGCTTTAGCCGCAAGCAAATTGCCGAAGCAAATGAATACATCTGTGGTACCATGACCATTGAAGGCGCCCCTTATCTTAAAAAAGAACATTACCCGATATTTGATTGTGCTAATAAATGCGGCGCTAAAGGCGAGCGCTATATTCACTCGCACGGCCATATTAAAATGATGGCAGCAGCACAGCCATTTTTGTCGGGCGCCATTTCAAAAACCATCAACCTGCCCAATGAGGCTAATGTTGATGAAATAAAAGACTGCTACAACCTGTCGTGGAAGTTAGGCTTAAAAGCCAATGCCCTTTACCGCGATGGCTGTAAACTTTCGCAGCCGCTCTCCACAAAGTCGGATGTTAAAGAAGAAAAAGAAGAGGTGTCAGCGGATGAAAAACTCGAAACTGTTGAGGAAGTATTAGGCAAAGCTGCCAACCTGAAACTGAGCGACCTTACGCCCGAGCAGGTAATAGAAGCAGCAATTGCGGTAATGGAGCGATCAAAGGATACCGCCTTTATGCGCCAGCTTTCGCGGGTAGTGCAAAAGAAGAGTTTGCCATTTAAACGCCGAGGATATACCCAAAAAGCCATTATCGACGGACAAACAGTGTATGTACGTACCGGCGAATATGAGGACGGTACATTAGGAGAGATCTTTGTGGATATGCACAAAGAAGGCGCAACGTTCCGCTCGCTGATGAACTGTTTTGCCATTGCAGTTTCGGTAGGGTTACAATACGGCGTTCCGCTGGAGGAATATGTAGAGAAATTTACGTTTACCCGGTTTGAACCTGCCGGAATGGTGGTTGGGCACGATAATATTAAAAGCGCTACCAGCATTATCGATTATATCTTCAGGATGCTGGGTTACGAATACCAGAACCGCACCGACCTGGTACATGTAATAACCGAACAAAAAGGTATTACCGGCAACCCGCAGATGGAAGATACTGATGTTAACACTGATGAGACCAACGTTTACGAGCCGGTTAAATCCACAGCAGCTGAAAGCAATAGCAAAAAATATGCTGTTGACCTTAGTATGGGTGTACAAAGCGATGCACCTGCATGCAATACCTGTGGTCACACTACTATAAGGTCCGGCACCTGTTACAAGTGTTTAAACTGCGGTAATTCAATGGGGTGCAGCTAGAAAAGAATGAAAGCAGAAAGCTCAAAGCGATAAAAAGCTTTAAGCTTTTCGCTTAAGCTCAGATATGATAATATAAAGCTGGAAGGCGATTTTGAAGAACGGGATTAGGACAAAGCTTTTTGCTTTAGTCTTTTAGCTTTATGCTCAAAATAGGCGTTTTGTGTTCAGTTTTATAGTTTAATTTTAGTTAGCCCCGGAGTAGTTACCCGGGGCTTTTTCTCTATCAGGATCAACTGTTAAACAGTTCCAATGCTTTCTGAATGCGTTTAATCGTTTCCACTTTGCCAATTAATTCGGCAATATCAAACACATGCGGACCAAATTTACCCCCAACAAGCATGATACGGAGAGGAAGCATTAGCTCGCCTACCTTTATGGCTTTATCTTCGGCAAGCGCTTTGAATGTTATTTCAAGTCCGGCAGCATCCCATGCTTTTTCGGCGCTGAGCTTATCAACCAATAAATTAAAAAATTCAGTTTTGGCATCAGTCCATTTTGGTTTAACAGAATTGATATCATACTCCTTTGGCTGCTCAAAAAAGTAAGCCGCCTGCTGGTAAAAATCAGGCAATAAAACACAACGATCCTTTACCTTGTTTATAACTTTCAATAAATAATCTTCATCGGCAACGCTTATTCCCTTATCTTCCAAAATGGTTTTAACTTTCTCCTTTAACCTTTCTCCTTTAACCTTCTTTATCCATTCCGCATTGAACCATTTGGCTTTTTCAAAATCGAATTTTGCCCCCGCTTTGCTAACGCGCTCCAGCGAGAACTTTTCAATCAATTCATCAAGGGTAAATATTTCCTGATCGGTACCGTCATTCCAGCCTAAAGTGGCCAGCAGGTTTAAAAATGCTTCGGGCAAAAAGCCAAGTTCCCTGAAACCAGGTGTAAGCTCACCCGTCCTAGCATCAAACCAATTCATAGCGTACACGGGGAAGCCTAAGCGGGCACCGTCACGTTTGCTTAATTTACCATGGCCGTCGGGTTTTAATATCAGGGGCAAATGTGCCCACTGCGGCATATCAGCTTTCCATCCTAAATATTCCCACAATAACAAATGCACTGGTGCCGATGGCAGCCATTCCTCGCCTCTGAAAGCATGCGAAATCTTCATCAGGTAATCATCCACCACAACCGCTAAATGATAAGTTGGCATACCATCTGCTTTTAACAAAACCTTATCATCAACCTGGTTGGTTTCAAAACTGACATGGCCCCGTATCATATCATTGAAGCTCACCCTTTCATCTGCCGGCATTTTAATGCGGATAACATGCGGCGTTTTGGCATCCAGTAACTGATCCACCTCATGTTCGGTTAATGACAGCGAATTGCGAAGCCCCATACGGTAAACCTGGCCATATTGAAAATTAGGAATTTCCTTACGGTTTTGCTCCAGTTCTTCGGGCGTATCAAAGGCGTAATAGGCATGGCCCTGCATAACCAGTCTTTCAGCATACTCGCGGTAAATGGCTTTGCGCTCACTTTGCCGGTAGGGAGCAAAAGGGCCGCTAACCACCGGGCTTTCATCAGGTATTAAGCCGCACCATTGCAGGCAATCCAAAATATAAGTTTCAGCACCTTCTACATAACGGTTCTGATCGGTATCTTCAATCCGTAAAATAAAATCACCTTTATGTTTTTTGGCGAAAAGATAATTGAACAACACCGTACGTACGCCGCCAAGGTGTAAACCACCCGTCGGACTTGGTGCAAACCGGACTCTAACTTTTTTATCAGACATAGCGGTCAAAGATAGGGTTTAGTCGGGAAAGTCAGTAAAGTCCGGAGATGAAGGCTTATTTTTAGCCCTGTGACATTTACCAAACTATTGCCCGCTATATTCTGCGTTTATTGACTTTCCGACTTTTTCCGTAATATTGGGCCTATATTAGAAAAGCCATCTGAAAATATTCGGACTTTCGGACTTTCCCGACTTTCGGACTATCAAATGAATCCATACCAAAGAAAAAAAAGATGGAAATACTCGCTGCTTACATTTGCAGTAGTTATTGCCAGCGGATCATTATTATATACCAGTTACCTTGTGCGCAAGATTGCCAGGGCCGAGCGTACGCGTGCGCAGGTTTGGGCTATGAGCATGAAACAGGTTTTAGCATCGGATGATAATGACTTCCTGAATTATGTTTTTGCCGTTCGCGACAGCTCTATAGTACCCGCCATTGTAACAAATGAAAAGGGAGACATCCAACTGTCGAGGGGCTTGGATCCGTCAAAAACGTTTATAAAGCTTGCTGCAGAAGGAAATAAGAAGCTTACTTACGACCCTGGCTATTTCCAATCGGAACTGGCTTACATGAAGAAACAGCATGCGCCTATTAAGCTTACTGTTTTTTTGGGTACGCAGTGGCTTGTTTATTATAAAGATTCGGAATTGTTAAGACAGCTAAGGATGTTCCCGTATATACAACTCTCGGTTATAGCAGTCTTTTTATTGATGGCTTATACGGCTTTCAGTTCATCGCGCAAATCTGAACAGGACCAGGTTTGGGTTGGACTTGCCAAAGAAACCGCACACCAGCTGGGCACGCCAATTTCGTCGTTAATGGCGTGGATCGAGCTGATGAAAGAAAAGTTCAGCGCTGAGGATGATCCGCTGATTGCTGAAATGGAAAATGACGTAAAGCGGCTGGAGATTGTAGCTGACCGTTTTTCAAAGATTGGGTCGAAACCCCGGTTGGAAGAACATAGGGTGTACGAGGTGGTTAAAGACTTTGTTGATTATTTTAGGGTCCGGGTGAGTAAAAATATCAGTTTTGAAATGACTGGGAACCCGCACCTTGCAGCCGGGTTAAACGTACCGTTGTTTGATTGGGTATTGGAAAATCTTTTAAAAAATGCGGTTAACGCAATTGAAGGCAAAGGATTGATAAAGGTGGAAATTTCGGGGAATAAGTTAAAAAAGCAAGTTTATATTGATATAACAGATACCGGAAAAGGCATTCCGCGCTCAAAATTTGATACAGTTTTTCAGCCGGGGTACACTACCCGTAAACGTGGCTGGGGCCTGGGCCTGTCATTAACCAAACGAATGATAGAAAATTACCACAACGGGCAGATCTTCGTGCGTGACTCGGAACTTGGAAAAGGAACCACATTCAGAATTGTATTAAAAAACGTTAAATATGACAAGCAGACCGTTACCGCATGAGTATTCGGCATACGCCGCAAGATATGTAGACCTGGTAGGTGATGGGCCGATCCTGGAAATATTGGAACAACAGCAAAAAAACACTTATGATATTTTTACCGGAATAGACATTAACAAGGCGGATTATGCGTATGCCGAGGGCAAATGGACTATTAAGCAGGTATTAGGCCACATGGCTGATACCGAACGTGTGTTTGCTTACCGGGCGCTTGTCTTTTCGCGCGAGGCCATTGAATTACCCGGTTTTGAGCAGGATGTTTATATGGAAAAAGCAACGTTCAACATCCGCCCCCTCGAAGACATCGCTAATGAATTTAAAACCATACGCGAATCAAGCATTTATCTTTTTAAATCAATGAACGAAGAACAGCTAACGCAAAAAGGGATTGCCAGCGGCAATCCGGTTTCTGTAAGGGCTTTGGCTTATATGATCGCAGGTCATGAAATGCATCATATTAAGATATTAAAGGAGCGGTATTTATAATAAACGATTGATCAGACACCAATCAACAGCTACTTAATCAACCGCTCACCTAATCAACTTTTTCCAGATCAGCCTCTTTCTTTTCTATCCGGTAAGATAAAACTAAACCAGCACCGCCAAATATAGCAATCAGTGCAAAGTATATGGCAACATTCCCGTCGCTGTCCATTGAACTTACCTTACTAAAAACAGTATAGTCCAGTATGTAGGCTAAAAACAGGCCTAATCCTGAGCCTATCAACAATAGCCCCCATTTTAAATTTTGAAAAGGTGCCGACTGTGGTTTGTACCTGCGTGGATCCATTCCGCGTTCAATCATTGCCATTCTTTCG
Organism: Mucilaginibacter sp.; assembly: GCA_028287865.1. Taxonomy (GTDB): domain Bacteria; phylum Bacteroidota; class Bacteroidia; order Sphingobacteriales; family Sphingobacteriaceae; genus Mucilaginibacter. The sequence continues at coordinate 3,471 of JAQBOU010000017.1, read as the reverse complement.
CGCTTAGCAAGGTAAACGATGCCAAAAATCATTGTGAACAAGGCTATCGGCACTAAAATAGCTACCATTACTCCTAATTCTTTTGCGTGATCTTCCATGATATTTAATTTTAAATTTTTTACTTTTTGTTTTATCCACCACCATGGTGTATTTTGTAAGCTCTGACAACATGTTTTTGTAACAGGTTACATTCTTTTGAAAAAAGTTTGTGGAGGAGCGAGGAGAGGAAGTCCTTAGTCATAGCCTTTTTCCCCGCGTCTTCTTACCATTGACTTTTTCTTCCGGACTTCCGGCAGGGCACAGGCTATATCATAAATCATGATCAGCTGCTTTTAATTTAAGGCTTGAGGGTAAAAAACTAAATAATTCTCGCTTATATTATTTGAATTAATCGTCTGTTTTTCATAGATTAATATATAGATATACGAGATATAGCAGTCAGGCAAGCCGTTTTCAAGCCCTATAATCAGCAGCAAATAATAACAATATTAACCGGTTTGGGAGCTCTGAAGCGGCAGCAAAGCCTTATAGACTGCTAAACAGCGAAGAAGGTATAAAACGGCGGAAGAAACGATGTTTCGATGTAGAACTTGTTTTAGAAAATGTCAAACAGAACCATGGTTCGGAAAGTTTATGCTTCGTGGTAAAGAAAAAGTAGCCACCTGAAGGGGCTTACTTGCAATTGCACAAAACCTGGTAATGGAACAAAATAGCATGTAAAAGACAGGCCCGGTTTGTATTGTAACCGAGCCTGTTCCTTTGCTATTGCGTATTATTACTAAATAACATGAAGTATAATTACGGATGCCCGTTTATGGCTGGTTTGCAGGACGGTTAAACCGCATCGATCGCTTCGCGAAGTGCTTTTGCTGCTGCAGCCGGATCTTTTGCACCATAAATTGCAGCTCCTGCAACAGCTACCTGTGCACCTGCTTTAATAACAGCTGCAACATTACTAATGTTAACACCGCCTGCTATAGAAACCGGAACGCCTGCTCTTGATGCCTCATCTATTAATACCTGGATTGAATATCCAGCTGTCCACTGCTCATCTAAACCAGCATGCAATTCAACAAATTCCACCCCTAAACCTATCACTTCCCGGGCACGTTTTACACGATCGGGGTAACCAATGGTATCTACCACCACGCCTTTGCCATGTGCTTTTGCTGCTTTAACTGCGCCTATGATCGTGGCGTTTCCAGCTGCTCCCATAACGGTAACCAGGTCCGCGCCGGCAGTAAATGCGATATCAGCTTCCAATTCCCCTGCGTCTGCTGTTTTAAGATCGGCAAAAACCAGCTTATCAGGATGCGCATTTTTCATTGCAGTGATTACAGTCGACCCCATGTTTTTAATCAGCGGGGTGCCCAATTCAATAATGTCTACATACGGAGCAACCTTAGCTGCAAGCTCAAGGGCGTCCTTTGTTGTTAATAAGTCTATTGCTACTTGTAATTTGGCCATTTTATTATTATTAAAAATTAAATTATTTATGTTAGTTACTTACTCCATATTGGCATGGCGTTTCCAAAGTTCTTCGGCAGGTGTTCCCGTTAGTTGCCATAAAGCAAGAAATATAGCGTCGGTAATTAACAGTAATGCCTGTTCAAAAAGACTCCCGGCATATTGCTTTGATTTACTTCCGCCATGATCTTCTTTTTCTGCAGCAGGCAATTGAATATGGTTATCTGCCAGTTTTGCCAGGGCAGATGATGAATTAGTAGATATGGCAATAACTTTGGCTCCAAAAAGCTTAGCTTTTTCGGCTGCTGTAATGATAGTGCTTGTAGTTCCTGATCCGGAAGCTGCCAAAAGTAAGTCGCCATGCCCTATCGCAGGTGTAGTGGTATCGCCAACAAAATACACTTGTAATCCAAGGTGCATTAAACGCATGGCCGCAGAGCGCATTGAAAAGCCCGAACGCCCTGAGGCTATAAGAAATATGGACCGCGCCTGTTGAATTTTTTCAATTAAGGTATCAAACTGGCTATAATCTATTTTAGCTGCTAACTGAATATTTTCATCAAGTACCAGTTGAAGGTTTTTCTGAATATCTGATGTTTGCGGATTCAGACTGTTGTTTATATTCATTGCTTACTCTTTTAAATCGTTGACAAAAGTATTGGAACAGGCTGGTCAATTCATTACACAATTGGCGCAAGACGGTGGACTATCAGGAAACTATGTAAGCTAAAAGTCATAACTAGCCAATTTTTAAAAGCACATTTCCGAATAGTGCTCCTTTTTTAGCATATTATCCAATGTGAAAAATCCAGAGTGCTTATCTTTGCGGCATGATTTTTCCTTCAAAAGAGCCCAGGCTGGAAAACTCCCTGGTCTACATCAGAAATCTGAATAATTGCCCCCCGGCTTATCTGAATGATCCGGGAAGAAAAGATTTTTTTGAAATCGTATGGCTTAAAGACGAAGATCCGTTGCATGCAATAAAAATGAATGATTTTGATGTAAAAGGCGATTGGATCTATCTCATTCCTCCATACAGGGTTCACCAGCTCAACAAGGCAGGTAAAAATGGCGAGCTCATTTCCTTTAAACGGGAAATTTTGGAGGAAGAAGATAAGGAATTCCTCCTCGATTTGTTTAAGATATTTAACGTACAGGGTGAATTTTCGTGCTTAAGAGTAGATAAAAAAGCTGCGGCCGAACTTGGCAGTGTTTATCAGCTGTTGACTGATGAATACCAAAAAGCACCGGACAACCTCATCATTGTAAAGGCGCTTCTTAAAGTGTTCCTGCTAAAGCTGATACAGGTTAAGGAACAGGAATTTACCGGGCATGACCTGCACCAGAAAAGAGTTTATGAATTTTTGATGCTGCTGGAGCATAATTATCTCCAGGTACGCAATACTGATTTTTATGCTGGCAAACTGGGCATTAGTTCAAAAAGACTGAACCAGATATTAAAGGATAAACTGGATAAAACAGGTATGCAGCTTATTCATGACAGAATTATACTGGAAGCAAAAAGGTTAATTATACACAGTGAAAGCACCATTAAAGCAATTGCTTATGAACTTGGATTTTCGGACCGGCCTTATTTCAGCCGTTTTTTTAAAAAACAAACCGGCCAAACCCCCGACGAATTTCAGAAACAAGCTCAAAATCATGTTAAGTTAAAATTCAACACTTTAGTTTGAATTAAATGAAATGTTGAGTTTTCAATCTCTAAAGTTAATTTAAATTTTACTTACAACCAGCGAAAGCAGAGCAGTATCGCGAGACATCGGGACGGGGCATAGATCTGTAGGCTTTTCACGCATTTTAATGATCGCGGATGTGCAATACACAAATGCCTGATAGTGCTACTATGTAGTCAAATTCAGCAAAATTTTAAATGAATAATTCATTACAATCTTTGGTAAGATGCTCAAAAGCCGAATTAGCCATAGGCAGACCACAACAGGTTTGTTTGGTGGATAAACTACAGGCACAAAGTTTTTCAGTAAC
>JAQBOU010000084.1 GCA_028287865.1 Mucilaginibacter sp. | reverse complement strand
TATATTCAAAAGTATGGTATAATAATATTTTTACAACGCTAAATACAAACGGTTGTTTTATTTATTAGTTAACATTTATCTTTCAATACTATATTAATCCCGGCCAATTACCACGATTTTCAATCCTAAAATTAAATAATTTTCAAATTAAGCTCTCTATCTTTGCAGCGATGACAAAAGAGCGGGTATTCTCCAAAAAAAACGAGCGGCAGTTTAATGGTGCGGCATTGGAAATATTTCGTCACCAGGCTAAAAATTGTGCAATTTATAGGGAGTTTGTCAGCAGTTTAAATATTGATCCTGCCGACATTAATGAATTTTATCAAATTCCTTTTTTACCTATTGAGCTTTTTAAATCGCACCGGGTAGTGAGTACAACCGATCCGGTTGAAGTTATTTTCACCAGTTCCGGCACTACAGGCATTACCACCAGCAGTCATTATGTTACGGATATAAGCTGGTATATTGAAAGCTTCCGGGCAGCCTTCCGGTTGTTTTATGGCGATATAACCAACTATACAATTTTGGCACTATTACCTGCCTACCTGGAGCGCGAAGGCTCTTCGCTTATTTATATGGCGGATGACCTGATCAAACAATCCAATAATCCGGACAGTGGCTTTTTTCTGTATAATCATGACGATCTATACCATCAGCTAAAAAAACAGCAGCAGGTTCAAAAACCTACTATTCTAATTGGTGTAACTTTTGCTTTGCTTGATTTTATTGAAAATTACAATATAAATTTTCCGGAGTTAATTGTGATGGAAACCGGCGGTATGAAGGGCAGGCGAAAGGAAATGATCCGCGAAGAGCTGCATAAACAGTTATGTGAGGGATTTGGCGTGGGTGCCATCCATTCGGAATATGGGATGACTGAGTTATTATCGCAGGCCTACTCAAAAGGGGATGGCATTTTTAACTGCCCGCCCTGGATGCGGATCATTACCCGCGATACCAACGACCCTATGAGTATCCTTAAAGATAATAAAGCAGGTGGCATAAATGTAGCAGACCTGGCAAATATTAACTCATGTTCATTTTTAGCTATCCAGGATCTGGGCAAGGTATATGCCGATGGGTCATTTGAGGTGCTTGGCCGCTTTGATAATTCGGATATAAGAGGCTGTAATTTACTGATAGCTTAAAACTTAACCTGCAACTAACATAATATTATTATTTTTGTACCTGTTATAAAAGCACTACCATGATAGAAAAATTTTTGAACGAAGAGCAGGATCCTAAAACAGTAGAAAAAATTTATCTGCGCCTGGCAGACCTGCTTACTACGGGTGAAGAGATACTATACATTGCGGTACAAAAAAAACCGCTTGTAAACCTATTTCCTGATTGTATTGCACTTACCAACAAACGGATTTTATTTTTCACACCCGCCAACCTGGGCTTGAGTATAAAATTTATTGATTTTGTTTGGAAGGATATCATTGATGTGTACACCAAAGAAGAGATTATAGGGGCTATTTTTAGTGTAAAAACCACTAATGGCGCAGAGATGGGTGTAGATTACCTGCCTAAGGTACAGGCCCGTAAACTATACCAATATGCACAGGAGCGTAAAGAATCAGAGCGTGAGGCCCGCCGCCTGCGCGACCTGGAAGAAAAACGTGCCGAATCTGGAGCTGTGCAATTTGAAAATGCCTCTCGTATGGCTGCACAACAGCCGGTGGTTCCGGTTCAACCGGTCCCGGAAGCTGAACAAGTTCATGTACCTGTAACGCCTCCGGTTCAGGAAATTCCTAAACCAGATGAGCTTACTGAAAAGTTAAAGAAACTAAAAATGCTTTTCGATAACGGCCTTATTTCGCAGGAGGAATACAACCATAAGAAATTGGATTTATTGAGTGACTTGTAGAATGGTCATTGATCATTGGTTGAGAATCTTCTGCGCATGATAATTATACCGTGTACCTTTCTGATGAATAAGATCCTTGGATGACAAAAGGAGGGACTCCCTTGTCATTCATCGCAGTGTTATTGGTCATTGAAATATTCGATAAAATATACCCTAATGGCTAAATGACCTAATGACTAAACCAATCGCCCATCAAAATTAAAAGGATTTTTACCTAAAATTTCAACCTTCCTTATATCCGGGTGCAGGGGATTAAGCAGGTAATTATATTCCATCGGTACAATGGATGAAGGCAGTTTCATTAACAGGCGTTCTTGTTTTTTTAAAAAATTATCCCCCTGTTGTTTCAAGGCGAGCGGTGGCGAGATATCCCGCCAGTTAGCCGGCAAATCGTCAATTGAAATAGTGGTGAAACTATCGTCCGGGACTTGAATTTCAACCAGGCAATAATTATTGGGGATCATTAGCGGAGGTAAATGTACCAGCACCTCTAATACAGCTAAAGAGCGTGAGGATGCCAAATAGATTGCAGGTTTTCCTTCGCTGTTCCATCGGCCGCCATATAAACGGGCACCGGTACCGGTAAGGTCACCAGCATAATCACAACTTACAATACGGTAGAGTACCATCAGGCAAAAATGCCGTGCTCAATACGGCCCAACTCTTTGAAAACCATATCAAAACCGGCAGAAGTATCCAGCAGGGAAACCGGGGCTTCACCATTAAAAACAATACTTGGCGCTTTTACCCATAATTTGAATTTATCCATGGAGCCGAATACTTCATCACCGCGGGCATATAAGCGGGCAAGCTCAACGGCCTTTTCGGCGTATTCAGTTTTTATAATAGCATCATCGTCATAGCGCTGTAAAGTGCGCTCACTTATGTGAAGTATATTAGATAGCTCCTGGATGTTTAGCGATATTTTTTTTGCCAATGCAAGTAAAACACGTTTAGGAAAACCCTCGCGTGCAAACTTTATGATATCAAAATCATTAGAAATATTTACTGATTTTGAATTGCTTAATAAATTATAAAACGGGTTGGAGGTACCTGAAGCAGCATAAGCTACCATCGGCTCATTTACCACGTTTGATTTAATATGCTTTTCTTTGTGCGACATATATACAAATATAATTACCATTTGTCGTATTTGCAAATTATTCAGCAATAATCAAAAAATAATTTTTCTTACCTTTTTGGGCAACTAAATATCTCCCATTAATTAAATTATCCGGCTGATAAACCTCATCAACCGAGTTGATTTTTAGCTTATTAATCGCCGTACCGCCTCCCTGTATCATCTTTTTTGCCTCGCCTTTTGAAGGGAAAACCGATGTGTGGATAGCTAACAGGTCAACAACGTTTACTCCCTGTTCCATTAAACTCAAACTGATAGTAAAATTGGGCACCCCTTCAAACAAAGAAATAACCTCAGCATCGTTTAACTCGCTCAAAAATTCAATACCGACGTTACCGAACAAAAACTCCGACGATTTAATGGCTTTTTCATATTCAGTTTCGCCATGTACCCTAATGGTAATGTCTTTTGCCAACGCTTTCTGCAATACCCGTAAATGGGGCGCTACATCGTGTTCAACTTCTAAACTTTCAATAGTTTCCCTATCAAAAAGAGTAAATATTCTGATATAAGTTTTAGCATCAGCATCGCTGGTATTCAGCCAAAACTGGTAAAATTTATAAGGCGAAGTTTTTTCGGGATCTAGCCAGATGTTTCCGCCTTCGGTTTTACCAAATTTGGTACCATCAGCTTTCTTTATTAATTGAGTAGTGATGGCATAAGCTTCTCCGGCATCCTTACGGCGTATCAGCTCGGTACCGGTAACAATGTTCCCCCATTGATCAGAACCGCCCATTTGCAAAGCGCAGTTATTATTTTTCCATAAATAGTAAAAATCATAGCCTTGTACCAATTGGTAGGTAAACTCGGTGAATGACATGCCTGTATCGCCATTGATCCGGTTTTTAACCGAATCTTTGGCCATCATATAGTTAACAGTGATATGCTTGCCAACATCACGAATGAAATCAAGGAAAGTAAAATTTTTAAACCAATCGTAGTTATTTACCATTTGGGCGCTGTTATCGCCGCAATCAAAATTTAAAAACTTTTCAAGCTGTGCTTTTATACCTGCCAGGTTATGCTGCAATGCATCCTCTGATAATAGGTTACGCTCCTGTGATTTGCCTGAAGGATCACCCACCATACCGGTTGCTCCACCAACCAATGCGAAAGGCTTATGCCCTGCACGCTGAAAATGGATCAGGGACATGATCTGCGCCAGGCTGCCAACATGCAGCGAATCGGCAGTTGGGTCGAACCCGATATATCCCGAAACCATTCCTTTATTTAACAGTTCTTCGGTTCCCGGCATTATATCGTGCAGCATGCCCCGCCAGCGTAATTCTTCTACAAAATTCATTGTGTGTTCAGTTTCAAAAACGGCAAAGATAACAGAATAATTTACTGCTTAAACCATCCCTTGCCGCTTGTTTTAATATTAACCAATTGTAAAATGACTAATATTTCTTTGAAACAACCTTCGTTATTCTATAATTTTTTGTATTTTGGGTTAAACAGGATATTGCAAAAAAGGGGTTATGAATTTTCTATCGCACTTTTACTTCGACCGGAATACAGACAACTGCTACTTTATATTAGGTACGGTATTGCCCGATCTTTTAAAAAATGCCGATAAAACCATCATTATTCATCCCGAGAAACTAAGTCATCCAAATAAGGACATTGAAGTGATCATACATGGCTGGAAAAAACACCTGGAAGTAGACCGGTATTTTCATTCCTCCGAATTCTTTCTTTACCATTCGCATCAGCTTAAAAAGTTGTTGCTGCCTGCTATTGAAGGATCGCCTGTAAAGCCATTTTTCCTGGGGCATATTGCGCTGGAGCTGATACTGGATAACTTGCTACTAACTTCGCATGAAATAACCACCACCGGGTTTTATGATCACCTGGAAGGCTGCAAAAAAGAAATTGTGCATGAGTTTTTAACTTTTTCGGGGTTAACCGACACCGATGTGTTTTTTAAATTTTACGAGGATTTTAAAAGAAGCCGATATCTGAATAGTTATTCAGAAACCAAAGAAATCGCTTATGCTTTAAAACGAATCTGTATGCGGGTATGGAAAGATCCTTTTACGCCCGAAAATGAAGCCAAAATGAATGGTGTTTTAATGGGGTACCGGGAAAGTATTTTGAACGATTTCATCTCAATTTTTGATGAGATAGAAGGCAAGCTTGCAGTTATTTAAGTAACAATTATAGGAGATTTTGCAAGTCGCACATTGTGTTGCGATTGTATTTTATCCAAAAACGGTCAAAATCAGATAAATATCCTGTTTTAACAGTAAATTAATTTTTTTGAAATAAAATTATATACCTACCTTTGCAGTCCCAATTAACAAATTGGGAAAAGGAGAAAATTTATTTAATGGCAAAAAAACAGGAAGCAGAAAAAGAACTTAAA
>JAQBOU010000205.1 GCA_028287865.1 Mucilaginibacter sp. | reverse complement strand
TGAATTTCAGCAGAATTTAACCGAGTGGTCGGGGCGAAAGTACCAGTCTTATATACATAGCGGGTATTCATCTGGTAAAAATTTTATATCCGTCTCAAAAAAAACACAAGAGGACCTGCATGAGTTTTTAACGTTTCAACCTTTTATTTCGGAGGTGGTTTACAACGGTTTAAACAAAACTTACGTACAAATGAACGTAGCCACGGCGCGAAGGGAGGTAGAAAGACAAACAGGAATCAGCCTTGCAAACGGATATTTAATGCATTTAGGAGGCAATCAATGGTACAAATATCGGTTTGGAGTAATTGCACTGTATAATGCTTACCGTACATTTCATAACACTGCTATTCCATTGTTGCTGATCGGAGCAGATCCCGGTCCTTTAATTATGGAAGCAAAGGAGCAATCTCCTTATAAAGATGATATTTATGTGCTTCCCGGTAAAGATGATGAATTCGTAAAAATAGCCTATGCCGGTGCTTCCTTATTTTTATTTCCATCTTTGGCTGAAGGCTTCGGCTGGCCTATTGCAGAAGCAATGGCTTTAGGATGCCCGGTTATCACTACTGATGAAGCACCAATGTCAGAAGTAGCCGGTGAAGCTGGCTTTTTGATACCGAAAATGCCTTATGAAAAAACAGGTATCGGCCAATGGGCAAGGGACGCGGCAATAGTAATAAATAAAATTTTGAATTTTTCTAACGAAGAACGTGAAGAGATTATTCAATACGGGTTAGAAAATGTTAAGAGATTTGATTTGGAAAAATCAATAGATGGGATTGAAGAAATTTACAGAAAAATAATAATAGATTGCACCCCCCTAATGATTTGATATTTCCATCGTAATAAAAAAAATAAGAGAATTAAATTGATACGTTTGCTTCATATCATAAGTAGCATGGACCCCGTAAGCGGCGGTCCGTCCCAGGGAATACGGAACCTCGATCTTGTTATGAAGGATATGGGAGTGACCAGGGAGGTGGTTTGTTTAGATGCACCAGAATCATCTTATTTAGCCAACGAAAGTCTTATAATCCACGCATTAGGTCCTTGTTATGGGCGATGGAGTTATACCGCGAACTTAAAACCATGGTTGAAAGCAAATTTAAGCCGGTTTGATGTAGTTATTTTAAATGGTTTGTGGTCATACCATAGTTATGCTACATGGCAGGTTTTCGATAGTATGAAGAAAAGTTTGACAGGTAAACCGCCAAGATTGCTGGTGATGCCTCACGGTATGCTTGATCCTTACTTTCAGCGCGCAAAAGATCGCCGGTTAAAAGCGATCAGAAATTGGTTTTATTGGAAATTGATAGAGAGAAAAGTAATAAATAATGCAGATGGTTTGCTTTTTACCTGTCAAACTGAATTGTTACTTGCACAGGAAACTTTTAGGCCCTATCACCCACATAAGGAATATAATGTAGGTTATGGAATAGAAAAGCCACCGGCATATCACCAGGATATGTTATCAGCCTTTTTGAAACTTTGTCCTGGATTAAATGAAGCGCCTTATTTGCTTTTTTTAAGCCGGATCCACCCAAAAAAAGGCGTAGACATGCTGATTAATGCTTACATAAAGTTGCATGAAGAATCTACAGCTACTGACAATAGCTTGCCAAGACTTGTAATTGCAGGACCTGGTTTGGATACGCATTTTGGTAAAAAATTGCAATTGCAACTAACAAATAATCCTAAGGCCAAAGCAAATGTGTTTTTTCCTGGTATGCTTAATGGAGATAGTAAGTGGGGAGCGTTTTATGGCTGTGAGGCATTTGTATTACCCAGCCATCAGGAAAACTTTGGAATAGCAGTGGCCGAGGCGCTTGCATGCGCCAAACCTGTACTGATATCAGACCAGGTTAATATTTGGCGGGAGATAATTGCCGAAGATGCCGGGATAGTTGCAAATGATAATCAGGAAGCGGTTTATGACATGATAAAGCAGTGGCTCGGCTTACCGGGAGAGAAACGGTTAGCAATGCGTAGTTTCGCTCTCACAGCTTACAAGAAACATTTTAAAGTATCTAAAGTAGCGAAAAACTTTTTTAAAGCATTTGTAAACGATTAGTATAAACTTAATGGATCAATAATTAATTCAAAAAAAAATTATTGTTAAAATTATTATATGGCAGAAGACTCATTTTCTTCGAGAGTAAGATTAAAAGATTTCGACGCAGGAAAGGGACTTGAACGCGGGGCAGGAAAATTCAAAGAAGGTTCATGGTACTTTGTTAAAATGTTATTTTTCCTTACAGCTATTCCTTATCCCAATGCTTTGAAAATCTTTTTTTTAAAAATTTACGGAGCAAGGGTTGGCAAAAAAGTAAACATTAAACCAAGGGTAAATCTTCATATGCCATGGAAATTGGAAATAGGCGATTATTCATGGATAGGCGAAGAAGTGTTTATACTAAACTTTGAATCAGTAAAAATTGGTGAAAATGTTTGTATTTCCCAGAGAGCCTTTTTATGCGGAGGCAATCATGACTATACGGATCCCGCTTTTAAATACCGCAACGGCCCTATCACTATACAAAGCGGAACATGGGTTGGCGCCGGATGCTTTATAGGACCTGGTGTTACTATAGGTGTTGATTGTGTTGTCGCTGCCGGGTCAGTTGTTACAAAAGATTTGAATTCTAATAGCATTTATAAGGGTAATCCTGCAGAAAAAATTAAAAGCAGGTGGAATTAAGTTGTTTGAAAGAAGTGATGCTTTTGCACAATAAGCCGACCGAATAGTAAGGAAAAGAGCATGCAAACTATTTCTTTTCTGAATATCGGAAGTTTTAAGGGATTTATAATACTCCTTATATAATGTAAAAATCCATGCGAAATGTTTGATGATCTGCTCAAATTACTTTTAAATGGTAGTTAATAGTAGTAAATGATAGTTTTGAAGATTTTTTTACCTTTAAATTAACCTCAAATGGTAGTAAATGGTAGTTTTGCATCCGTTTTTCTCCCTAAAATTAACCCTGAATGATACCAAATTAACCTTTTTTAATGGTTGAAATAATCTATTTAAATTTAATATATAATAACTTATATAAATAAATTATCGTATACCAACCAAATTCTTTGGTTAGCCATTCTTACTTAAATGACCAACTAGTGTAAGCGGGATAAATTGGGTACTTATATAGTCATTAGCCTAAGAATTAATATTATCACCTCATTTTTTAATGTTATTTTAATTTATTAATCTTAAAGGAAAAATTAATAGGTTCAAATTATTTCTTCTAATTTTTTCAGGGTTTTTTATGTATTTTACGAGGGATAAATTATATAAAAGACAAATATTACCGTTAATATTTGAGAAAGTATTTAGTCATCCATATTTAAAAGTAAGTCGGATATTTCAAAATCTTTGGTTTAATTAAATTTGAGAATTTTTAATTCAAAACAGTATTAAATGGCAAATAAAAATATACTCCTGATCAGTCATAATTTTTCACCTGAACCAACTGGTATAGGTAAGTATAATGGCGAAATGATGGAGTGGTTTGCTAAAAATGGTTATGATTGCACTGTTATCACCACCTTTCCTTATTACCCTTTCTGGAAGGTACAGGCACCGTATAAAAACAGATGGTATAAAAAAGAAGTTATAAAATATCCCGAAAGCAACAGCTCGATAACCATTTATCGTTGCCCTTCCTATGTTCCTTCCAAGCCAACGGGCAAAAGAAGAATGATTCAGGATATGTCATATTGGGTATCTATGTCGTGGGTAGGTTGGTTGTTAATACTTACGAAAAAAAAATATGATCTGATAATAACAGTCGCTCCTCCGTTCCATCTTGGCTATTTGGGATTAAAATTAAGAAATCATTTGGGAGGGAAACTTGTTTATCATATTCAGGATCTTCAAATTGAAGCTGCCCATAATTTGAATATGATAAGACGGCCGATGTTAGTTGAAAAACTATATAAATTGGAAAAGCATTTGCTTACCAATGTTGATTTTATAAGCAGCATTTCGCCTGGAATGATGAATAGGATCAAAACTAAAGCGAACAAGGAAGTATTATTTTTCCCAAACTGGGTGGATACTTCTTACTTTTATCCCATCCCTGAACGTGAAAAACTGAAAACTAAATGGGGATATCAATCGGATAATATAATATACCTTTACTCAGGAGCTATAGGAGAAAAGCAAGGATTAGAAAACATTCTTGTATCAGCTGAAAAACTGAAAGACAATCAAAATATTAAATTTATTATCTGTGGGGCCGGCCCTTATAAAAACAAGCTTGTTAAAACGGTTAAAGATAAAGCGCTGGTAAATGTTTCTTTTCTTCCGGTTCAGGACAAAAATGTTTTTAATGAATTTTTAAATATGGCTGATGTTCACTTGATTTTGCAAAAAGCCAATGCTGAAGACCTGGTAATGCCATCAAAATTATCAACTATACTTGCAGTTGGTGGTATTTGCATTGTAACCAGCTTTCCTGATACATCTTTATATAAAGTAATTAAAGAGTATGATTTGGGACATATAGTACCACCCGAAAGCCAGGAGTTACTGGAAAAGAAAATTTTGGAAGTTAGCTTAAATAAATCTGAGGTCGAGAAAATGAGAAATAATGCCCGTAGTTATGCAGAAAAATATCTTAATCTGAATAATATTATGAATGATTTTATAGCACAGGTTTTGTAAAATAAACGTAGGATAATAATTAAAAACTAATTCTCATTGTATTCTTTTAATTTTGACATGTATCGAAATAGTATTTTTGACTTTTTTATAAATAAATTTACGGGTCATGAATCTGGAATTATTATTTTATTAAACAAAAGTTAAAAATATATCCTAAAATAATAATTAAAATATAAATTAAGTGTAAACTCGATTGCGTAAATTAATATGTTAATTGTAAAAATTATTTCTAAATGCCTTAAGAAGGCAATTTCATTTTATGAATCACAGATACGCTACATTTATTAAAATGATCAATCTCACTTTTGATTATATAAGCTTAAATATCGCGATGATAATGGCTTATTATATCGAAGGGAAAGAACATGTTTCGTGGATCCATAATCCATATTATTTGCCTTTTGTTTTAATTTTCAACCTTACCTGGCTTTTATCAGCCAATATCAGCGGTTTGTATCAACAGGTTTTATATAAAGACTCAATTAAAACTTACCATAACGTAATTAAAACATATGTGCTCTTTATTAGTATAATTTGTGTTATAATGGTAATTATTGGCACTAAAACTTATTTTATAACCCGTGGATATTTAGTTTATTCGTCTATTTTATTTGGAATTTTGCTCGTATTATGGAAACTTATATTCCTGAGTGTACGCAAAAGCCTCAATGTAAGCTTGTATGATCTCAGAAATGTAATTATTATAGGGCACGGAAGAGTAGGAAAGGATCTTGAGGAACTTTTTGACAATCCTACTTTGGGATATAAATTAATTGGCTTTTTTGACGATAATCCCGGACTGGTTAAAGACAAGGGGAAATACCTGGGTTTTACAGATGATTGTATAAATTATGCATTAAACAATAATATCGACGAAATATTTTGTACGCTGCCAATTTCCGAGAAAAACAAAATTGAGCAATTAATTACTGACGCTGATAAAAATCTAATTCGTTTTAAATTTGTTCCCGAATATTACGATTATGGAATAAAGCCGGTTTTAATTGAAAATTTTGGACATATTCCGGTTATATCTGTTAGGCCTGAACCTCTTGAAAATATGCTTAACCGCTTTGTTAAACGTTTATTTGATGTGGTTTTTTCGATATTTATAATTATATTTTTCTTCAGTTGGCTTTTTCCGTTGTTAGCGATATTAATAAAACTTGAAACCCGGGGGCCGGTATTTTTTAAACAGGTAAGATCCGGTCGGGATAATAAGCCTTTTACATGTTACAAATTTAGAAGCATGCGCATAAATAATGAATCTGATAAGAAACAGGCAACTCGTAATGACCATCGGATTACTAAATTAGGTGCTTTTTTACGACGTACAAGCATTGATGAATTGCCCCAGTTTTTTAATGTTCTGATTGGAAACATGTCGGTTATTGGCCCAAGGCCGCATATGTTAAGCCATACAGAACAATATGCGCAATTGATTGACAGTTTTATGGTGAGGCATTTTTTAAAACCAGGAATTACCGGTTGGGCGCAGGCAAAGGGGCTTCGTGGTGAAACAAGTACTACTGAGGCAATGATGAAACGTGTAGAAGCTGATGTATGGTATTTGGAAAATTGGTCTTTTCTGCTTGACCTTAGAATTATTTTTTTAACAATAATGAACGGCGTAAAAGATTACAAGACCACATTTTAAATGTTTAACACAATTTATCACAGGATTGTATGCTTGTGAATATAGTTTGGGGCAATTTGAGTCACAGTGCAGCAGTTAGTAGTTCAACCAATTGAGCTCGTTAGCTTAACACTAAACCTTTCAGGTCCAAAATGCTGGGCGGCCGTGCCAATCAGGGGGGATTTGCGGAGGGAGCCAAAATATTTTAAATGTAAAGCCAGCTATGGGGTAGTGGACGACTGGTGAACAATATTCAAAAAAGAATCAAAATAACTTCGAATGTATCTTTGGATACTTCCCATGTTTCATAAACTCGTCAGACCAATACCTGTTGCTTCCATCCAGTTGAAGTTGCCAGTAACCAATTTTGCAATCCTAGTGGCTGTGCGCAGTTTTGACTGACTTTCTTTCAGTTGAGTTAAAGAAAGATATCTTTCAGTTGTATCCCTGGCGATGCAATGCATAACCTTTTCTTCATCATCCCAGCTCGCAGACCATATAATGGGTACAACCGAACTGTTTATGAATATAACGGTTTTCAATGTTGGTTTTGCTGGCCTCCCCCGTTATTTCAATTGTTGCTTTATTGGTGAGGTCGTACTCTTCAGGGTAAACATAATCCAAATACGGTTTATCAATAAGTTCATCAGGTAAATAGCCCCATATTTTTAATGCGGCGGCACTAACATTTAAAAATCTTCTCTTTTTCTCAGTTGTGCAAATAATATCTAAAGAATAGTCCATGAGTTTCTTCAACTCTGCTTTAGTTCTTTCCAGATCCGACAAATCCTCCGAACGCTTTAATGACATATTTTGGCAGTTTAGCTTGCTTACGGCTTTATAAATGAATTAGTTTCACAGCTAAAAGGTATTATGTACTTGGAATTTATTAAAAACATATAAAAAAACATTTTTATTCTATGTATATCTATACATATGAACTTTTTAATATTTAAAAATCAGATTTTTTTAATAGAAATTTATCTATTTGAACTTTTAAATCAAAATGTTGCATATAAACTAAATATTTATTAACTAATTTATAAAGTATAATAAAAATTATTCATATTTTGGTTAAATAATTAATAATATTTTAACTAACCTCAAAAACTATGAATTTAAAATTACTTTTTTTACTTTTTGGAGCGATGTTTTTATTTTGCTCTCCACTTTGGGCGCAAAAAATAACAGGGTCGCTCACAAGTGCCGGTAAACCGGTGCAAAGCGGAAGCATTGTAGCCTCGCCATCAGGTGTCGGCGCTTCAACAGATGCTAATGGGAAATACAGCCTTGTTTTAAAACCCGGTGCGTATCAATTGACATTTACGGCTATCGGCTTTGAAAGGAAAACTATCAGCGTGCAGCTTGCTGCTGATGAAAACAAAGTTTTAGATATGGAACTGGCGCCTTCACAGGAATCATTGAAAGAGGTAGTAATATTGGGTGGTCGCGGTGCCGGTCGTACAAAAATAGAATCGCCCGTGCCTGTAGATGTGATCAACATAAATTCTATGACCGCAAATACAGCGAAACCAGATCTGATGAGCCAGCTTAACCAGGCTGTGCCTTCTTTTAACTATAACAAGCAAAGCGGCGGTGATGGATCAGATGCTATTGATTTTGCAAGTTTACGCGGGCTTGGCTTTGACCAAACGTTGGTGCTGGTGAATGGCAAACGCCGTCACCTGTCAGCTTTTGTAAATGAAGTAGGTACACGCGGTCGCGGTAACAGTGGTACCGACCTTAATGCCATACCGGAAGCAGCCATTGATCATGTGGAGATATTACGTGACGGCGCTTCGGCCCAATATGGTTCTGATGCAATTGCAGGTGTTATCAACCTTGTTTTGAAAAAAGATATCAATCACCTTAATATTACAGGTGGATTTAGTGGTTTTAATGATCAAAAGTATAATACATTAAACTACTCTGATCCAAGTCAATATTATACCGGCAAAAAATTTGACGGCCAAACTTTTACGTTCGGCGCCGATTATGGATTAGCTATTGGTAAAAATGGCGGTTTTATCAATGTGGGCGCTAACTATGAAAACCAGGGTAAAACCTTCAGAGATGACTCGAGCCTGCCAGTAAGTCGTGAACGGAGAGCCTACGGTGATGGATCTGTGGTATCAGGCGGCGGTATGTATAATATGGAGATCCCTATAAAGGGTACCAATACTGTCTTCTATTCTTTCGGCGGTTACAACTACAAACATTCCAATGTTTATGCATATACAAGAAGCTGGAACTATGATAATGGTTTACGTCAAAATCCAACAAAGTTTCCAACTGACCCTACCACAGGTGCACTGATCTTTGTCCCCGGTATTATGCAGGTGGGCGGTTATCCTGATGGTTCTATCGGAGCCAATAACGTGTACTATAATCCACAGGAAGATGTATATATGAAAGATGAGTCGGCTGCCTTTGGATTCCGCGGCACAACGCCAAGCAACTGGGACTGGGATATCAGCAATAATACAGGGCGTAATGACTTTCATTATTTTGGCAATAAAACCTTTAATGCTTCATTGCCTTATGTTGCAGGCCAGCCTATACAAACCCGTTTTGATGACGGCGGCTTTAACTTTTTGCAAAACACTGCAAATGCAGATATAACCAGGCATTTCAGTAAGGTTGCACAAGGGTTTCAACTATCTTTTGGCGGCGAGTTCAGGTACGAGCGGTATCAGTTATATGCAGGCGAACCTAATTCATATATCGACGGCGGAGCTACACTGCCGGGCGGCGTAGCAAAAGCATCTGGATCAGAAGGTTATCCGGGCTATCAGCCAAGTGATGCTGTGATAGCACATAGAACTAATGAAGCAATCTATGCCGAAGGCGCGTTAGATGTAACCAAAGCCTGGTTATTGGATGCTGCAGCCCGCTTTGAAAATTATTCGGATTTTGGCGCTGTAAGTACTTTTAAATTGGCAACCCGTTACAAGCTTACAGACAATTTTAACCTGCGTGGATCAATAAGCACCGGTTTTCGTGCCCCTTCGTTGCAGCAAATAAACTTCAGCAATACCAACACCTCAATAATTGGAGGTAACCTGGTATATACCAAGCTGGTGCCAAACTACTCTGAAGTGGCTCAAACAGCCGGTATACCAAAGTTAAAACAAGAGACATCGGATAACTACAGTTTAGGCTTTGCATGGCAACCTGTAAGTAACTTATCTGTAACAGTTGATGGCTATGATATACAGGTTAGAAACAGAATAGTTATATCCGGTTTGTACGCAGCAGGTGATCCAACACTCGGTGCCCCGTTAAATAACATATTAGCCGCTCAACATATTGGTGATGCACAGTTTTTTGCCAATGCTGTTAATACTACTAACCGTGGGATCGACGTTGTGTTGGATTATAAAAACCGTTGGGGCAAAAACCACTTTAACGTATTGTTAGCAGGAAACTTACAAGGTTTAACAATTGATAAAATTAATGTACCTGCAACTTTCAGGCATTCTGCTTCTGACAGTGCCGCTTTCTTTTCCGACAGGGAACAATATTTCCTGAAGGCAAGTGCTCCAAAAGCTAAATTCACCCTTAATCCTGAATTTGGAACAAGCAAATTTTCGGTAGGGGCCAGGTTTACTTATTTTGGAGATGTTAAAGAACTAGGCTTTGGAGAAGCCTCTACTCCTGCCAGTTCACCTGATCCATTTTTCCCTTATGTAACTTTAGATAACGGAACCGGGGTGGTACCTGAAATATTCGATTTCAAACCTAAAGTAACTACAGATCTTTATATCTCTTATAAAGTGACCAAAACGTTTTCATGGACAGCTGGTGTAGACAACTTGTTTAATGTGCACCCTGATAAAGCTATTGTACCAGGCTCAGTTAATCCAACCAGTGGCACAAGTTCATTTGGCGATAGTGAATCAGGCGGTCCTTTTGAAGCAGTACAAATGGGCTTTAATGGAATGAGAATATTTACTAAACTGTCATTTCATTTTTAAGATCATTTATTTATAATATTTACCCTTCGTTCGTCCGGGCGAAGGGTTTTTATTTAGTGGGCGTTTAGTTACAATTCTATAACGAATTGCTGCTGTATGGCTTAAAGCATATAATGTAGTTTTTTCTATGCAATAAGATCTCATTTAAATCTTATGCAACGCAATATTGATTTTTGGCATAGTTTTATTGTTATAGTTAATACATTTAACTAAAAAAACAGTATTATGAGATCAATTCTTTATGTTATCGCAGTTATCCTTCTGATAGGATGGGCGATCGGAGTGTTTGCTTATTCAGCAACCGGTATAATTCATGCATTACTTGTAATAGCAGTAATTGCATTTTTGATTGGACTTATAAGAAATCCATCAACAATTTAAGGTTTACTAATAACAGTTGATAATTCAAGGCGACCTCGTGGGTCGCCTTTATTGTTATTTTCTATTACTTGATTAAGAAAATTAATGTACCTGGATATTCAACTGATTTGCAATAGCAGTAGCAGATGATAAATGGCCTTTTAATATAGGCAGCGTATTTTTTATGAAGGTTTGTATTGCCGGATCATTTATAGTTAATGCATTTTGATATAACGCTACCAGCTCTTTGTCTTCGGTTACCATTTTGCTGATATAAAAATTATCGAACCCCGTAGCCGGAGCTTTTTTCAATAGCTTGTCAATGGATTTGCCAGTAGTGTCTTTAGACCTGACATTGTAATTCTTTGTTTGAATCAATGAATGCAGTTGTCCATTTAATTGTGAATGATCAGCAATCATTTGCGAACCAAAAGATCTCACGCCTCCGTCTTTAGCATTTTTCATAGCCAGGGTACCGCTTTTTATTTGCATCAGGTTGCCGAGGTAAGCTTTTTTAATAAAATCAATGGTATTATCATTTGTGCCTGACTGTCCATAAACAATGCTTAAGGAAACGGTGCCTAATAAAATTAAAAAGGTTCTTAGCTTTATCATTGCTGGTTAAATTAAGTGATGATCATAAAACAGTAAATACACCCAGGTTATAATAAAAACCAATGGAATTAATACAGGTGAAATGTGCTGAAAAATCCTGTCTATCGGCCGTCCATAAACCGGAGGGTATAGTTTATCTGATTCCCGGCTTTCTGTAGCTCTTTCATAATACCTTCTTAATTTGCGTAAATAAACGAGGGTTGCAACAACATCGAAAAAAGTAAATACGGCAGTCAATAATGCTGCAAAGGGAAATATAACTGCCAGCATTTTCTGTTTAGACATCAGATCAGGCGTGGGAGCTTTACCTGTAACCAGCATTGCATATACATTAAAAAAGAATGACTGACCTATGGACAGCCAAATAACACGCTGGTTTATAGCGTTATCATAATGTTCTATTTGCCCCCGGTTGGTTTTATATACCTCTGTGGATGGTGATATTTCTTTTGAAGATTTTTCGTTTGCCATTGAGTTATTTTTTTTGAAACCTAGGCAATTATAAGGCCAAACATTAAAAAATTTCTTTATATGTAATATTTCAATAGGAATGTTACATATACATGATTTGGCATAGAAGTATTTAATGCTATTTATATAATTAACTACTTCTAAATAGCTTATAAATACGCTGTTATTAAAAAATAATTAAAACCATTTGCACTTTTATTTGTATTAACTATAGATTAATATTTAATATAATGCGCGGAAATTATCAAAACGATCAATTGGAAATGAAAATGGCCCCTGATACCGCGTCAAATGTATCACGACCATACAAAATTTTACATTATACCATGGAGTACAGCAAAACCAGGGTAAGTATTTTTAATTTAAGTCATCAGCATAAGGATAACAAAGGCCTGGATAAATAGGCTTCTTATTTATAGTATGGAGGTTTAAGATATAATAAATAACTCTCATTTTCCAGGGCAGTTTTCCATTGTTTAATTAGGGTTTTGTATGCTTCTCCTACAGGTTGTATCTTCCTGTCCAAATCGTATAATCCCAGGGCGTTTATATTGCCATTGTCAAATCTTAAAGCAGAGTCCCAGTCTACCTGGTGAGTAAGGCTATACCACGTAAATCCGTAAATGGGTATTCCATCTCTTTTAAGCCGGCGTACGTTTGCCCATTGGGTTTGTAGCCATCTTACAGAATTCGGCTCAACAATGTTGGTTTCCGTATGCATAACCGGGAGTTTATAACGGCTATAATATTGTTGTGTAATTACATAATATCCAAAAATTTCTCCGGCTGCCGATGTACTTCCATCCTCATGCACCATATGTTCATTGGTGATATAGTAATCGTTGCCCATCACGCAGCTTCCTTTTATAAGGTTGTTTTCAAACCACCGGTATTCCTCCTTAGTCATCCCGTTTTCCAGCAGATATTCGTACATAACTACACTGATCGGGTAACCATAACTCAGGTCGAGAGAAAGAAAACGTTTTTGATTAAGGAAAGATGCCAGCGGATCACAATCCGGCGTTTCCGGATGAAAATATTCTGACGACTCACTTTGTATAAAAACTGCATCCGGCTGTACTTCTAAAATCGCTTGCATGGCAAGCACATTAGCTTTACATAAAATTTTTAACGCATTTACAAAGGAACGATCATCCTTCTTACATTCATTCCACCAGCCATATTGTGCGGAGAACATCGCAGTAATAAAGATTTCGTTAACGGGGGTATAAAAACGGATATGCGGAAAACGGGTAGCAAAAGCTTTGGCAAATTCGGCAAAGTGCACAGGCCAGTCGCTATTCTGGAAATCTCCTATCCAGTCGGGAACGCCAAAGTGGCAAAGGTCTACTATTGGAGTAATATTTTGTTGTTTCAGATAATTAAAGGTCTCATCGCAAAAATCCCACTCGTATTTTCCTGGACCGACATGAACTTTATAATATGGGGGGCCGTATCTTAAGGTATCAATGCCCATTTCTTTAACCAGGTCAAAGTCGGTTTTCCACAACTTATAATGACCGCATTTTTCCATTTCATCTACTCTTTTTCGTGTTCCATCAGCGAGCGTAATCAGGGGGTAGCTGTTTTCAATGCCTGTGGCAAACAGGAATTTGTTTTTGTTCATAACCTTTATGTAATCTGCAATTAGAAATATTTATAAAATAGTTTTGTTTTTTATTAACGCAATTAACGCTTGTTCTGTATATATTTTAGTACGTATTACGTTTGTTCTTAAAAGAAAGATTCATTTCTCTATAGTTTATTTTAATCAAATAATTATATTATTAGTTTAATTAAGCTATTTTAAAGAAATCGGTATTGATTTTGATTAATTCTAACCAAAATGTGAACATTATGAAATTATTAATCACCCATACTGACAAAAACACGCAAACGAATTTTGATAGTTTTCCTAAAAACATGATTTGTTTTTCACATCTGCGATGGGATTTTGTTTTTCAGCGGCCTCAGCACCTGCTAACACGTTTGTCAGAAAGCTTAAAAGTTTTCTTTATCGAAGAGCCTATATATGACGCAGCCGGTAAGGATTACTATACTTATTTAAGCCGGGGTGAAAATATTGTAGTTATGGTTCCACATATCAAATCAGGTTTAACAGCAAACGAAAATAGGGCGGCGTTAAAGCGATTGTTTGATAAATTTATGGAGAACAAGAACCTTGCAGACCATGTGTTTTGGTATTATACCCCTATGGCGCTTGAATTTAGCCGTAAGTACAATCCGGAACTCACCGTTTTTGATTGTATGGATGAACTTTCCGCATTTAAATTTGCTCCGGAAGAATTAAAAACACTGGAAAAGGAGTTGCTAAAAAAGGCAGATATCGTATTTACCGGAGGATATTCTATATATGAAGCGAAAAAGAACCAGCATGCCAATATCTACCCTTTTCCAAGCAGTATAGAAAAGGAACATTTTGCTAAAGCGCGGGGGCTGGAAAAAAAAGAGAATGGCAAAATAAAGCTTGGGTTTTATGGTGTAATCGATGAACGCTTCGATATTGATCTGATCAAAGGTATTGCCGATGCCAGACCCGAATGGGAAATCATACTGATAGGGCCGGTTGTAAAGATCGATCCGGCAACTTTACCGAAAAATAAGAACATTTATTACCTGGGTTCCAAAACATACCAGGAACTGCCGGAGCAGCTGGCGACATGGGATATTGCACTGATACCATTTTTATTAAACGAATCAACCCGTTTTATCAGCCCTACAAAAACTCCCGAATACCTGGCAGCTGCCAAACCTGTTATTTCAACGCCCATCCGGGATGTGGTTAATCCATACGGCAAAAATAAATTGGTGCATATCGGCAGCAATGCGTCCGACTTTATAGAAGCCGCTGAAAAAGAACTGCGTAACCGGCAAAAAGATAAGTGGTTGAACCAGGTAGATGCTTTCCTAGCCCTCAATTCATGGGATAAAACCAGTAATCAGATGCTTGATCTTATGAAAGACACAGTTAAAGGCAAATCATACACTTCAATAGCACAATAAACACCAAATTATGTTTGATTATTTAATAGTAGGTGCCGGCTTTGCCGGTAGCGTGCTCGCCGAACGGCTTGCGAGCATTGAAGGAAAAAAGATTTTATTGATAGATAAAAGAAATCATATTGGGGGTAATGCTTATGATTGCTACAATAATGAAGGCATTCTGATTCATAAATATGGGCCTCACATTTTCCATACCAACAGCAAAGAAGTATTTCAATACCTTTCTAAGTTTACCGAATGGCGTAATTATCAGCACAAAGTATTGGCTTGTGTTGACGGTCTGCAGGTTCCTATTCCAATAAACCTCAATACCATTAATAGTTTATATGGGTTAAATTTAAGCAGCGCCGAAGTGGAAGGCTTTTTGGCTGCGAGGGCCGAAGAAATTACCCAGGTTAAAACTTCGGAAGATGTGGTACTAAAAGCTGTTGGCCGCGAGCTTTATGAAAAGTTTTTTAAAGGGTATACCAAAAAGCAATGGGATCTTGATCCTGCTGAACTGGATGCATCCGTAACAGCCCGTGTGCCGACACGCATCAATAAAGACGATCGTTATTTTACCGACACTTACCAGGCGATGCCATTGCATGGCTTTACCAAAATGTTTGAAAAAATGCTGGATCATCCCAATATTAAGATATTACTGAATACAGATTATCATGAGATCATAAACGAAATTCAGTATGCTAAAATGATCTTTACCGGTCCTGTGGATGAATATTTTGATTATTGTTATGGTAAACTGCCTTATCGTTCCCTTCAATTTAAATTTGAAACCTTGGACCAGGAACAATTTCAGCAAACAGGTACAATCAACTATCCAAACGATTATGCTTTTACCCGCATTACTGAATTTAAATATCTTACCGGTCAAAAACACACAAAAACCAGCCTGGTGTATGAATTTCCTAAAGCCGAGGGCGATCCTTATTACCCCATACCACGGCCGGAAAATGCTGAGCTTTATAAAAAATACCAGGAATTAACCCACCAGACAAACGCCTATTTTGTAGGAAGGCTGGCCACTTACAAGTACTATAACATGGACCAGGTGGTTGCACAGGCATTAAGCACTTTCAAAAAGATACAGGCAGAAACGAATCCTATTTCTGATGAAAACAAAATCACCGTATAATATTGAAGTTTGGGGCGGTCTGGAATGTTCGGTGAACAGGGTTCAAAATGATTTTTTTGACCAATTGGATTATTCTGGACATTATCACCGTGAAAACGACATAAATGAATTTGCCCGGCTGGGATTCAAAAAAATCCGCTATCCATTATTATGGGAAACGCATCAGCCGGAAAAAGATACTGCGATAGACTGGACCCACACAGAAAATAAGTTGGAAGCATTGCGCAGCAACGGTATTGAAGTTATTGCAGGTTTAGTGCACCATGGCAGCGGACCGACGTATGTAAGCATGCTGGATGAAACTTTCGCAGATGGATTAGCCGCTTATGCAGCTATCGTTGCTGAAAAATTTCCGTGGATTAATTATTACACTCCGGTTAATGAACCGTTAACAACAGCACGGTTTTGCGGGTTGTATGGAATTTGGTCACCACACCAAAAAGACGACCGGAGCTTTTGCAGGATCTTACTAAATGAATGCAAGGGAACCGTTTTAGCCATGCAGGCGATTCGTAAAATAAATCCTGATGCAAAACTTGTTCAAACAGATGATCTGGGTAAAATACACAGCACCCCGTTGTTGCAATATCAGGCTGATTTTGAGAATCACAGGCGTTGGCTTTCATACGATCTGCTTTGTGCAAAGGTAAATAAGGAGCACCCTTTGTGGAATTACCTCGTAGAGGCGGGAATTAAGGAAGATGAATTGCAGTTTTTTCTGAATAATAAATGCGAACCCGCAATAATGGGCTTTAACCATTATTTAACCAGCGAACGTTACCTGGACGAAAACCTTTCGGCTTATCCGCCTCATACACATGGAGGAAACGGCCGGCATCAGTATGCCGATGTGGAAGCTGTGCGCGTGGGAAACATTTGTCCGGACGGGCCTTATAGCTTATTGAAAGAGGCATGGGAACGATACCACCTGCCAATGGCGGTAACCGAAGTGCATTTATATTGTACAAGGGAAGAACAAATGCGCTGGCTTAACCTGTTGTGGACAGCGGCAAGCCAGCTTAAGGAGGAGGGTGTCGATATCCGTGCGATAACCGCCTGGGCGCTGTTAGGATCTTTTGGCTGGAATCGTTTGCTGACACAGCCTAATGGTGATTACGAGCCCGGTGTTTTTGACCTGTGCAGGGGCAAATTAAGACCAACCGCTTTGGCTCAAATGATAGCCGGCTATAATTTAAAACAGGAATTTAATCATCCTGTAATAAATAATAACGGATGGTGGCAGCGTGAATGCCGTGTGATATTTGGCGATAAGGTTTTGTTGGAGGCTGGCAATAATTTAGATAATGTTCAACCACTTTTAATTATAGGCAAAACCGGAGCATTAGCTGATGCATTTGCACGCATATGTGGGTTGAGGGGGATCGTTTACAAACTGGTTGGCAG
The DNA here is from genome assembly GCA_028287865.1 of Mucilaginibacter sp. Classification (GTDB taxonomy): domain Bacteria; phylum Bacteroidota; class Bacteroidia; order Sphingobacteriales; family Sphingobacteriaceae; genus Mucilaginibacter. The sequence continues at coordinate 14,803 of JAQBOU010000205.1, read as the reverse complement.
GGATGAGCTTAATATCACTGATCCATCCGAAATTGAAAACGTTATTCTGAAAACTAATCCATGGGCCATCATAAATACAGCTGGGTTTTTAAGAGTAGACGATGCGGAAACTGAATCAGGAAGTTGTTTCGCCATTAATACGAACGGCCCCGAAAATCTGGCTAATATTTGCGAAAAATCCGGCATTAAATTTATGACCTTTTCTACCGATCTTGTTTTTGACGGTTTAAAATCACAACCCTATCTTGAGCGCGATAAAATATCACCATTAAATATTTATGGTCATAGCAAAGCACTGGCCGAACAAAAAGTATTGCAGCAAAACCCGGAAGCTTTAGTTATTCGCACATCGGCATTTTTTGGCCCCTGGGATAAAGACAATTTCATAAAATTAGCTATTGATGGCCTTCAGGCTGAACGGCATTTTTCCGTTGCAAATGATGTGATGGTGTCACCCATATATGTTCCAGACCTGGTTCACACAAGCCTCGATCTGATGCTTGATAATGAAAAAGGGATTTGGCACCTGAGTAATAATGGAAAAACATCATGGGCCAGTCTTGCTTATTCAGTTGCAGAACGGCTGGGATTAAAAACCGGTTTTATTAAGTCAATGCCATTAATGCATTTAGGTTATAAAGCTAAAAGGCCGCTCTATAGTGTATTAAACAGCGAACGCGGAAGTATTTTACCAACCCTTGATCATGCGATTGACAGGTGCCTGAGAGAAATTAAACTATAATGTTGCAGTTAGAAGGAAGGGGAGGTACTTGGTTAATGGACTAGCTGCAACGTGTTAACAGACGTGTAGTTTCTTCTTGTCACTTAAAACATGTAAGTTTAACATATCCCTATAGCCGGGGATTCCATCATGCCAGACAAAAAGCAACCAGCCGAAAAAATAGTAAAGGAATTAAGCTATACAGAAAAAGTATGGCATACGGTGGCTATTGTTGCACTGGTAGCAGTGATTATTTTAATTGCACGTGTGGCCTTTAGTGTAATGCTGATGGCTTTGGCGGGATGCCTTATTGCCGTATATTTTCATGGTTTGGGAGATGTAATTGAAAGGAAAACAAAATTCAGCCGGAAAATAAGCATGCTTATTTCCATTTTAGGCTCCTTTATAATTTTAGGGCTGCTATGTTGGTTTATGGGCGCCAAAATTCAAAATCAAATAGCAGCGCTAAACGATACTTTGCCCCATACCATCAACACAGCAAAGTTAAAACTTGCAGAAACGCCTGCAGGCCGTAAAATATTGACATCCATCTCGGGCGACAACTCCGATAAATTATTTGCTACAGCTCAGCAATTTTTCAATACAAGTTTCGGTGTTTTAGGTGATCTGTACATCATTTTATTCCTGGGTATTTTCTTTACCGCCAGCCCTTCGTTATATAAGGACGGTATTATATTGCTCATTCCGCCAGCCAATAAACCTATTGCTAAAAACATAATGGACCGTATAAGCCTGGCATTAAAGGGGTGGCTTAAGGTTGTAATGATCTCTATGGTTTTAATCACAATATTACTCCCCATAGGATTAAGTATAATGGGCATACCACTTGCACTTGTGCTTGGTCTTTTAACAGGCATACTTGTGATTGTGCCAAATTTTGGTTCTTTTGCAGCTATGATACCCGGCGTGTTGCTTGCCCTTACTATTAGCACCAATACTGCTATTATAGTAGCGCTGATTTACATAGGCATACAAACCCTGGTTGGTAATATTATAGCGCCCATTATTCAAAAAAAGATGATCAACCTGCCGCCCGCTTTAACCATTATTGGCCAGTTAGTTATGGGCGTATTAGGAGGTGTATTGGGTATAGCTATGGCTATACCTGTGCTTGCCATTTTTATCATTTTGGTAGATGAACTGTATGTTAAGAGAATAAACGAACCACTTGTTGACTGACTGCAATAGGATGCAATGAATAATTCGATAGCGATACCTATAGTTTTGTAACAGTAGTGTCTTAGTGACACAAATAAATTTTAATTTATACAATAATCGTATATATTTGCAGCTTCATATAAGGAAGTTTCTACACTTCCACTGTGATAAGGTTTAGGTTGAAGCCCCCAAGCAGCGAGTGCAAGGGGGTTTCTTTTTTGGTAAAAAGATCTATATGAATGAGGACAGTGATCAATTCTAACCCCTTCCTGTGTTAAGAAATTTCCTTTATCCCTTTAATTTTAAAACAGTTTGTCCCTTTTGTGGTTATTACTAATACTCATCTGAAGAGGGAGATAAATACCTGACAACCTTTACAGCTTCTTCATTTTTTTGCAATACCATTTATACTAATAATCTCTTATGATTCCTTTAAGTATTAATAACCAGACCTGTTTTTTTTCTGTTAAGCATATAACCAAAGAATTAAGCGCCAAGCTTATTTATGGAATTCATTTAAATACCTTTGATTACTTTTTAAGTAAATCATTAGGTTTAAATGATTGCGAGCAACTGGATTGTAACCCGCAGTTAGATGCTGATCTTTTGGACGAGATTTGTGCAGTTATTACTGAAGTTGAGAATAAATATAAAAAGCGACCTACCCTGGAATTAATAAATAATGAAATATTTAGAATTTTGGGAAGAATAAGAAATCCAAGGTTAAATACCGCTTAACAACGAAAACATTGGTTGAGCGGTAATAAAAGTCAGCTTACTTTTTTGAACTTAAATCGCTTTTTAATATTTTGATTTAAAAAAGTGCCCTTTGAGCTTGCTGTTTTCATTTGTTCATACACATCTTCGGGTACATTTTTGTAGTCGTATACATTGCCCGAAACATAAAATATTCTTAGCGTGTGGTGCGCAGCATCATATTTCATGGAAGCAACAACTGACGACGGCATAACAATCTCCTAAAAGCTAAACAGTATACCCAACAAACAAATGCAGGTTATAAAATGTTTTGATAGCAGGGATGCTATAACTAGCCTTAAGTTCACGTACTAAAAATTAGTCAATAAAAACTTAATGCTCATTAAAGGAGCACGAATAAAAAAAGGACTAAATTCTACTTTAAAAGAAAATGGGATGTGTTAATTTAGTCTTTATTAACATCCCCTTCGGTATGGCTCACGTAATAAAATACGATGCCCACAAAAGTAGAGATAATGCCAATAAATAAAGGCCATTCTGAAACCTGGTTGCCGCTTCGGTCAATGGTCATTGAATCAGAGTCAACAGGATTAACCACAGATCTGAAATATATAATTAAACCAATTGTTACAATTACTCCAACTACAAGGAGAAGTATGCTAGTTTTTTTCATGTTACCGTTATTAACAACACTGTTGTTGCTTAGTTGGCTGTAAAGGTATAAAATTTTGAAATTTTAATTCACAAAAGAATCGAATTCTACAAAATTTTATCTCTTAATTTGAAGATTAGCCAGTTTCAAAATTAGCTGATTGGGAAATTACCAGATCAATTCTAGTCACGGCTTCTTTTTTCATTGTCAATTCAATTTTCAAATTTTCAAATCATCAAATCAACAAACATGGAAAGAAGGGAATTTATTAAACAAGGCTCCATCGTTGCGGCGGGGCTTACAATTTTACCTGCCGGAAGTCTGTTTGCATCTGTAAAAGATAAAGTAAAACTTGGTTATATTGGCGTGGGCCTGCGTGGCCGCGACCATGTTAATGAAGGTTTGCTGCGCGATGATGTGGAGATCGTTGCTATTTGCGATGTACAGGAAAGCTCATTGAAATATTGCAGGGAGCAATTCACTAAAGCAGGGAAACCATTGCCCCAGGAATATACGGGGAGCCTTGACGCTTACAAAAAATTACTGGACAGGAAAGATATTGATGCGGTGATCATTGCTACTCCATGGCAGTTTCACCATCCACAGGCCATTGATGCCATGAAAGCCGGCAAATATGTAGGTTGCGAGGTAATTGCCGGGTTAAGTGTTGAAGACCATTGGGATTTGGTTAACACTTCCGAAAAAACAGGTATGCCTTACATGACGCTCGAAAATGTTTGTTACCGTCGTGATGTAATGGCTGTTTTAAATATGGTAAGGCAGGGATTATTTGGCGAATTGATCCATTTGGAAGGCGGTTACCAGCATAACCTGCGCAATGTGCTTTTTAATGACGGGAAACATTTTTATGGGCATGGCGTTGAGTTTGGCCCGGATGCTTTAAGTGAAGCCCAATGGCGTACGCAATTTAATATAGACCGAAATGCCGATATTTATCCAACCCACGGGGCTGGCCCGGTAATGCAATATGCCGATATCAACCGAGGCAACCGCTTTACCAACCTGGTGTCTTTCAGCTCGAAGGCCAAAGGTTTGGCCGCTTATGTGGAGGAATTGGCACCCGGCAATAAAAACGCAAAGATCAATTATAAAAATGGTGACGTGATCACTACCATGATTAATTGTGCTAATGGTGAAACTGTTTTACTCTCGCATGATACCCATTTGCCAAGGCCGTATTCGTTGGGTTTTAGGGTGCAGGGTACAAATGGCCTTTGGATGGATGTAGCAAAAAGCCTCTATATTGAACATCAATCAAAAAAAGAAGATCAATGGGATGGTGTGGACGATTGGTTTAAAAAATATGACCATCCGCTCTGGAAAAAGTATGAGGACAAAGCAGAAGGTGCAGGACACGGCGGAATGGACTGGTTTGTGTTTAACGGCTTTATACAGGCAGTAAAACAAGGCAGGCAAACGCCAATTGATGTTTATGATTCTGTAACCATGAGCGTAATAACCCCGCTATCAGAAAAATCAATAGCGGGTGGCAATATCCCGCAGGAATTTCCGGATTTCACCAAGGGAAAATGGAAAAGCAGGAAGAATAAATTTGCACTGGATGACAGTGGTTTTTAACCGGATTTTATTCATTTAATTTGAAACCTACGGGAAGGGAATTCGTATAAAGGGCAAATCTTAATTATTGCCCTCAGATGCACTCGGAAATTGAAGCAGCTTTAAATAATTCAGACCAGGAATTCCTTGTCCCAAATGTAACGCTTCAAAATGCCGAAAAACTTTTACACTATATCGAAGATCTTAACCTGGAAAGAAGCGGTATTTTTGAGCTTACCGCTGCGGAAAGTCTTTATTTATTGTGGGTTGTTGCAGATTGGGAATTGAATATTGAATGCCTGAAGAATGGCCGGATACTATTCACCTTTCGCAAGGGACGAATCGCCAAAGCCTGCGGCACTTTCTCCATTGATGAATTTATACCATACCTGGAAGACTACCTTTTAATGGATATTTGCTAATCTCCATAACCCCCATTATAATTTATTTCGTATTCCATTTAAACCACTTAATACCCAGCGTAGCAAATACAATGGTATATAAAATAGCTGCCAGCAACGCTATTGAGGCATTACTGTTCCATCTTTCCGGTTCCATACCAGCGGCAAGGATAGTTTTAACGGTGCCATAGGGCGACCACTGAACTGCATTGTGAACTGCTTCTCCCAATTGGTTTAATTCGCCAAACATGCCAATGATGATAAATGCCAGGTAGACCAGGCGGGTAGTAGAGTTAACAGTTTCCGGGTTTTTTATCCAGCCTACTATCATTTGCCCAAGGCTGAGAGACACCGCGCCCCCTATAATTGCTGTAAAATATGTTAAAATGTAGGCAATAGGAGTTAACGTTATCCCATCATAATCCTTGCCGATGATAAATACTGCAGTGGTGATCAACAGGATCATTGCCAGCTGAACCATCAGCCTGCTTGCCATAATTGCCCAAGAAGGCACAGGCGCTACACGCAGCCTTTGAAAAATACCCTTGTCGCGATCGCGGGCAACGGTATTTGAATATCCCATCAATCCTGACGCAAAAAGACCAATAGTAATGCTATTGGAAAGTGCAAATGGCCCTCCGAATGTTGGGATCAATCCTTTCCATGAAACCAGTATGATTACAGGCACAATCAGCGTTAGCATCACCGCACGGCGGTTACGCCATTGCGTGGTAAAATCAGCCCGCAAAAGTGTTGAAAGTACTACTGATGTTTTAGGTATAACTGTCTCCATTTAATGTTGATTATTGAATTTTAGAGTAAAAAGTAAATGCTACTACTCACTGCTACCGCCACTTATCACTTCCTATGCTCTTATCGCTTTACCGGTAAGTGCTATAAATACATCTTCAAGGGTTATTTTGCCTCTGCGTGAAACGCTGATCACTTCTGGATCGTTGCGGTATTTATCAATGATGGCCTGTGGGGTATCAATAATAATTACTTTACCATGATCAATAATAGCTATGCGGTCACAAACGGCTTCGGCTTCTTCCATAGAATGGGTGGTAAGCAGTACCGCATTGCCCTTTTCGCGGATGGCCTCTATACGCTCCCACAACTGCCTGCGCGACTGCGGATCGAGCCCGCTGGTAGGCTCATCCAAAAGCACCAGCCTTGGGTTATGAATAGTGGCTATCAGTAACGAAACCCGCTGTTGTTGCCCGCCAGAAAGCTGTCCGAATTTTTTGGTGGCAGAATCTTCCAGGTTAATATCCTTTAACATCGCTGTAAGGGTGTCCTTACTTAATGGTACGCCATAAATACCTGCATATAGCTGCAATACTTCTACCACATACAATTCGGGTTGAAAACTGGTGGACTGCAATTGTACACCCAGAGACGCACGTGCATGCAATGGTTTTTCCTTTGCATTGTTACCATCAACAATAATAGCGCCCGATTGTGGTTTTAAAAGCCCTTCTATTGCACTCAGGGTACTGGTTTTACCGGCGCCATTTGGCCCCAGCAGTCCAAATATTTCCCCTTTCCTAACATCGAAGGACACGTTTTGTACTGCCTGGAAATTGCCGTAACTTACATTAAGCCCATCCACAGTTAAAATGTTAGTACTTTCCTGATCCATTGTTTTAAGGTAACACTGCAATTATATCAGGATTTTTTTACAATGTCGGTATTCCCTGTATATTTCTCGTCGTGTTCTCTTTCTACGGTAATGGTGCATTCGCCAATTAAAGCGGCCATTGCACCCACAGCAGCAAATACAGGCATCAATAACGCGCCTGCAACTCCCACAGTTAAAGGGAAGGTCATCAGTTCTTTGCCATTTTTGTCGGTAATAATTATTTTCCTGATGTTACCTTCTGCTATCAGTTCTTTTACTTTTTTGAGCAGGGCTTCCCCGTCAATTGCAAATGATTCTTTTGTAAACATAACCTGTTTGTTTTATTGATATTTAGATAACAATTGAATGCAGTAGTTACAATAAATTTAAATTACAGGCTGTTAGATTAACATGCCGGAACTATATATTTTCAAACAATAGGAATTATAAGTGGTATAAAATTTATTTTTGCTCATTGGTCTTAACTATCCCCTGCATGTTTCTATCCTTTTCAAAGAAAATAATTACTGGTTTATTTATTTTGACTGCTATTTTTAGCTCATGTAAAAAGAGTCGCCCGGTAGTTGCCACCACTATATTAACATTAAACGAAAAAAATAAAGCTGCTTATTTTACAAAAGTTTCAGCACATGGTTCAGTAAAAATAGGATGCGAGGGCACTTCATTAACTTATGGTCAAAATGTGCCGGGTGTTAATCCGCCTATCAATGGTGCCAGCCAGCAAAGAGCCTTGTATCAATATCCATCCTCCTTGCAAATTGCTTTAATAGCCTATGGCATAAATGCAAATGTCATAAATCGTGGATTTCCAGGTGACAGGACTACGGAAGGTATTAGCCGATGGAAAGACAGCACCGTTGCCGATGTGGTTATTATTGAATATGGTACCAATGATTGTTTCAATTTTGGCGGCTATTCAACAGGTATATTATCAATTCCGGCGTTTACCGATAGTTTAACTGAAATTGTAAAGAGAAGGCTTGATCAAGGGGCCTGGGTTATCATAAATTCACCCCCGGATTTAAACCCTGTTGATACAGCTATCAATAAGTATAGAACTGCAATAGGAAAAGTTGCCACGACCTTTAATTTGCCGGTATTTGACGTTCAGAAAAGCGTGATACAAAGCAGCGCTGATTATTTTGATGGGGTGCACTTAACGGCAACTGCTTATCAGAGGTGGGGAAATAACATAGCAACCATCCTTGAAAAACCATAGCGGAAGAAATTGATAAATTATTGTGTAAGTTAGCTCAGCTTAAACCAGATCCACAATGCTTAAGAAAGTTGCGCTCGTACTGTCATGCACATTAATGTCTCTTGTTTGCTATTGCCAAACAGACCATGTGATAATTCCAAAAAATATACGGATTAAGGGTGATTCGGTTATAAAGAAACAGTTAATCAGTTCAATTAATGGTTTCCTAAAAGAAATAGCAAAACCCAATAAGGAAAATGCATTTATACCAAAAGAGAATCTTCCGGAGACCGCTGCTTTGCTGAATGAGATCAGGGGAATGGAAAGCGGCAATGATGCAAATAAAAAGTCCGTTTACAAATGTTATTTAACCAATGTAATATTACTGGAAGATAGTATTCATTATATTGTTCAGCTATCCTACATGGGCGTTGATGAATCGACGCCGGTATTAAAAGCCAGTTTTAAGCTGATGGCAAAAAGGGAAGGCAACCTGTTTTACTTTTATTCTCCTTTAAAAAGGAATACGGCTACCTGGAAATCGAAAAAGATGGCAGATTTCGTTTTTCATTACCAAAGTTCACTTAATGCAACAGTGGTAAGCAATTATGTTAAAAAAGCGAATGAGTTCGACAAAAAGCTCAACGCGCCTCCTTATACCAACGAGATTTATTATTGTGATGACTTGCAGGAAGCCCTTGAGCTGCTCGGTATTGATTATAAATCGGATTATAACGGCAGCGATCACGGCGACCTGTCATCCTTTGAAAATGATATTGAACTGGATATAGTTGGGTCAAGTGATTTATTTCCGTGGACTTTTGACCTCCACGACCTGTGGCATGACAGGTTACACCACACGGTCTCCACTGAAATTATTAATAAACCGGTAGATGAAGCTTGTGCCTACTTATATGGCGGCAGCTGGCTGATAAGCTGGGATGAAATATTTAGGAGATTTAAAACTTCTATGGGCACTGAAAGAGATTGGTTAACTGCATTTAATGAAAATAAAAACTTCGCTGCCAGCCAGCAATATCATTTATACGTTTCGTATGTTATCAACGCATTGATTGTACAAAAAATTGAAAAAGAAAAAGGATTTCAGTCAGTAATTGAATTACTCAGTTGCGGAAAAAAGGAAATTAGCAATGAAAACTATTTTAAAGCTTTAGATAAAATAATCGGGATTAACAGATTAAACTTTAATGAGCAGGTTGAGAAATTAATAGAGAATAAAAGCTCTAAAATAAATTAAGCACAATAATTATAAGTCGTCCACTTCATTATTCAAAGTTATTTCATATTCCCGCTGCAAAACCCTTGCTGTTTTTGTACTGCCATCATGGCTCCAGCCCGGGGGGTTTAAGAAATATTGCAGCTTGCTCTTTAATGTTGGCGCCTTTTTTACATCGCCCAGCAATGCTTTCCACTCATGGAAAAGGATGTTTACCGGGCCTGTATTATCCGGTTGATGCGTTAAACCATATTTTACCGGCTCGGGCAGATTTTCTTCGCGGAAAGTCCCGAATATCCTGTCCCATATAATTAAAACCATACCCATGTTTTTATCCAGGTAAGGGATATTGGATGCATGGTGTACCCGGTGATGCGAAGGTGTTACAAATATCAACCCATACCATTTAGGCAGCGGCACGTTATATTGCGTATGCACCATATTGCCATATAGCTGTGTTATAAGGTAAGCATACAATATATCCACCGCATTAAAACCCATTAAAGCGAGCGGCAGGTAAAAGAACACCCGGTATAAAGGTTCAAAAACGGTAGAGCGAAACCCCGTTGTAAAGTTAAAATGTTCGGAGGAATGAAGGGTAACATGTATAGCCCAAAACAAGCGGCAGTAATGGCCGGTATAATGCAGCGCCCAGTATAAAAAATCCTGCACTACAACTAGCACAAGCCAGTAAAATATTACATTATTGATCTGGAACAGCCTGAACTGGTAAGTATAGCTCAATATAAAAAATGTACTGCCGTTAACAACCAGGTTTAACAGGAAAGCCAGTGTGGTTAAATAAATATTGGTAAGCGTATCCCGCTTTTCGTAATACTTACGATTTTCCCGGTAACTGAACCACATTTCGCAAATGGTTAGCACTACCAGCAAGCATATAAGTATAACTGCAGTTTCCTGCCTGTGATCTAAATGGGGCATTTATAAAGATGCATAATAAGTCAAACTTTCACAAAGTTCATCATCTGTACAGATATTATCAAGTTTGCATTGTCCTATCTGCGTCAATAATGTACAGTTGATCTGCCCGTTCTGGTTCTTTTTGTCCTTCAGCATTATGGTACACAAAGCCTCATGACTTGCTTCCTGAAGCGGGTACATCGGGTATAAATTTGTTATAACCTCAACAATTTCTTTTAATTCGCCATCACTTAACCCTGTTTTTTTATGCGACAGGTAGGCTTCGCAGATCATGCCGATTGCAATTGCCTCGCCATGGGTTAACGGGTTTTCGTCATTGATCAGCGAATTTGTTTCTACAGCATGGCCAACAGTGTGCCCGAAATTGAGTGCTTTGCGGATGCCTTTTTCTGTTGGGTCATCAATAACAATTTTATTTTTTATTTCGATAGACCAATGGATCAATTCGGCCGAAGGAGTTTTAAGGTCACTGTTTTTTAGTTTTTCCCAGTAAGCTTTATCAGTTATCAATCCATGCTTAAGCATTTCGGCAGTTCCCGATAGTATTTGACGTGCCGGTAATGTCTTTAAAAAATCATAGGCAATAAATACTGCTTTTGGTTGAGTAAATGTACCAATGATGTTTTTGATGCTGTCGATATCTATACCCGTTTTACCGCCTACAGATGCATCTACCTGCGAAAGCAGGGTAGTGGGCACATGAACAAAATCAATCCCCCGTTTAAATGTGGATGCAACAAAGCCGCCCATATCACTTATTACACCTCCTCCGAGGTTTATTAATAAACTTTTACGGTCGGCGCCAAAATCTATCAGCATTTTCCATATGCCTATGCAAAAATCAATATTCTTGCTTTCTTCGCCTGCGTTTACCTCAATAATGTCGAAATTATCAAGCCCATCAAAACGTTCCTTTACTACAGGCAGACAATGAATGGCTGTATTCTCGTCAGTTAACAAAAAAAACCTGGAGTAGTGGCCCTCCTTTACAAACTTTACCAGTTCGTCAATACTGTTATCAAAATATATGGGGTAATTGTCGCTTTGTATCGTCTTCATAATTAAATAATCCTGATAATTTCACCTCTGAATTCCACTGTGTCGCCCTTTTTTACCTTGAGGCGTTTGCGATAATCAATGTGTCCATTATATTTTACTTCTCCTTCTGTTACAACTATTTGCGCTTCGCCGCCGGTTTGCACCAGGTTGGCCGCTTTTAATAATTGAATCATGGGAATAAAGTCGCCTTCTACTTTAAATTCTATCATGGGGCAGCAAAATTAAACTATTCGTTGAATAATGATATATGTTAGTCCGCATTTTATATTTTTGCAATCTTGTAGATCACGGTTCGTGGGTGATAGTTCATGGTTTGGTTACCTGTGGCTATTTCATGAACCCCGGAGCTACGAAGCAGTAACTATGACCTCTACAGACAATTTATCTTTTGAAAATACGGAAATCGCTTTCCGGCATTCTTCTAACCTCGACCTTAAACGGGCCTATTGGCTATTCAGGGTAATTAATGTTAATTTTTTAGTAAAGATAGGCCCACCGGTAACCAATTTTGCTATAAAAATTGGTTTGCCAATTAAAGGTTTGATCAGGGCTACGATATTTAAACACTTTTGCGGCGGGGAAACGATTGCTGAGTGCGATAAGACTATAAAGAACCTGTATGAAGGCGGTGTAGGTACAATATTGGATTATTCAATTGAGGGGGAGGATGACGAGCATGTTTTTGACAATACCCATGATGAGATTATCCGCACTATAGAGAGAGCGGCCGTTGATAAGGCGGTACCTATTACGGTGTTTAAAGTAACGGGGGTAGCCCGTTTTTCGTTGCTCGAAAAACTGGATGAGGGTGTAGCATTGACTCCTGCTGAAACAGCCGAATGGCAAAAGGCGCAGGCAAGAGTATTGGCAATTTGTGAAAAAGCCAATGCCAAAGCTATCCCGGTAATGATTGACGCTGAAGAAAGCTGGATACAAAAAACTATTGATAAACTGGCGTTGGATATGATGCAGCGATTTAACCGCGACAAGGCAATCGTTTACAATACCTACCAGTTATACAGGCATGATAAGCTCACGTCATTAAAAGAAGATTACGGGATGGCGGAGAAAAATGGCTTTATCCTTGGTGCAAAATTAGTGCGTGGTGCCTATATGGAAAAGGAACGCAAACGTGCTGAAGAAAATGGTTACCAATCACCCATTCAACCGGATAAAGAATCAACCGATAGGGATTATGATGCAGCAGTTGATTATTGTACCGACCACGTTGAAAAAATCGCCCTTGTTGCCGGAACGCACAATGAAGAAAGCTGCCGTTTACTTGCTGAGCAATTGAATAAAAAAGGGATCGATCATAAAAATCAACATGTATATTTTTCGCAATTACTGGGGATGAGCGATAATTTAAGCTTTAACCTGGCCAATGCGCAATATAATGTTGCCAAATATGTGCCATACGGGCCAATAAAGGCTGTTCTACCTTATCTTTTCAGGCGCGCACAGGAAAATACAGCTATTGCAGGGCAAATGAGCCGCGAACTGAGCTTGATAGTTAAAGAAGTAAAAAGAAGAAAATAAAGCCCTGACATTACCTAAAAAATCCCCAGGAACTTCTTTTTCTTTTTATGTTTCTTTTTGTGTGGATGGGTTAAAGCTGATTTATTTAAAGCAATTGCGCCCGTATCAGTAGCAATTACTTGTTTCCGGTTACCAATAGCTGCTATGGGGCCGATACTGTCTTTCTGTAATACGCTGTCTTTGTGTACGGGCAAAGGGCGTTGTCTATGAATTAATGCCTTAGGTTTAACAAATATGGTATCACGGATTATCTGGGAATCACGTTTTCTAATTGATTCATAGCTTCCAAATGCCAGGGCTGCAATTAAACATACGATCAATGCTGCAAGAGCGGGTTTGGTAATTTTTACCTGCTGCTTGTCATTTGCCGTACTTTGCTGATAAGTAAGTAATTGAGTTGTTAGCTCGTTGTTTTTAGCTTTTAAAATATCGATGCTTTCGCTCGCTGATTCAGAGCGGTTGGTTTCAATGCTGCCTGCAATAAGCGCTTCCTGCAGTATCATTCCGTTGCTGTAACGGCTTTCCGGATCTTTTTCCAGGCAGGTAGAGATGATTTGCAGCAGCCATTGAGGTACCCGCATCTCCTGTTCCTTTTTCTCTGCCGACCAGCTTTCAGGCAGGTTATTTCTGCGCAGTTCAAGCACATCCGGCACCGGTGTTTCCATGTGAGCGATCATTACCGCATTGCGCGAAGTTTCTCCGCTATCATGTAAGGGAAAGGGTACCTGGCCCGCCAGCAGTTCGTAAAGAATGATCCCATAACCATAAACATCCGTTTGGAAAAGCATAGCACCTGTATTCTGCTCCGGCGCCATAAATTCTATAGCCCCCGCATGGCGTATACTCGTCCGCCGCTGCTCGTCTGACATGATGGCCAGGCCAAAATCAAGCAATACATAATTGCCCGAGTGGATATTGTACTTAACATTGTTGCTTTTAATATCTCCATGTTTTACACCCACCTTATGGCAATGTGCCAGTGCATTTGCTAAATGATCTGCCAGTTTGATAACTTCCTTGATAATAAAAATGCTGTCGTGAGGCGGCTTCAGCAACTCTTCAAGATCAGGGCCTTCTATAAATTCCATTTCGATGAATGGGAGAGACCCGCTTTCGGTAACGCCGGAGTTGAGGATCTTTACCACATTAGGATTAGGATCTTCGTTAACTTTCTTAAGTTTTTCAACTTCGTTCTGAAAATTTCTGAAATTTTTGTCTTCGTTATCCTCCGAATATATGGGCGTAGGTAATAATTTTACAGCACTGATAATAGGACCTATCCTCCGGCCTTTGTATACTGAACCCTGCCCGCCTGTGCGCAATGCGCCCATGTTTTCCAATCCTTCAGTTATTGTAAATATCTTGCTCATCTTGTTTGCTCCGCTTCCTCTTTATAACTAAAAGCAATTACTGCCGACTCGCCTAAAATTACCTGGTCGCCTTCTTCCAGCTTATGGCCAATCTGGGTAGAGTTAAGCTTGTTTAATGATTCACTAATTGCCGACCTGATCTTTACCTTATTGCCGGGAGGGACGCCGCCTTCATCTGCAAAAAGCATAAAAGCACTGTTTTCCTTGTTCCATTCAATATGCGCGTGCTGCCGGCTTATATATTTATTACATTCGTTTCCGCTGTCTCCAGGGAAAGCAATATGGTTAAGCCTGAAAAAACCATCTGCAACCTGTGCATTTTTATCCCGGCCTATGTTAATTTTCCCATCTGCCGAATGGATCTGGTATACCGGTTTTTCAGCCTCGCCGCTCAAAATTGTAATATATGCGGTGGCGGATTTTTGTATCGTATTATCTTTGGTGCGGATAAATAAACCGGCATACAGGTCTTTAATCAGGAACGCCTCGGCAGGCATTTCATCCGGAAAGCTAACGTCAAACACCCAGGTCTGGGGCAGGTCTAACGCATAATCATCTGCTATTT
>JAQBOU010000204.1 GCA_028287865.1 Mucilaginibacter sp. | reverse complement strand
ATATCTACAAGGTCAACAAAAGTGACCACCAGTATCCTGCTTGCATTGGTTGATTCTCTCACCATTACCCTGCTTTTAAAAAGCATCTCTCTAACGGCATCCTGGTGCTGGCTGACCTTTATTTGTTGAGAAACCAGCTTCCGGTAATTTTCATCAATATCTGTCTCGGGTAAATAAAATGCAGCTTTAATTCTTAAAAAGGTGGCAATATCCTTAATGCTTTCTCCTAATGTTTGCTGTGCGGCACGGTAAGGTCTTATGCCGAAGAAAATCAGGCTGAATAACATGTACCATAAGCCGCCCGCTAAAATTATCGTGCTGTAGCCTATAACATCCGATGGTTTTAAGGCTTTATCTATCATAAATATCATCACCAGCAAAGCAGAGGTTCCAACAGAGGCGGCACGGTTTCCGTACACGATAAACATCGAGAACAAAAAGGAAAAGAGGGTGATCTCCAAACCTAAAGTAAAAACGTTAAGGCGTGCAAATCCGGTGATAACAGCCACCAGGAAAAGACAGAAATTCCCGACGGCCATTGCATTGCGTTTATGTAACTGCGGACCCGGATTATCAATTGTACAGATACATAAAGCGCCTAAGGATAAGGTGAGGCCTATGTCAAACCTGTTAAATTGTGCAAGTACCAGCGAGGGCAAAAGTATGCCAAGCGGAATGCGTAACCCGTCAGAGAAATACTGGCTGTAAAAAAAGCTTTTAATTTCCCTGGTGTCTATTTTCATCTGGTTTGTTAGTTTTTTTAATGCTGATAAAGCGATTGTAAGCAAAATTTGTTCGGGCTTTTTTATAAACATCCGCCCATGCTGATTTGATAAATGTTTTTTTTGAGCTTAAATGAGTGTTCAAATTTACAAAAATTAAAATTTTAAGCCATATTTTAATAAATATTGCATTAGTATTATGTAACTGTTATAAATTACTCATTTTTTTATAAATTTAGACATTAGATAATTAAATTCACGCCCTGTAACTGTATGCGCAGGTTGATGTTTTTAAAATAGCACGATCCTTGCTTTAAACCAATTTTAGTAAACTTATTTTTTATATCCAACATACTGATATGCCTTTAACGTTAAAACTCAGCCAAAGAGAAACAGCATTTAATAATGAAGTTGTAACCCGTTTTGAGTTATATAACAGTTTATTTCAAACGCTGCCATTTTACCAGGTTAAAGACACCGGTATTTTATTACCTTTTTTTAGCTCACATTGCGAAAAAGAGGTAACCAAAGAAGTATCACCTACAGCTATAATTGAATCGTTCTTTAAGAAATATGTACCGGATATTGATCACCAGGAGCAAATTAACCGGATGTTTCGCTTTATTCAATACATTGAGCGGCAGGTGGTTTTATTTGACGCAATTGAAGATTCATCGTTTAGTAAAATAGGACGATCTGACGATAGCGGGACACTTCAAAGTTTGCTGCAGCAGGCTTCTGTTAGCGAACAATCAAGGAATAATATCAGCCAAAAGCTGAATGATTTTTCATTGAGGCTGGTTTTAACCGCGCATCCCACACAGTTTTATCCAGGTACTGTGCTGGGCATCATGACTGATCTTATTGAAGCATTAAAAACAAATGATATCAATACCATTGATGTTTTATTACAGCAATTAGGCAAAACGCCATTTTTTAATAAAACCTCCCCAACGCCTGTTGATGAGGCGATCAGCCTCGCATGGTTCCTTGAAAATATATTTTATCATGCTGTGGCGGGCATCCAGTCGAAATTAGATGAAGAATTTGATCTGAAAAAAGACCGTGCTAACCAGTTATTAGAATTAGGATTTTGGCCTGGCGGCGACAGGGACGGCAATCCAAATGTAACTGCCGAAACTACGAAGGCGGTAGCCAGCTTTTTAAGACAAAGGGTATTCAGATGTTATTACCGGGATTTAAGGGTGTTGAAACGCCGCATTACTTTCAGGGGTGTTGAAAAAGCAATGGCCAAACTGGAAGAATTGATCTACCAAAACGCCAACACCAAGGTTGAACCTGCAAATTTGCAGCCGGAAATACTGGAATTGCTGGAATCCATAAAACATACTTTAATTACAAGTCATGATAGTTTATTTGTGAATGTAGTTGATGACCTGATTAAAAAGGTGCAATTATTTGGTTGTTATTTTGCAACACTTGATATAAGGCAGGACAGCCGGATTTTGCGCAAAGTATTTAAATTTTGTACCGAACAAGCAGAAATTCATACAGGTATCGCGGAAGGATATGAGGAGTTGCCTGAGGATGAAAAACTGAAAACTATCGTATTTAATGAAGCTGATTTTCATTGCCCGGATGACGCTGACAAATTAATTTGTGATACGCTGAATACCATAAGGCTGATGAAACAAATTCAGTTTACCAATGGCGAAAAGGCTTGTCAACGCTTTATTATCAGCAACTGTCAGCAGGCTTCAGATATTCTACAGCTAATTAACTTGTTTTTATGGAGCGGATGGGAAAGTGAAAATCTGAGCGTTGATTTTATGCCTTTGTTTGAAACTGTAAATGACCTTAAGCATGCGGCGCAGGTAATGGAAAGTTTATATACGCATCCTTTTTACGCTGCCCATTTGAAAAAAAGAGGCAACCTGCAAACCATTATGCTTGGTTTTTCTGATAGCACAAAGGACGGCGGGTATTTAATGGCAAATTGGTCCATCTACCAGGCAAAAGTAGAGCTAACAGCCATGGCGCGCAAATATGGGGTTCAGCTGGCGTTTTTTGATGGCAGGGGAGGCCCGCCTGCACGTGGCGGTGGTAAAACCCATCGTTTTTATGCGTCAATGGGCGAGGAGATTGCTAATGAGCATATTCAATTAACCATACAGGGGCAAACTGTAAGTTCGCAATACGGCTCTGTTGAGACGGCGCGGTTCAATATGGAACAACTGATAAACGCCGGTATCATATCTGCCCTTCATCCAAACAGGGACGACCTGCTTGATACCAGGCATAAAGAATTGATAACAGCCATGGCAGATACAAGCTATAAGCTTTTTTTAGACCTTCGCCAGCATCCCATGTTTGTGGAATATCTTGAAAAGTTCAGCCCTTTAAAATTACTGTCGCATATCAATATCAGCAGCAGGCCAACCAAGCGTAATTCTGACGCTTCTTTAAAACTTGAAGATCTGCGTGCAATAAGCTTTGTAACCTCTTGGAGCCAGCTTAAGCAAAGCATTCCCGGTTTTTACGGCGTAGGGACTGCGCTGAATAAAATGAAGCAGGACGGTCATTGGGATGAAATAAAAGAGTTGTACAATTCATCCGGTTTTTTTAAAACTATGGTGGATAACTGTACCATGTCAATGTCTAAATCTGATTTTAGGGTTACCGCCTACCTGGAGAAGGATAAAAAGTTTGGCAAATTCTGGAAAATGCTTAAAGACGAATTTGAACTCACCAAACATATGCTGCTGGAACTTACAGGAAGTACAGTACTGATGCAGGAATACCCGGTTGAAAGGCGTTCAATTGCTATCCGTGAAAGAATTGTTTTGCCATTGGTTATTATACAGCATTACGCACTGCAATGCTTAAGTAATAATACAGACGAAGAACTAACCAAAATTTATAACAAACTGGTGATCCGTACAGTTTACGGAATTGTTAACGCCGGCAGAAACCTGGCGTAGCGTAGATCCAAAAGTCAAAATCATGGAATATGGGTTTATTTTGACCTGGATTCTTATTAATTCTCTATTTAATTTTTTCGACATTTCGCGTTTCGGAGTAAATGTTTAATTTGTCACGGTTTTGTAAACCAGAAGGCAGCTTAGTTGTTATAAACTTAATTAAACTTAAACATTTAAAATGAAAAACGTAACATACCTTTCATTAGGCATAGTGATTTTGCTTTTTGCAGGAGCATGCCAAAATGAACACGGAAAAAATTATAATGATGCAACGAAGGTAGATCAGGATGGGTTGGCATTTATCAAAAATGGAATTGAAGGCGGCCTTACTGAGGTTAAATTATCATGTTTGTCTTTAACAAATTCCAGTAATCAAAGGTTGATAGGTTTTGCCAAGATGATGATTTATGATCATACT
>JAQBOU010000071.1 GCA_028287865.1 Mucilaginibacter sp. | reverse complement strand
GCCTTCACGGGCATAGCCAACAAACTCGCACCTTAAAAAGTTAAGTGGTTTAACAATGCGGAACAGGCACACATTATCTTCGCCGTAAACTTCGTGGGTGGCGCGCTGCTTTACCTGTTTCAAATAGCGCAGCCCCGTGTCGCGGGAGCTTTGGCCGATGGCAAAGGCACTGTCGCAAAAGTTGATGAGCATTTTACTGCCCTGCAGGTCGTTGCGGGTAATGGGCTTTGCAGGGTTGCGCTTGGGTGTATGCGCCAGCACCAGTATAGAAAGCTGGTATTTGGTTTTAAGCGCCTTTAAATGCTTCATCAGCGGCAGTGCATCGGAGGCACGCTCGGTTCCGCTGCGCAGGCAGGTAATGTTATCAATGATCACCACATCCGCCCCGGTACTTTTAATGGCGTACTCAATGGCGCCGTTCATATACTCGTCGTAAGTTTTAAAGTTGAAGGGCATATCGGCGGCAGGGTTAAACTCGGCACGGAAAAATCCCTTGTTAAAATTATAGGTAACCTCGTTGTGAGTGTATCGCGCCTGGAACTGCTTGCCCGAAAGCTCAAAATCCAAATACACCACATTGGCCTGCTCGGCCTCCAGATCAAACGGCGCAAGCTGCTCCCGCCCGGCCAGGCTATTGCCCAGCTGCACACCCAGCACAGATTTACCGGCGTTGGTATCAGCAAACAGGATGCACAGCTCGCCCTCATGCCAGAATTCGCCAAAGAGCATTTTGGGACGGGACGTATTTTTTTCCTTTTCCATCCATTGGTTGGCAGAATAAATACTGAACAGGCTTTTACCGGGATGCGACTCAGGAACCTGGCCAAACTTACCGGCTTTTTTAGCGCGGCTGGTGAAATCCCGCGCTTCCGTGCGGATCATTTCAATTAACAGGGGACGGTCGGCGGTGTGGTACATGCGGAATGTGATTTGGAATGAGGTTTTTTAAGAAGTTGTTTTTTTAGATTAATGTCGAATAAGGGATTCTATCCACCTGTCCGTAGATTGTATCTATTACTGTCCGGTAAAAAATAGGAATAGTTATAAACTTCGAACAACGAGTAAATAACAAATATAAAGTACCTGGATGATAAAAGTGGTGACACTGTTTTGTCAGTACCAGCCTTTACCAATCATACCGGTGGCATTCAGGGCGCATTGAACCTCAAACACCCACAACTTCATCGTTGCAGCCGATTTTTAAATCCTTATTTGACTGATCAACACAACGTCCACTTTGGTTCTTTGGGATAAGGCACTTCGTCTTCTCCTGCTTTTTTATTCTTATAGGCTATTGCTTCAGGGATATCAGTTTTTGGCAGGTGTACATGTACTATCACGTTGCTGGTAATACCGGGCAGTTGCGTTAAAACTTCCTCCAGCTCATGCATATTGGTTATTTCAAATCCATTTCCGCCAAATACGTCAACCAGCTTTGCGTATTTCCAGGGGTGCATTTCATTGTATGGATACACGGTGTTGAGATCCTGCTGTTCATAAACTATTTTGTCTTCGCCCCTGAAAGGATTCGGATTAACCAGCATTTGTTCAATGCCGTATATTTCGTTATCCAAAACAAAAACAATCGTATCGTGCCCTAATTTATTCTGTGTGGATATGGCCTGGCATGTTTCCTGGAAAGCACCATCGCCTACAAAAACTACCGCTCTTTTATCCGGCCTGGCACATTTTACTCCTGTTGCCGCCGGTACGGAATAGCCGATAGACAGCCAGGACGCCTGCGCCACAAAGCCGTTAGCCTCGGCAATATGGATGCCCTGCGCGCCAAGCAAGGGGAAGCCTGCATCAGCTACCACCACATGGTCTTTAGTAATAAAGCTATTGATCCGCGAAAAAAACCGGTCATACGTAACGGGCTGAGAAACTACCTTTATTTCAGCTTCGCCCACAACAAATTGAGCATTTGATAAACCTGCCGGGTACATGTGATATGCCTGGGCTTTTGCTTTAACCAGCGCTTCTTTCAAAAAGACCAGGAAATCTTTCAGCGACACATTGGGCTCGTAGCCCGCACCTATCCTAACACCTGTATGGCTTGCTAATACGGTGCTGTCTGTCCATACATCAAACCCACCCAGGTTTTTCCCGGTAGTCCAAACCCCCAGGCCTATCTTGAGATCTGCCAGCTTAAACCGGTCCTGCACATCTTTGGGCGAGGCATTGCCATTAAATACGCCCTTAAACTTGGGGTGATCTTCAGATACTATCGACTTTCCCAGGATGGACGTTACAAACTCTACTCCTGTTGCCTCTATCAACTCTATAAATTCCTTTTGCAGTTTATAGCGCTGTATCTCAATGCCGCCCCAAAATATGATTTTTTTACCTTTGGCGAGTGCGGCAACATGATTTGCAGCTTTTTGGGCATTTTCAACACAGCCTTTTAAAGCGCTTTGGATCAACGGCGCTACTGGCGCATGGCATTTCATACGCCATACATCCTCAAAAACCTCCAGGTAAACCGGCTTGCCATATAAAATACAGGCATCCAGTACCGCGTCAATCTTATAAGGTGCATCTATGCAGCTGGTTACCTGCTGTGCGGCAACCGTTACGTTTTGATATACATTGATATTGCTGTACATATCCCCCGTCATGTGAGACGAAAGCAGCCCCTGGGCAATGTTTTTCAGCTGATCGCTGCTTGTTGGCGCGCCGTTGATCACCAGCACCGGGCAGTGTTCTACATAAGAGCCGGCAACCGAATTCAACAAAGTGAACGCTCCTACGCCGTAGGTTACCGCAACGGCAGAGAACCCTTTAAGGCGTGCAAAAGCATCAGCGCAATGACCTGCGTTGATCTCGTTGGTGTCATTAATCACCGTAATCTTTGAATTTTTATCTTCGATGATCGTATTTAAAAAAGGCGCCGTGTAATTGCCGGCTATGCCAAACAAATGGGTCAGGCCCATTTGCTCTAAACGTATCTGCAAATATTTGGCTACGGTAACCTGGTTATTATCTGACATGTTATTTAGGATTATTTAAATTACCAACGGTTTCATTTACTTCAAGCGCCGTGCGGATCCCGGATTCTATCGCACCCTCTATCCAGGCATGTTTAAGTGAGGTATGCTCACCGGCAAAATGCGCTTTTCCATTCCACTCGGTTGATATAATATGTTTTTGCAGCAAATGAAGCTGGCCGGGATTAAAGATGGCGGCTTCGCCGAAAGCATAGGGATCGCGCATCCAGCTTTGTGTAGCGGCGCCGATCACTTTCTTTTGTTTATTGTACTCCACATCCTTATCAGTTTCGGGCGTTATCACGGCGAGGTTGGTGATGCGCTGCTGCTCTTTTTCATCATCAGGAGCATGCATGATCGCCAGGTTCTTTAATGCATAATAATACCTTTCATCATCGTCCATTGAATCCCACCTGCTCGCCTCGTCCGACCAGCAGTAAGATGCCAGGATCACACCGTGCTTTGATATGATACCGCCAATATCCATACTCGGATAATAGACAAACCTGTTCGAAAAATCGGTGATCGATCCTCCGCCCACTATGTTGTAAGGCGCTTCCTCCCACCATCGCTCCCTGAATTCCAGCAGAATCTTGGTAGCCGAATCATAATGCAGCTCCCTTATAGCCTTGCGTTTCAGTTGTTCAAAGCCCGGTTTAACATATACGTGCCGCAGGGACGAAAACGGAATGGTTACTATCACTTCGTCAAACTCCTGGTCGTCCACTGGCTGATCAAACACTTTCCTGCCGGCGCTTCTGTAAGCTTCATCGCTGCGCTCAACCTCCACGTTGGTGGTTACTTTTACCTTACCGGTCTTTTTATCCATAAACAGGCCGGTGACCCTGCAATCAAAATAGGTATTATCTCCCAGCTGATGTGCCTTGAAATATTCTGTAGCCAACAGGTCGGTACCGCCTACTATCTGCATAAAGTCGGTATCGTCCTTAATAACATTTGCCTCGATAAAGCTCTGGATAAAATCATAGGCCATCCGCGATTCCAGGTTTTGGATCACCCCGATCATCTCGATTGCATTGTCCGAATAAATGCTTTGCTCTACCAGGAAGCGCCTCATGGAGTACTCGCCGAAACGGGCTATCAGTTTTGGCCAGTTATTTTGAGGATCTTGTGCGATAAAGGCCTTTAAAGGTTTTAGCAGGCTTGCCAGTAACAGATCAGCACGCTGTTTGCCGGCAGCATTTATATCACTGCTCAGCAGGTTATAATCCAATAGCTTATTGATATCGGCGCCATCTTTAAAAATCACGTTCTGCACCACTTTTTTGTAGTTTACATAGTAAAGTGTATTGCGGGTTCGGGCAGGGATGGGGGCCTTTTGGGGGTTCGCCTGGTAAGCGATGGCTTCCTTTTTATCCACCGCAACATAATAAAAGGGTTCTACCTTTAGGCCCAACTGCTCAATGATCTTAAAAACCATTTTGTGCACGGTTGGGATGCGCATTGCCCCTGCTTCGGCGTACATGGTATCATCTTCAAAGATCTTTTTATCGGCAGTGTTCCTGAACGTTTTGATCCGGCCGCCCACGCGGAAATTTGCTTCAACAATGGTCACCTTATGGCCCGCTTTTTTCAACATAGCGGCGGCAACCATACCTGCTATACCGGCACCTAAAATTAAAACGTTCTTGGGCTTGCGGGCTTTTGGTATGCCCTTGTCTAAATAATTAAGATAGTCTGTAATGATTTGGTCATCGCTTTCGTCGAGCAGGCCGTGCAGGTAATTTTCCATAACTGTGATTAGGTTTGATTTGTTGTTTCTTCCTGCCTGTGAGCAGGTTTCACGTGATAAATGTAAAAAGATTTATCATAAATTACAGGCAGCTGATAAAAATATGTCAGATTATTTATCCTTCCATCCGTATTGCGTCGTCGATTGGATAAATCCGTAACAATACAAGCAAAGGGTATCTGAAGTCAGGGATTTCAGACAGTTGGTATATTTTTCTGCGCAAATGTGATTATTGAGCTGCATAAAAGAAGAAAGGTAAATAGAAATCTTGTCATTGATAGGTATTTGTTTACAAAAAAAAATAAATTAGTTTGAATTTAAACCGTTTGATTTCTAACTTTGTGTAATGAATCAGCAAGAATCGTTAATTGAGCATGGTCCAAGACTGGTCATAATTACCGTTACGGCGGTATTTTGTGCCTTATTGGAGATTATTGATACTACAATCGTTAACGTAGCCTTGAATAATATGCGGGGAAGCATGGGCGCGACGCTGAACGAGATCAGCTGGGTAATTACTGCCTATTCTTTAGCGAACGTGATCATCATCCCGCTTACCAGCTGGCTTTCACAGCAGTTTGGCCGCCGCAATTATTTCGCGGCTTCGATCATTCTGTTTACTGTTTGTTCCTTTTTATGCGGCAACGCGCATTCAATTACCGAACTCATCATCTTCCGGTTTTTGCAGGGAATGGGCGGCGGCGCTTTACTGGTTACTTCGCAAACCATCATTACGGAAAGCTGGGCACCGGAAAAACGTGCGATGGCCCAGGCCATCTATGTATTAGGCATCATTGTAGGGCCAACATTAGGACCGCCGTTAGGTGGCTATATCGTTGATAACTATTCCTGGCCTTTTATCTTTTATATCAATATCCCGGTCGGTATTGTTGCTACACTGCTTACACTGAGCTATATAAGGAGCCCCACCTATGAGAAAAAAAGGTCTGCAAGTGAGATCGACTGGTTGGGTATTTTTTTACTGGCCGTAGGCATTTCCTCCCTGCAATATGTGCTGGAAAAGGGTCAGGAAGACGATTGGTTCAACAGCAGCCTGATCATCACTTTATGTATTACTGCTTTCCTGGGCTTATATTTATTTATCTGGCGGCAGCTGGAAACGAAATTCCCGGTGGTTAATTTACTGGTATTGAAAAACGGCAATTTAAGAATGGGGGTCATCCTGTCTTTTATTATGGGGTTTGGGACGTTCGGTTCCACATTCGTTATCCCATTGTTTACGCAGTCCCTATTGGGCTGGACCGCGCAACAGGCCGGCTTGCTCCAATTACCCAGTACACTGTTCGTGGCAGTCATGATGCCGGCTGTAGCTATGCTCATCCAAAAAGGCGTACAGCAAAAATACCTGATCGCCATAGGCATGTTCATCTTCTATATATTTTGCATGATGTGTTACAGGATCATCACACCTAATACCAGTGCAGGTGATTTTTTCTGGCCACTGATTGTACGTGGTTTGGGCATGGGTTTGCTATCTGTTCCGGTCAGCACCATGTCGCTATCCACGCTTAAAGGTCAGGAGATCGGACAGGGGGCCGCCTTTACCGGCATGATGCGCCAGTTGGGCGGTTCTTTTGGCGTAGCGCTTATTTCCACGTTCCTGTCCCGCGACACCAGTATCCACCGGGTCAATGTAATCAGTCACCTGAATGTAAATGATCCAACGGTGCAAAACCGGGTCGCCATGCTGGCAGCAGGGATGCACAGCCATGGTGCCGACAGCCTGACCTCCCGAAATATGGCTTATCAAATGATGGATAATTCGGTGACCATGCAGTCCACGCTCCTGTCCTATATGGATATTTTTATGCTGGTGGGCATCGTTTTTGTAATTTTCGTCCCGTTTGTACTCTTGTTCGTCAAAAAATCAAAAAGTAAGGTCAGCCTGGCAGATGCCGCGCATTAAATTTAATTAGCTTTGTATATGCAACCTGATCAAAAACCCGAGCTTGTTATTGAATTTTGCCAGTCCATTTTTGAACTGCGGTATAAATTGCGTAAAATGTTCCAGGTAAAATTGAAAGAAGCGGGGATCAGCATTAGTTTCGAGGTACTGGAGATCATGAAACAATTGAGCAGTCATGATGGCCTGAATCAACAGGAACTGGCCGATATGCTTTTTAAGGATAAGTCCAGCATGACCTATCTGATCGATAACATGGTAAAAGCCGGCTTGGTAACGCGAAAGGAAGACGAAAAAGACCGCAGGAACAAACTGATACTTCTGTCCCGTAAAGCCCATGAGCTAATTAAGGAGCTTTCTCCTATGGCCAGTGAATGTTATGCTGCCTTAGCGAAAGATATTGCTGGTCAGGATATCAAAGCCGGTATAAAGATGCTCATGAAGATGAATAGTTCACTGGCAGAATTTATCAATTAGGTTAATTCTTTATTAGTAAAGTGATGTTGAATATTGTTCCCGGCTAGCGTTCGGTAACCTATCAAGTCATTTGTCAATAGTACCCCCTTTGGAGTGAGTATTGTAGCGCAGCCAAAAGAGATGGCGGTACTCTGAGATAAGTCCGCGACATTATTTTATTTTCTTAAACTTCAACCAGTATTCTTAAATGGATACTGTTTTTTTGTGGGGTTTTTATAACAATCTGTAGTTCGATCAGCGTTCCTGCCTGGATTTAATTACTGTTTTTAAGTAACATATGGGAGGCCCTATGCAAATAAAAGTGACCACTTAAACCTTGTTTTAAGAAAGAAAGAAATAAGATTGTATGCGCTGTCTGTAGATTGTATCTACGGATACCCTAAACCTGTAGTCTTAGACTACAGTCATACTAGTCCGAAGTCAGAGACTTCCGACAGCGGAGACTTCAGATAGCGGATAAAAAGATTTATCATAAATTACAGGCAACCAATAAAAATATATCAGATTATTTATCCTTCCATCCGTATTGCGTCGTCGATTGGATAAATCCGTAACAATACAAGCAAAGGGTATCTGAAGTCAGGGACTTCGACAGCGGAGCGTTTAAATATAATTTAGCAATAGGATATAAATTTAAAACGAAATTATATAAAACAATTTACCGGCCTGTTTTTTAATTTTGTAACCGAAGATGAAGATCAAAGCGCTATTTCTGTTATTCACATTCCTGCTGAACACCGCAGTGGGATTGAATTGCGCTTTGCGTTCTTGTAGTGATGATTGTAAAGATGAAATTGCTGAACATCACCAGGGTTGGTCTGTTCATCCTCAACAAGAACAACAATCACTTACCACGGCAGAAAAAAAAGATGCCTGCTGCCAGGAAGCGGTAAACAGTTTTGTTTTTTTGGCCAAGTTGGTACCACACGCCGTAAAAATTTTTATCCCCATATCCGTTGCACGCTCTCATTCTAATTATCAATATGCATTAAAACCAGTGCCGGACGTTGGATCAGGTCATCCGCTATTTCTTGGTCAACGACTGCGTCCGCCAACGCACGGTATTCGTATCCGTATTCAAAGCTTTCAGATTTGATTAATCATTCAATGTATTGAACATGGCTTTGCCATGCCTTAAATTATTGTATAACGTTTAATTAAATCACCATGAAAAAGATATTTTTATTGGTTGCTTTTGTGGCAACCACCCTTACCCAACAACTTTTTGCACAGGATATAAAGAAATCCTCCCTTACCCCTTTATTGACTTCTTATTACGACATTAAGAATGCATTGATCAGTTCCAACAGCACTGATGCGGCCACTCATGCCGAAGCATTTTTAAAAGCAGTCAATAGCGTGGACATGAAATCCATGCCCGCCGCAGATATGAACGCTTTTATGACTTATCAGGATAAATTGGCCTTTGATGCCAGGCACATCTCAGAAAGTAAGGATATTGTGCACCAACGGGAACATTTTGCTAATTTCTCTGCCAATTTTTTCAAACTGGCCAAAGCAGTAAAGCTAACCGACCAACCGGTTTACTATGCCTATTGCCCGATGAAAAAAAGCTACTGGTTATCTGCCGATGCAGCGATCAAAAATCCCTATTTCGGCAACCAGATGCTAACCTGCGGTAAGGTTACTGAAACCCTGAATAAATAAACTAACAAATTATCCATTAATAAGCAAGTTAAGAGCTATTGGCAATAGCCTCACGGAAGGGACGATGCCAATTGCTTCTTACCTTTTTATACACCGCGATGCGAGGTTGAGCATACCTGATAAATCATTGATACTAAGCTGGACCAGTAAAATGAATAACACCGGTAATTAACAAGAAATCAACATGAAAAAGATATTTATAATGATCAGTTTTTGGCTGATCAGTTCCTTCGCATTTGCACAGATGCCAATGAATATGCCTATGCCGGCAACAAAGGCACCGGCGTCGAAAAAAGAAAAACCAGTTGAAAAAAAAGTCGCGCAACCCGGGGAAAAGAATAAACAACAGGCCGAACCTGCAACAGGAACGCATGCGGGCAATCCTGCCGTTTCTGTTATTGGAGGTGGTAAAACAATACGGTACGATCTTTATATCAAAGATACCATTGTTAATTATACGGGTAAAAAACGTCATGCCATTGCCGCCAACGGCTCTATACCGATGCCCACACTCTATTTTACAGAAGGCGACACCGCAGCAATCTACGTGCATAATACTTTGCCGGAAGAAACAGTCATTCACTGGCATGGAGTGATCCTGCCCAACCAGTATGATGGGGTGCCCTATTTAACCACCCGGCCCATTGCACCAGGTAAAACGCACTTGTTTAAGTTCCCTATTGTTCAAAACGGGACCTACTGGTACCATTCGCACCAGGGTTTACAGGAACAATCCGGAATGTACGGTGCACTGATCTTTTATAAGCGGGATGAGCCAAAAATGAAGCAATACACAATGGTATTGAGCGATTGGACAGATATGAACCCCGAAGAGGTAAACCGCAGCCTGCATAACCAAACAGATTGGTTCGGCATTCAAAAGGGATCAACGCAAAGCTATACAGAAGCGATCAGGTCAGGAAACTTCAGAACTAAACTGGCCAATGAATGGAAAAGAATGAACGCGATGGATGTAAGCGACGTAGCCTATGACCGTTTCCTGATCAACGGCAAACAACTGGACGAACAACCACAATTCAAAGCAGGGGATCAGGTAAAATTGAGAATAGCCAATGGCGGATCCTCTTCTTATTTCTGGTTGACCTACGCCGGAGGTAAAATTAAAGTGGCGGCCAATGACGGTGAAGATGTGGAACCTGTGGAAGTAGACCGGCTGATCATCGCACCTGCTGAGACTTATGATGTGATCGTTACCATTCCCAAAGCCGGAAGCTATGAGTTTTTAGCGACCCCGGAGGACCGGACTAAATCAGCCTCTTTATGGCTAGGGAAGGGCGCGAAAGCAGGCGCCCACCGATTGCCAAAGCTGAAATATTTTGAGGGCATGAAAATGATGAACGGGATGATGAATATGAACGGCAATATGAAGCCAATGGACGGTATGCAGATGGGAAACCAGGCGATGGATATGAATACGGTGATGTATCCTGAAGTTACAGGCCCGGAGAAATCCAAGGCAAATAAGGACGACATGCCCGGCATGGCTATGGATATTAAATCACCTGGTCAACCAAAGAAAAAGGGTGCGATGCACGGTATGGATATGAGCACTTCTTCCTCCTCACCAAAAGAGAAAAAGAATGATATGCCCGGTATGGACATGGGCGCCAACACCACAGATATTGTAACCTTGAATTACGGAATGTTGAAAGCAACCAGGAAAACCACCTTACCCAGGCAGCCGACAAAGGAACTATATTTTGAGCTTACCGGGAATATGAACAGGTATGTATGGACAATTAACAATAAAACCGTATCCGAAGCCGATAAGATCCTGATCCACAAAGGGGAGAATGTACGCATCATTTTATACAACAACACCATGATGCGCCACCCGATGCACCTGCATGGCCATGAGTTTAGGGTATTGAATGGACAAGGCGATTATGCACCATTAAAAAATACACTGGATATTATGCCGATGGAAAGAGATACGATAGAATTTGCAGCTACAGAAAGCGGGGACTGGTTTTTCCATTGCCATATTTTATATCATATGATGAGCGGCATGGGCCGGGTGTTCGAGTATGAAAGTTCTCCGCCTAATCCCGAAATTCCCGATCCGGCACAATCTTACCAAATGGTTAAACGCGATGACCGTATGCCGCATCTGATGGCCAGGGTTGGATTAGAAAGCAATGGTAGCGATGGACAAATCATGGCGGCCAACACCCGTTGG
Source organism: Mucilaginibacter sp. (assembly GCA_028287865.1). Classification (GTDB taxonomy): domain Bacteria; phylum Bacteroidota; class Bacteroidia; order Sphingobacteriales; family Sphingobacteriaceae; genus Mucilaginibacter. The sequence goes on along the minus strand of JAQBOU010000071.1, from coordinate 31,604 downwards.
CAGGTAAGTTCCATGTGGCATCTGGGTTTGGACAATAAGATGGGTTATGAAAGTGAAACCATGATTGGGCGTTATATTGGAAAAATGCAATGGCTGTTTCCTTATGCAGGGTTTGATTATCACTACAAACAGTACGATCCGAATGGAAAAAACATTTTTGGCAGTGAAACCAGGAATATGTTTGGGCAAGTAAGCAATAAAGATAACCGGCACACCGTGGTAGCCGGTATTGCTTATACATTACCGATGCTGGTTGTTGCTGATGCCCGTGTTGATGGCGACGGAAAGTTTCGTTTTCAGTTAGGCCGCCAGGATGTGCCTGTTTCAAAACGGCTGCGGTTTAGTATTATGGTCAACACTGATAAGGAATACATGGCCGGGTTCCGGTATATCGTAACTAAATATTTTTCTTTATCAACACATTACGACAGTGATATGGGCCTGGGAGGAGGATTAACGTTAACTTATTAAACATGGAGGTTGTATGAAAAATAAGTGACAATAATTACTTATCAACTTGTTGATAAGCATGTCAGCTCAATTTTCCCAACCTTGTGCGAATGATAGGTAAGGGCTGGACAAAGGCATCGTGACCGCTTGCAAACTTGCAAAACTGTCATGCAGAGCCGCTCTGTATAGCATGCGATCGCCATGCTGCGCTCGCGATGACAAGTTGAGGGTTACGGAAGTGAAAACTATATGCACCACACATTTTATTGCGGAACGCAGCAATTGCGTACGTCTGAAACATTATTGCAGAATCAAAAGATTTCCGCGGTTTGCAGTCGGAGTTATTCTTAAATCCTTGAATCAGTTAAATCCTGGTTCAGACAAAGGGAAGCAGATATCAATTGCGCATGTCTGAACCATGATTTGCAGGATTAAAGATTCCGCGGTTCCAGCAGGTGTTATCCTTAAATCCTTGAATTAGTTAAATCCTGGTTCAGACAAAAGGAGCAGATGCCAACAGCCAACGGTGCACCCGCGATGACAAGCGGTATCGGTTGCGATAAGTATGTATTTTTAGTTAAACTTATTGTTTAACTAAATTAAATAATACACTTAATTATAATACTTTATACCTATTTACTTCAAGTGTTCCACCCGTTCCAAACGTTCCAGGTGTTCCTTCTCAAAAAATGGAACAGCGGGAGTTGATTAGTAGCAAGTGGTTAGGATTGGCTTGGTTCCGTTATAAATTTCCTTTTTTAAATTCACCTATAGCATAGTGTGCTGCGCGGGCAGTGATGGCCATGAAAGTAAGTGACGGATTTTGGGTTCCGGTGGAGGTCATGCAGGCGCCGTCGGTTACAAACACATTCGGGCAGGCATGTAGCTGGTTCCACTTGTTCAGCAGGGAAGTCTTCGGGTCCTTACCCATGCGCACCCCTCCTACTTCATGGATGTCCAAACCGGGAGCCTGCTTGCTGTCATTCTGGTTAATGTCTTTGCACCCCGCCTTTTCCAGCATTTCAGTACCCTGCTGCAAAAAGTCGTTCATTGATTTAATATCATTGTCATCATAGTCAACCGATACAGTAAGCAGCGGGATTCCCCAGTCATCTTTCTGATCCTTGCTCAGGGTTACCTGGTTGGTTTCCTTGGGGATAGTTTCGCCTTGCATCATCATATAAATCCCCCAGTCGCCCGGTTCTGATACGGCGTCCTTGTATTCCCCACCCAGGTGCGGTCCTTCCACATAATGCCCCCATCCACCGCGGGTAGCGGTATAAAACACCATATATCCGCGCAGAAAATCTGTTTCCTGCTTATACACATTGCGGAAGTTGGGCATCATCACAGCGGTAGGCCTGCGCCCGTAGTAATAGGTATCCTTATAGCCCTCCATCCGGGCGCTCAAAGATCCCCTGTAATTTTGAAATGCAATAAACTTGCCCAGCAGTCCATTATCGTTCCCCAACCCATTTGGAAAACGTGCCGAGGTGGAATTGAGCAAAATGAGATTGGTGTTTAAGGCAGCCGCATTTACAAATATGATCTTTGCATAGTATTCTGTGGTCTTTTTGGTATGTGCGTCAATCACCCTTACGCCGGTAGCCTTTCCTTTTTTATCATCATAAATAATAGAGTGTACTACAGAATCAGGCAATATGGTAAGGTTGCCGGTTTTAGCCGCCGTTGGCAATGTTGAGGAATTAGAACTAAAATACCCCCCGAACGGACATCCCCGCTGGCACAGGTTACGCGCCTGGCATTGGCCCCTGCCCTGCGCTAAATGGACTTCCTTTGGTTTTGTTAAATGAGCACAGCGGCCAATGATCACATTACGATCCTTGTAATTCGCCATGATCCGTTGCTGCATCACTTTTTCTACGGTGTTCATTTCCCAGGGCGGCAGAAACTCGCCGTCGGGTAAAGTTTCCAGGCCATCGTGGTTGCCGCTGATGCCTGCGAAGCTTTCCACATAACTGTACCATGGAGCGAGGTCGTCATACCGGATAGGCCAGTCAACCGCGAAATTATCCCTTGCCGGGCCTTCAAAGTCGTATTTGCTCCAGCGCTGTGTTTGCCTCGCCCATAACAATGATTTACCGCCCACCTGGTAGCCACGGATCCAGTCGAAGGGTTTCTTTTGGATATAGGGATGCTCTTTGTCCTTTACAAAAAAGTGCTCGGTGCTTTCGTCGTAGGCATAACACCGGTCGGCAATTGGGTTTTCTTCTTTCACTTTTATGGGCAAATGGCCGTGATGTTTAAAATCCCATGGGTTTTTGGTGGCTGTAGGATAATCCTTTAAGTGGACTACATTTTTACCCCGTTCTAAAACAAGGGTTTTTAAGCCTCCCTCGCACAATTCCTTTGCAGCCCAACCCCCGCTGATACCCGAACCAATAACAATTGCATCATAGGTATGATCAGCATTGGCTTTATAGTTAAAATCGACTGATGACATTTTGGTTTTATTAATTGGCAAGGCTAATATAGTAAATAGTTAATTGAGTTAGTGAATCGCGAAGCAATGTCAATACGAAAATAAAAAGTAATCTCTGCCCGATAATTTGCCGGTTTTATTAAATTTGAAAATGCTGAAAGTTAGTCAACTATTCGTTTACCCCGTCAAATCCTTACCCGGTATTGCTGTTAATCAAACCACTGTAACAGAAAAAGGGTTTGAACATGACCGGCGCTGGATGCTGGTTGATAAAAACAACCGTTTTCTTTCGCAAAGGGAAGCGCCGCAAATGACGCAATTGCTGGTAGATATAGAAGATAAGGGCTTAAGGATAACACACCGGATAAATGAGCAGTCTATAACAATTCCCTTTGGCTCCAGCCTCTCAGGTCCGGAGGAGTTTACTGTTTGGGATGATACCTGTATGGGCGAATATGTAAGTGATGAAGCAGACAAATGGTTTACCAAGGTACTGGGCTTAAATTGCCGCCTTGTTTATATGCCGGATGATAGTAAAAGAAAAGTTGACCCAGATTATGCCCCGGAAAACGCAGTGACCTCATTTTCAGATGCTTATCCTTTTTTAATTATCGGGCAATCTTCTTTAGATGACCTGAACAGCCGTCTTCTTGAATCTTTACCGATAGACAGGTTCAGGCCGAATATTGTATTTACCGGCGGCGAGCCATTTGAGGAAGATTTAATGAAAAGCTTTAAAATAGCCGGTATTAATTTTTACGGGGTGAAACTTTGCGCCCGTTGTATTATAATTAACATTGATCAAAATACAGGGTCGAAGGAAAAAGAACCCATCAAGACTTTAGCTTCCTATCGGTCAAAAAACAATAAGATCTATTTTGGTCAAAATCTTGTTCACGAGGGCAGCGGTAAAATCACTGTCGGTGATGAATTACACGTTACGAGTTTAAACAAGGAGGAAAGATTTACTATACCCAACCGCACAGAAAAATCCGCCACCATTGATATTGAAAAAACATTTGGTATAATTGCTGAATAGAGTTGAATAACCGGATGGTGAACAGCGGATCAGATAAACCTAAGCTAAAAAATCTTAACAATGACCAATATATCTGAAACCGATCAACTTCTTACCTAAATTAATATAAGTGTACAGATTTCTTTACGTAATTTTGTAATTGTATTTATAAACGATGCTATCAAAAAAAACTAAGTACGCTATTAAAGCCCTTGTAGTACTGGGTAAAAACGCGGATCAACCTCCAATGCAAATTTCAAGAATTGCGGAAGAAGAACGGATACCAAAAAAATTCCTCGAACAGATATTATTAGATCTCCGTAACGCGGGCTTCCTGTATAGCAAAAAAGGCGCAGGTGGCGGCTATAGCTTGAATAAAGACCCTAAAGAGATCTTTTTAGTAAGCATTATGCGCATCACCGATGGGCCGATAGCCATGGTACCCTGCGCAAGCTTAAATTTTTATCATAAATGCGAAGAATGCAGGCAGGAAACTACCTGCGGCATCAGGGATGTATTTGTTGAGGTAAGAGATGCCACGCTAAAAATATTATCCGAAACCAGTATAGCCGACATCATTGCCCGCGAAAATACACTCATAAATATCTGATCCGGATCAATATTGTAATTGGAAGGTAAAAAGCTATTAATTTCAAATAAATTCTACTACTTCCGTATACTATGTATATATTTGTCATATCAAATGAAAAAACACGATCCTAAAACTAATAAAGCTATGGTGTGTTGCTGTACACAGGGCAAACTATAGAGGCTTTATTTAAACATATTTAAAGTATAGGTCTCTTTAGCGTTAGCCAAAGAGACTTTTTTATATCATAAAATTAATTCCACATTATGCAAAGCTTCAGAACCGAACTGGAGAACCCGGTAGTTGAAAAAGACATTATCGACCTTGAAAAAAAGATCAGGGCTTTTCGTGAAGGAAAGATCCATGATGAAAAGTTCAGGAGTCTGCGCCTTGCAAGAGGCATTTACGGACAAAGGCAGCCCGGCGTGCAAATGATACGTATAAAATTACCTTTTGGTAAGGTTACTTTTAAACAGTTACTGCGTATTGCTGATATTTCTGACGAATTTGCAAGCAGTAATTTGCACTTAACCACCCGCCAGGATATTCAGATCCACTATGTAAGTCTTGATCGTACTCCGCAGTTGTGGGCTAAGTTAGAGCAGGACGATATTACCTTACGGGAAGCCTGCGGAAATACAGTTAGAAATGTAACCGCCTCCCCCGCTGCCGGTATTGATCCGTTGGAACCTTTTGATGTATCGCCTTATGCGCAGGCTACGTTTGAATATTTTTTACGGAACCCTATTTGCCAGGATATGGGCCGTAAATTCAAAATTTCTTTTTCATCAAGCGAAGCGGATACCGCATTTTCATACATTCATGATATTGGTGTGATTCCTAAATTGAATGAAAATAATGAGCGGGGTTTTAAGGTGCTTTTAGGTGGCGGCCTCGGTGCTCAGCCTTTACTGGCGAGTATTGTGGAAGACTTTTTACCCGAAGATGAATTAATCCCCTACATAGAAGCCATTATCCGTGTATTTGACCGCCATGGCGAACGCAATAACCGTAACAAGGCGCGACTTAAATACCTGATACAAAAAATTGGTTTACCTGAAGTTTTATCGCTCGCTCAGGCCGAAAGAAAAGCATTAAAGGTAAAATCATACAAAATCAACCGGGACACAGTTCCTGCTCCCGCTCTTCCTGAACAGTCGGCAATTAGGGAAGTTGTGATCGACAACCCCTTCCGCTATGAACAATGGCTGGCTACCAATGTGTTTGAGCAAAAGCAAAAGGGCTTTTATGGTGTATATGTAAAAGTTCCTGTTGGCGATATTCCATCGGCTACCGCCCGCAAATTTGTAGCTGCGGTAAGGCCTTATATTGCTGATGAGATCCGTATTACCCAAAACCAGGGCTTGCTGCTTAAATATGTACGTAAAGAGGCATTGCCTGCATTATATGCCGGCCTTGCAGCCATTGATTTAGCCGCTCCCGGATTTGACAGCCCTGCAGATGTAACTACCTGCCCCGGTACAGATACCTGTAACCTGGGTATTTCTAATAGTATGACCCTTTCCCGTGTGCTGGAGGATTTGATTTATAATGAATACGAAGACTTCATCTATAACAAAGAGATAAAAATAAAGATCAGCGGATGTATGAACTCATGCGGTCAGCACGGATTGGCACATATCGGTTTTCATGGAAGTTCGTTGAAGGCTGGTACCAAAGTATTGCCATCCGTACAGGTGCTTTTAGGCGGAGGCACCGTTGGTGACGGCGTTGGACGTGCAGCTGAAAAGATCATTAAAGTTCCGGCCAAACGTGCAACGCATGTTTTAAGGGAGGTGCTTGATAACTACAAAGAAAATGCATTTGAAAACGAAACTTTTCATGCCTACTATGACAGGCAGGGCAAGGATTATTTTTATCAGCTATTGAAACCACTTGCAGACCTAACTACTTTAACCGATGATGAATTTGTTGACTGGGGTCACCAGGAAACATTTGCTACGGCTATTGGTGTAGGGGAATGTGCTGGTGTAGTAATTGATCTGGTAGCTACCCTGTTGTATGAATCGGACGAAAAATTGGGTTGGGCAAACGAGGCATTTGCAGAAAGCAGGTGGGCTGATTCTATTTACCACGCTTATAACGTCTTTGTAAGTTCGGCCAAGGCTTTATTGCTCGATAAAAATATTAACAGCAGTACACAAACCGGGATTATCCGCGAGTTTGATAATAGTTTTGTTAGCACAGCCGAAATTAAAATAGACGGCACATTTAACGACCTGGTATTGCAGATCAATAAAAACGAACCATCGGAAGAGTTTGCAAAAAGCTACATTAAGCAAGCCACTGATTTTTTAACAACTGTTAAGACAAAAAGAGAGGAATTGGTACAATCATGATAGATACATTAACAAAAAAAGAAATAAAAGAACCCCGTATCACTTTAGTCGGTGCCGGGCCGGGTGATGCCGACCTGATCACTTTGAAGGGGCTAAAAGCGTTAAAAACAGCAGATGTTGTTTTGTATGATGCATTGGTTAACGAAGAACTACTTGAATTTGCCCCTGCACATGCAACAAAAGTTTATGTGGGCAAACGCTCTGGGGATCATTCCTATTCGCAGGATGCAGTGAATAAGCTAATGATTGATTATGCCATTAATTATGGGCATGTAGTGCGTCTTAAAGGCGGTGATCCTTTTGTTTTTGGACGTGGATTTGAAGAGCTTGATTATGCCGCATCTTATAGCATTCCTGCGCAGGTTATTCCGGGTATATCCAGTTCAATAGGTGTTCCGGGCATGCAGAATATCCCGGTTACACACCGTGGTTTAAGTGAAAGCTTTTGGGTAGTTACCGGCACTACTGTCAGTGGCAAGGTGTCGAATGATATTTATGAGGCTGCACGCAGCAGGGCTACTGTTGTGGTTTTGATGGGAATCCATAAACTTGCAGAAATTACGGAGATATTTAAGAAAGAAGGTAAAAACAAGCTGCCGGTAGCGGTAATTCAAAGCGGGTCGACCGTAAATGAAAAGGTAGCTATCGGAATAGTGGATACCATAGTTGAAGTGGTGGAAGAAAAGAAGATCACTTCACCTGCTTTAATTGTGTTTGGCGACGTGGTATCCTTACATCCTCAATACCAACCTATTAAAGAATTTTATGACATTGTTGCCGAAGGATAAAAAGTTAAGCATCGTTCAAAACAAAAAAGCCGAAGGCAATACATTGTTTCCGGTTTTTTTAAAATTGAATGAGTTGCATACCGTGCTTATTGGTGCAGGCAACGTCGGCCTCGAAAAGCTGACTGCCATTTTGCATAATAGTCCGGGTGCAAGCGTAACTGTTATTGCTTTAGCGGTTTTACCTGAGGTACAGGCGCTGGCCGTTGATTATAAGGGAATTACCATTGTACAAAAGGCTTTTAGTGATGCCGACCTGAACAATGCCGATGTTGTAATAGCTGCAACCAATGACGGTGAGTTGAATAATTTTATCAGGCAATCTGCACACGACCGCAAATTGCTTATCAACGTTGCCGACAAGCCCGAGCTTTGTGATTTTTACCTTGGTTCCATTGTTCAGAAAGGCGATTTAAAAATAGCTATTTCAACCAACGGAAAGTCCCCCACCATTGCTAAACGCCTTAAAGAGATTTTAAATGAAGGGTTACCTGATGAACTGGATAATTCCCTGCAGCAAGTGAGTGCGTTACGCAATTCACTTAATGGCGATTTTGCATCAAAAGTTAAAAAGCTTAACGAAGTTACCGCTGTACTGGTAGCGCCCAAACAGCCTGAAAAAAAGAATTTTATATGGTTGATATGGGGAACTATCGTAATATCAATATTAGTAGCTATAACAGTTTTATGGCTTAAACAACCGGAGTTTAAGAATTATGTAGAAGCCATAAATCCACTTTTTTATTATTTCCTGGGTGCTGGTTTTGTATTCGCTCTTATTGATGGAGCTATTGGCATGTCGTATGGGGTTACTTCGACAACGTTTTCGCTGTCAATGGGCATCCCTCCTGCTTCCGCAAGCATGGGCGTCCATCTGTCAGAAATAATGAGCAACGGCATAGCTGGCTGGATGCACTATCGGATGGGCAATATCAACTGGAAATTATTTAAACTGTTGCTTATTCCGGGGATTATCGGTGCGGTAACAGGCGCTTATTTACTCTCATCGTTAGAGCATTATAGCCAGTATACAAAACCATTTGTATCATTATATACATTGATACTGGGTTTAGTTATCCTTTCAAAAGCATTTAAAACAGGTGTTAAAAAATCATCCGAAAAAATAAAAAATATTCCTTTATTGGGGCTGGGCGGTGGTTTTATTGATGCAGTTGGCGGCGGCGGATGGGGTTCTATCGTGTTATCAACATTAATTGCCGGGGGCAGGCACCCACGTTTTTCATTAGGTACTGTAAAACTATCTCGTTTTTTTATCGCTGTGATGAGCTCTATCACCTTTTTTACAATGCTCAACACGCATCACTGGGAAGCTGTTGCTGGCCTGGTAATAGGCAGTGCCATTGCATCTCCTATCGCTGCTAAAATCTCAAACCGTATATCGGCAAAGGCCATCATGATTTCGGTAGCAATAATTGTAATATTAATAAGTATAAAAAGCATAGTAGCCTTTTTAACAAAGGTTTTATAATAAAGGCAGAATGAGTGATTTATCAGAAAATATTAAAAAAGAAACAGCGGGGCTTAATCCGGTGGAGGCATTAACGCTTTTGTCGGATATTTTCCATGGCGAAATTGTATTTTCAACCAGCTTTGGATGGGAAGACCAGGTAATTACTCACATGATCTTCGCTAACAACCTGCCAATAAAAATTTTCACGCTCGAAACAGGAAGACTGTTCCCTGAAACCTATTATGTATGGAACCGCACGATGGAAATATATGGTAAGCCTATCCATGCTTTTTATCCCAATAACGAGTTGCTGGAACAAATGGTAAACGCTAAAGGGCCAAATAGTTTTTATGAATCTGTAGAAAACCGTAAAGAGTGCTGCGGAATTCGTAAAATTGAACCTTTAAAGCGAGCATTGGCCGGCAACAAATGCTGGATCACCGGTATCCGTGCAGAACAATCAGTAAACAGGCAGTTTATGGACAATGTGGAGTGGGATGATCAAAATCAATTGGTTAAATTTCATCCCATCTATAACTGGACGCTGGATGAAGTAAAAGACTATATTAAAAAATACAACGTACCTTATAATACGCTGCATGACAGGGGATTTCCAAGCATCGGTTGCGCCCCCTGCACCAGGGCGGTACAACCTGGCGAAGATTTCAGGGCCGGCCGATGGTGGTGGGAAGACCAATCGAAAAAAGAGTGCGGTCTGCATGGAGTTAATGAAGTTATTGAAAAATGAATAAACATCAACTGAATTATTTAGATGAGTTAGAGGCAGAAGCGATATACATTCTGCGCGAAGTAGCTGGTCAGTTCGAAAAACCTGCCCTGCTGTTTTCGGGTGGAAAAGATTCTATTACCCTGGTACGGTTGGCCGAAAAGGCTTTCAGACCGGGGAAATTTCCTTTTCCGTTAGTACATATCGATACCGGCCATAATTTTATTGAAACCATTGAATACCGCGATGCCATGATTAAACGCATTGGCGAAAAATTGATCATTGGCCACGTGCAGGATTCCATTGATGAAGGCAAGGTGGTGGAACAAAAAGGCAAAAACGCCAGTCGTAACGCTTTACAAACCGTTACCCTACTGGATACTATTGCAAAACACCAGTTTGATGCCTGTATTGGCGGCGCACGCCGTGATGAAGAAAAAGCAAGGGCCAAAGAACGTATATTTTCGGTAAGGGACGAGTTCGGCCAATGGGATCCAAAACGCCAACGGCCTGAGCTCTGGAATATTTTTAACGGCAAGATCCACAAGGGCGAAAACGTAAGGGTGTTTCCTATCAGTAACTGGACGGAGCTGGATGTTTGGAACTATATCCGCAGAGAAAAAATAGAATTACCTTCTATTTATTTTGCACACGAACGGGACTGTATCACCCGCAACGGACAATTAATGGCAGCTTCACCATTTTTAAATATGGATGAAGAAGATGTGATCACCAGCCAAAATGTACGCTTCCGTACCGTGGGTGATATGACCTGTACCGCTGCGGTAGAATCATACGCTTATCATATTGACGATATCATTGATGAAATAAGCGCCTCCAAAATAAGCGAACGCGGTGCCCGCATGGACGATAAAGTTTCGGAAGCCGCCATGGAAGACCGCAAAAAAGGAGGATATTTTTGATTTGCGATTTTAGAGTTACGATTTTAGATTTGAAGGGTACCTCACTCCGAAATCAAAAATCCGAAATATACAACGATTTAGAATTACGACTTCGAATTAAAGGTTCTTTAAACAATCCGAAATCGTAAATCGTAAATCCGAAATAAAACAACATGGATATATTAAAATTTATTACTGCCGGCAGTGTTGATGATGGGAAAAGCACCCTTATAGGGCGCTTACTGTATGATAGTGAGTCTATTTTAGCCGATCAGCTGGAAGCATTGCATAGCTCCAACCGTAAAAATGATGACGGCAGCATCGACCTTGCAATTTTAACAGACGGCTTAAAAGCCGAACGGGAACAGGGAATCACCATTGATGTAGCCTATAAATATTTTCAGACCGATAAACGCAAATTTATTATTGCTGATACACCGGGCCACATACAATACACCCGTAACATGGTTACAGGCGCCTCAAACGCTAACCTTGCTATCATCCTTATTGATGCCCGTAAAGGGGTTATTGAACAAACTATCCGCCATTCGTTTTTAGTAGCGCTCCTGGGCTTGCCGCAGGTAGTGGTTTGCGTAAATAAAATGGATATGGTAGATTTCAGCGAGGATGTTTATAACAAAATTGTAAATGATTATAAAGTCCTTGCTGAAAAGGTTGGACTTAAAAATGTGAATTATATCCCGGTAAGCGCTTTAAAGGGTGATAACATTGTGCATCCGTCATTAAACATCAACTGGTATAATGGTGACAGTTTATTACATTTTCTTGAAACGGTTACTATTCAGGTTGACGACAGTAAAGCCCATGCCCGTTTCCCGGTACAATGGGTGGTACGTCCGCAAACAGAAGAACTGCATGATTACCGTGGCTATGCCGGTCGGGTTTCCAGCGGATCTTTTAAAGTAAACGATAAGGTAACAGTGTTACCCTCAGGATTTAATTCAACAATTGAAAAAATTGAATTACTCGATAAAGAACCCCAGGAAGCTTTTGCAGGAATGTCAGTAACGATCCATCTGAAAGATGAAATAGATATAAGCCGCGGCGATATTTTGGTAAATACCCAATACCAACCGGAAGTATCTCAATTAATTGAAGCAGACCTATGCTGGATGGATACCCGTGCCCTTGATACCGCACACACTTATTTTATTCAGCATAACAGCAAAGTTACCCGTTGCCGCATACAGGAAATATTGTATAAGGTAAATATCAACACGCTTGAAAAAGAGTACAATGAAGATTTTAAGCTGAATGATATCGGCCGGATAATAATTAAAACTGCCGAGCCATTAGCTTTTGATTTATACCAGGATAACAAGGCAAACGGCGGAGCCATCATTATTGATAGCCGCACAAATGTAACCGTAGGCGCATTAATGTTAAGAGGTATCAGTGATTAATATTCACTGATACTTTTCCCCTACTCGCTCCGTAAGCTATTAACCGGGTTGCCTGTGGCTGCTTTAATGGTATGATAACTTACCGCTATAAGTGCAGTAATTATCGCAATTACACCTGCTGATGTAAATAACACCCAATCAGGCTTAATCCGGTAGGCAAAGTTATCGAGCCACCCGTGTACCAGATATAAAGCAACGGGGGCAGCGATGATAAATGAGACCAATGCCATTAAAATGGTCGACCGGTTAAGCAATATAAACAGGTTAGAAACCGATGCCCCTAATACTTTACGGATACCAATTTCTTTTGTACGATTCAGCGTGGTAAGACCCGATAGCCCGAACAAGCCAAGGCACGACACAACAATAGCAAGGAAACTGGCTACTGTTATTGTTTTCATCCAACGTAAATACGACTCATAGCTTTTTGCGACTTCCTGATCCAGAAAGGTATAGTCAAAGGGAGCAGAATTAGTTAAGCTGTTCCATTTCGTTTTAATTTTATTTAACATAACCGGAACGTTCTGGCCCGCTTTTATTTTTATCCAGAAACTATTGGGTGTATATTTTTCTTCGGTATGAAATGCCGGCTGTATTTTTTGAGTCAGGTCCTGTGTATGGTAGTCCTTGCAAACGCCAATTATAACACCTCCCATTTGCGGGTTTACCTCATCAAGCCTTGGTTTCCCTAGCATGTTATAAAGTGTTTCATTTACAACAATTGACCGCATTGCCAGCGAAAGAGATTGGGCAGTTCTTAATCCCGGCAAGTTTAACTTCGCCGTATCGCTTGTAATATCCCTGGAAAAAGACCGGCCTTTAATTATTGGAATGTGTAAAAAACTAAAATAATTATAGTCAACATCTGGGGCCTGTAACATTACTCTTCCACCATTTATAAAAAAACCATTATTATTAAAACCTCCGAAAATGATACTTACACTGGTAATATCCTGTATCCCGGGTTCTGTTAAAGCGTAATTGTAAAGTTGTGCTTTTAAAGCCAGTGTATGCTGCTTGTCTTGCCAGCCGTAAGGAGAATGGACAATAAGTACCTGATCTTTATTAAAGCCCATATCCGTTTGGTTGATAAAATGGATTTGTTTGTTGATTACCAATGTGGATATTATCAGTATTACGCAAATGGTAAATTGAGTAACAACCAAAAATTTTGATAAAAGGGGATTGAGCTTATACGCCGAAAAATTGCGCATAATATTAAGTGGTTTTAGCCCCGACATAGTGAGTGCAGGATAAACACCAGCCAATAAACCCAATAATAAAGACAATACAAGCAGAAATATAAAAATGGCTCCAAAAGAAAAGCTCGATAATGCAATGGAGGCACCCGTAAGGCTTCCAAAAAAGGGCAAACACAAAATAGCGATGATATAGCCCAGCAATACAGCTAAACAAGCCAACAGTTGAGTTTCGGTATAATACTGCAGTACAATTGGAAACCTGCCTGCACCAATTGTTTTGCGGATGCCAACATCCTGCGAACGCGAAACTGTACTGGTTAAAGTAAGCAATATATAGTTTAAGCAAGCAATAAATAGTATCACAGCAGCGATGCAAATCACCTGGTAAATGCTTTTAAGATCGGTGTAATGGCTCCAACCCACTGCCTGGTTGTAATGTGCCCTAACAAACGGCCTCAATATTATATCCATACTGCCATACTTCTTTTTCGGATCGCCTTTTTTCATATGCTTTACCAGATCATTAAAATAAGTAGCTGCAAAAATATTTAGCTTATGCCGGAACTTATTTACATCCACTCCTTTTTTAAGCTTGATGATAAGCGGATCGCTAAATGCATCCCTGCCACGGGCCACATTTGATTTGTAATCGGGGTTTGACTCCATTGGAATGATCATATCAAACTGAAAGCTGGAGTTAACCGGAAAGTCCTTAAAAACACCGCTAACCGTTACCGGCGGCTGATTTGGCTCATTAGGCATGGTAAAGGTTTTACCTACCGCGTTAGTTGTGCCGAAATATTTTATTGCCAGCCTTTCACTGATAGCAGCTTGTTGATTTTGCCCCGACAATACCTCATTAGCGCTGCCATAAATTAAAGGATAATTGAACACCTTAAAAAAATCAGCATCTGCATAAGTAAGGTTATTATCCTGTTCCTTAAAGCTTTTATTGCCTACCCTGATGGTCTCGGCACCGAGGCCTTCAAAGCGAATGGCATTTTCAATTTCGGGAAAGTTTCTTTTCAAATCAATCGCTAAAACTGTCGGCGTTTGGATCATATTTACCTGCTCTGCATCCTGCATTAAAAAGGAAAAGAAATTCTTATTCGGTTTTAAATGTTCAGATGAACCAAATATATCTGTTTGTTCTACACGATATAGCTGGTTTATGTCAGTATGGAAAGCATCAAATGACTGTTCGTTTTTAATGTAAAAATAAACAAGAACACAAAATGCACTTGCTACACTTAAACCCATGATATTAATTACTGTGTACAGCTTATTCCGGAAAATATTCCTTACAGCCAGTTTTAGGTTGATTTTTAGCATTTTGATATTTTTCTTGAATTATTTATTTTTATTTGGGCCTTAAAAAATTATGCGTCTGTCTAATTATATCGTTTACTCGCTCCTCAAACTCTTAACCGGGTTAACCAAAGCTGCTCTTATTGCTTTATAACCCACGGTTAACCAAGCTATTATTGATGATATAACAATTGCAAATAGAAATATCCAGGCGTTTAAGGGTATGCGGTAAGCAAAATTTTGAAGCCAGCCTGTCATGATGTACCATGCGGCCGGCATCGCAATTACAAAAGAAATTGATATCAAAACCATAAATTCTTTTGAAAATAAGTACACAATGCTGCTTACCGAGGCGCCCAGCACTTTTCGTATCCCCACTTCTTTTGTTCTTTGCACTGCCATAAAGGAAACCAAACCATACAAACCAAGACATGAAATAAAGATGGCTATCGCGGCAAATATTTTGTAAACCAATGCCAGCTGGTTTTCCTGTTTATAAAACTTGGCTATGTTATCATCAAGAAAAAACCCGTTATAAGCATACTCGGGATAGGTACTTTCCCAAAGTGACTGAATTGAGGCGACAGTTTTAACCAGGTTGTTTGTTTTCAATTTTATAGTTGCCTGTGATTCATATTTTTTAAAAGGATAAATAACTATAGGCTTTACTGTTTCTCTCAGGGAATTAGTTTTAAAATCTGCAACCACTCCCGTTATCGCAGCCCAGGTACCTCCTCCTAAACTTATGGTTTTACCAATGGCATCCTCATCATGCTGCACACCCAATTTACGCAGCAACGTTTGATTTACAACTACCTGGCGCAAGGTGTCACTAACATCATAACCCTTACCTGTTGTGAAATGAAGACCAAAGGTTTTAAAATAATCAGCGTCGCCAATTTTTACGAATGTAGGGAAGCCCGGATCCTTTTTTGAATGGTTAAAATAGAAATTATTAGAGGAGTTATTATCAGATGACGGTGCATCTGATGCAAAACTTACCGCCTGTACAGCCGGAGTTTGCAACAATTGCTGCTTAAATGCCTGCATTTTTTGAAGGCTGATACTATCGGTATATCCCGGTATAATTAAAACAGCATTTTTATTGAATCCAAGGTCAGCTTTATTAACAAAATCCATTTGGTTAACAGCTACAATGGTACCGATGATCAATAGTTGAGATATGGCAAACTGCGCCACTACAAGGGTTCTGCGTAATGGGATCCCTCCTACCGATGCAGCAGTAATTTTGTTTTTCAATGCTAAAACCGGTTTAAAGCCCGACACAATTAATGCAGGATAAATACCCGATAAAACGATAATAGTTATTGTAGTGGCTGCTAAAAACAATAAACTGGCTGTATTTATTAAGCTGATATTGTCAGGTACGCTGGCTATGTTTTTTAAATAAGGTAACCCTGTTTTGGCAAGCCCAATGGCCAGTATTACGGCTCCGAGTACAATAATACCAGTTTCGCCAATCACCTGGACGATCAATTGTTTACGGCTGCTCCCTAAAACTTTGCGGATACCTACCTCTTTTGAGCGACCTACAGATTGCGCCGTAGAAAGGTTAACAAAATTAATAGAAGCCATTATAATGATTAGAATGGCAATAAAAGATAAAGTACGAAGCGTTGACATACTGGTAATATGATCTCCCAATGTATCGCCAAACCGCGTATCAAAATGCATCAGCGATAATGGTTGAGCAAAGATCAGCCGGTCTTTGGTCCCCGTTTGATAATATTTAGCAGTGAATTTCTTGAGTTGGGCACTGATATCACTTTCGCTTATATTTGGCGGAAATGCCATAAAAACCTGGTGGTTGCTGCTTAACATTCCCCATTCCTTGGAATAGTTATATTGTTTGGGATAATTCTTCCAGGTGATATAGGAAATCAATATTTTAAAAGGGAAGTCGCTGTTAGCCGGTGCATTTTCAATTATCCCTGCTACTTTTAGTGTTATTAAATTATCCATTTTAATGGCCCTTCCGATAGCAGTTGTCCAGTTACCGAAATACTTTGTGGCAGTGCTTTTATCTAACACCACCATATTCGGATTGGCTAAAACCGATGCATTGCCAGCCAGCCATTTCCAGCTGAAGATATTGAAGTATTGCGTCTCTATAAAGGCCACACCCACATCTTCCGTAAACTTTTTATCGGCGATTGCATTTGAGCTGTTATTTTCCGGCACAGTTATCTGGCTGCCATAACTGGCGTTTAACGAACCCACTTTTGCCTGTGGAAATTCCAGTCTTAAAGCATCGGTGGCCGGTATTGCAGTTCCGGGGTTAAAACTTACACCGTCATTTTGCTTTTGCTGCGTAACTATATGGTAAATGTTCTTATAATCAGGTTGAAATTTATCAAAGCTCAACTCGTATTGTATAATAACAAAAATGAGCAGGCAGGCAGCTATACCAACCGTTAATCCCGCAACATTAATAGTTGAATATCCTTTGTGACGTAACAGGTTGCGCCACGCTATCTTAAAGTAATTCTTTATCATGATTTGGTCATTAGTTTAATATGTCATTTTAACTGTACTGTTCACTGCAAACTACCTACTCGCTCCTCAAACTCTTAACAGGGTTGGCAATCGCTGCTTTTACCGTCTGGAAACTGGAAGTGATTACCGCAGCAGTTAACATGCCTGCCCCGCTGAGCGCAAATATCCACCAACTGATAGTTGTTCGATCCGCAAATTGTTGCATCCATTTGTTCATAGCTAACCAGGCAATTGGCGTCACCAGTACAAAGGCCAGTAAAATCAGCCAGATCATTTCTGTTGACAGTAAAGTAACAATTTGCGAAACCGAAGCTCCCAGCACTTTACGCACTCCTATTTCTTTCGTTCTTTGATTGGTTGTATAAATGGCCAATCCAAGCAATCCCAGGCAACTTATAAATATAGACAAACCTGTTGCCCATGTTAATAATGTAGACGTATGCTGTTCTGATTCATAAAATTTAGCGATCGTCTCATCAAAAAAATGATATTCAAAGTCATCATCAGGATAAGTCTCCTTCCATGATTTTCCTATTGTTGCAATAGCCTTTTTCCATTCATCTCCGCCAGGTGTTTGTGGTTTTAATGCGATATGAAACGTCCCGGTTTGATAACTGTTTGTACTTATCAATATGGCTAAAGGCTTGATAGGTGCGTGCAATGATCTTTGATAAAAATCAGCAACTACGCCTACAATTTTCAAATTTTTATTCCCGTTAAACTTGTTCAACATCTTGCCAATTGCATCGTTCGGCGATTTGAAGCCAAGTATATGAGCATAAGTTGTATTAATAACTACTGATTTTGAAGTATCGCCAGGTTGCAAGCCGCGTCCTGCGGTTAACTTGATCTTATACAGTGGAATATAATTTTCATCGCCGAATTTCAGGAAAACTTCGGTTTTAACTTCCTTCTTGCCATCCTTATAGGTAACTGTAGTTGAGTTAGTATTACCCGATGATGGAGGTGTATTGCCAACACTGATCATCGCTACCTGGGGCGTTGCACGCAGCTTATCCAAAAATAGCTGATTTTTACTTGCAGTGCGGTTTTTCCATGGAGAGTTTATAATTATAATGGCATCTTTTTTAAAGCCCAGGTCTTTATGCAGCGCATAATAAATTTGCTTGCTTACCAGCACGGTTGCCATGATAAAAAACTGGGCGATAATGAATTGGGTAACCGTTAATGATTTACGCAGCCATGCGTTACGCGTTTTACTGCTATTTGACGCAGCCTGGTTTTTAAGCACCATTATAGGATTATATCCTGATAGCATAATAGCAGGATAAAACCCCGAAAAAAGGCTGACCACAATAGTTAATATTAAAAGGAACAGTATCAGGCCGGGCTGAGACAAGAAATCTGCTTTGATACCGGGTGGAATAAAATCTGCAAAAAGTTTTAATATGACAGGTGCTACCGCAGCCGAAATAACAACAGCTATAAGTGTTATAAAAAAAGTCTCACTTAAAAACTGGATAATTAATTGGCCCCGGCTGCTTCCCATTGTTTTACGGATGCCAATTTCTTTGGCCCTTTGCGTGGCCTGGGCGGTGGTTAGATTTATAAAATTGATACAGCCTAATAACAGCAGGAATATGGCTATAATTAATAAACCATACAATGTAGTTTTACTGGCAATCCGGCCATTATCAAAATTTCCGTAATTAACATTAAAATGTACGTCATTTAGTGGCTGCAAACTAAAGCCATGTGTACTGCCCTTGCTTTCCGGCCTTGGCGGGCTATTCTTCTTAAGGATATCATTTAATTGTTTCTCGATGTGAACTGTACTTACCGAAGGCAACAACTTTATAAAAAGCTGTGAGGCAGAATTAGTACTTTCCCATTCAGTGATCTGTAGTTGGCTTTTTAGGTCATTATTAACAGCTCCTGTGCTATAAGATATAAAATCATGAAAGGTGAAGTCGGTATTACCGGTCAATGACTGCACTATCCCGGTAACGGTTGTTTTTATAGTATCATAAGTGACTACTTTACCTATCATCTGGTTATATGGCAATGATGAGAAGTACTTTTTCGCCTGTTCAGATGTCAATACAACCTGGTTTGGTGCATCCAGCGCGCCTTTTGGAGAACCAGCAAGCCATTTATATTTAAATATTTCAAAATATTCAGGGCCGGCAAGCACTATATTATCCTGGTTTTTAAACTTAACCGCCGGAACATTCCCCTTGCCGGGAATAAATATGGTGGGACTATACAAGGTATAAAATGGAGCGGTTACTTCAACGCCGGTAACGTTGCTTTTAACCGCACCGGATAACGGTCCGCATACCCCGCTATTGTATCCTTTTTCTCCCTGGAATGAAAAATTACTGACTACTCTGTAAATTCGGTCACCATCTTTATGAAATTTATCAAAGGTAAAATCGAAATGAACGATCAAATAAATCACCAGCGCAGCGCTGATACCGATTGAAAGGCCGATAATATTGATCAATGTAAATAGCTTATGTTTCCAAAAGCTGCGGAGTGCAATCTTAAAATAATTCTTTATCATCTTATTTAGTCATTTGTCATTGTGTTATTGTCATTTTAACTGCAAACTCTACTGCCCACTGCCTACTCACTTCTAAGGCTCTTAACCGGATTTGCTAAAGCAGCTTTAACAGATTGAAAGCTTACAGTAATAAACGCAATAATAAGTGCTGTTACGCCTGCAATTACCAAAACCCACCAGCTTATATTTATACGGAATGCGAAATCACGCAGCCAATTGTTCATGGAGAACCAGGCAACGGGCAGGGCAATTATTGAAGCGATAAAAACCAGCTTTAAAAAATCCTTAGATAGCTCTATAACTATTTGCGGAACACTGGCTCCTAAAACCTTACGCACGCCGATTTCTTTAATTCTTTGCGTAATAGTAAAGGCTGACAAACCAAATAATCCAAGGCAAGCAATAAAAATAGCAATACAACTAAATATAGTAAACAGGCTTCCCTGTTGCTGCTCGGTATTGTATAACTGCGCAAACTTGTCATCTAAAAAGGTAAAATCAAAAGGAGTTTCGGGCAGGTACTTTTGCCAGGTGGTTTGTATAGTATTAATAGCCGATTGAACGTTTCGGCCATCTATTTTTATGGATAGCCTGTTATAATACCCTTGGGCGGGCAGTTGAAATAATAATGGAATGATCTTTTGATGCAGCGATTCAAAATGAAAATCTCTTACCACCCCGATAACTTTTCCTTTGATACCGCCATAGGCAATATCCTTGCCCAATGCATTTTGTGGCGTTTTCCACCCGAGCGCACGGACAGCCGCTTCGTTAATGACATAATTATTGGTATCTGTTGAAAAAGCCTTCGAAAAATTCCTTCCGGCTGCCATCTGCAAACCATAAGTGGGAATAAAGCCATAGTCGGTTGTAATGTACTTCAGATCTATTTTAATTGGCTGCATGGACCCGCCTTCTAAAACTTTAGCATCCGATTCGTCCAATAACCGGCCAGATGGAATGCGCGACGACCTGCCCATATCCTTTACTGCGCTGTTTTTCAATATATCGGTCTTAAAGGCATCATATTGTCTGCTTAGTAAGCGGGTATATTGAGTAGTTAAAACAAAATCCTTGTTAAAGCCTAATGCTTTATTTTGTATAAACTGTAGCTGCTGGTAAACTACCGTGGTGGCAACAATTAAAATGATAGATATGGCGAACTGCAGTACTACCAATACTTTTCTGAACGACAGGTTTCCTGTTCCTACCTTTAGTACCCCTTTGAGCACCTTAACAGGCAAAAACGACGACATGAATAAAGCAGGATATATGCCGCTGATAATCCCTACTACAAAAGGTACTGCCAGCAACGATAACAATACCGGCCATTGAAATAAGCTATGTACAGATAAAGCCTGGTTAGACAAATGGTTAATGAAGGGAAGTAATAAAACAGTCAGTAAAAAGGCAAGCATCAGTGATACAAGCGTGATAAATACAGATTCACTTAAGAATTGTACAATAATTTCTTTACGCTGTGCGCCTATCACCTTCCTGATACCGATCTCTTTAGCTCTTAGGGCCGACCGGGCGGTCGATAAATTCATGTAATTGATACAGGCTATCAGCAGGATAAATAAAGCAATCGCCGAAAATATATAAACCCGATCTATACTACCATTTTCCTCGATCTCATCATCAAGGTGAGAGGTAAGGTGAATATCGGTAAGCTTTTGCAATGTAAGTTTAGTTGCCTGGTGGGTTTTCAAATTGCCAGGCATCCCTGGAAGATGAACATATTTATCCAAAAAATCCGGCAATTGCAATTTGATCCTTTCTACATTATACCCGGAAGGAAAAAACAAATAAGTAAAAAACGAATTATTTCCAAAATTGGTTTGCAATTGCTTTTCTCCATAGATCGCCGTATCCTTTAAAGTATTAAAGGACATTAATATGTTCGGATGCATGTGAGAATTGGACGGAAATGGAGTAAAAATACCTGTTACCTTAAATTCGTGCTTGTTATTATCCAGCAATACAGTTTTATTGATAGGATCAGCATCACCAAAATATTTTTTGGCAACCGCTTCCGTCATCATCACACTATAAGGATCGTACAAACCGCTATGAGCATCTCCTTTTAAAACTATTATGCTAAAAAAATCGAAAAAATTCTCATCAGCAAAAAAGGCATTATTTTCATTAAAAAGCTTATTCTTATAGCGAAACGGCGTAACGCCGTTTGGCAACATACGGGTTATTTTTTTTATATCCGGAAAAGCATTTTGCAATAGCGGCCCAAACGGAGGGGCAACTGAACTTAGGTGCAGGCTCTCCACATTGGGCCCAGAATAAAATATGCGGGTTACCCTGTAAATGTCTTCAGCATTTTTATTGAATTTATCATAGCTCCGCTCATTAATAATATAAGTTAAAATAAGCAGGCAACAGGTTAAACCCACTGTTAAACCGAATATGTTGATGAATGAAATAAACGGATTCCGTTTAATATTCCTCAAAGCGCTTCTTAAATAATTTTTTATCATCTTATTTAGTCATTTGTCATTGTGTCATAGGTCATTTTAACTGCAAACTGCAACTGCCCACTATTTAATGCTACTCGCTTCTAAGACTCTTAACCGGATTTGCTAAAGCAGCTCTTACAGACTGAAAACTTATGGTAATTATTGCTACCAGTAATGCAATGCTTCCCGATAGTACAAATACCCACCACTGTATAGTTATGCGATACGCAAAATCCTGTAACCACCTGTTCATCGCGAACCATGATACCGGAAATGATATCAACGAAGCGATGACGATCAGCTTTAAAAACTCCTTTGACAACATAGTGGTAATGCTGGCTGCAGAAGCACCAAGAACTTTACGGATCCCGATTTCTTTAACTCTTTGACGGATCATAAATGCCGCAAGGCCAAATAAGCCTAAACAGGCAATAATTACCGCTATTACAGCAAATGCTGTAAATATTTGCCCCGTACGTTCTTCCGCACTGTATAAAGAAGCAAATTGCTCATCTAAAAAGGAATAGCTGAAAGGCGCTCCGGCGTTATAAGTGCTCCACTTATCTTTGATATCATTTATCAAGTGATGTACATCCGCGGTTTTTATCCTGACTATTATTGACCCTTTGCTGTTATTGGATGGAAATAACATTAATGGAGCGATTTTTTGCTTTGCGGATGTATAATGAAAATCTTTTACCACACCCACTATCGTGTAATGACGTTGTCCAGAGCGTATGATTGTTTTGCCTAAAGGATCGGAATTGCCGAATCCAAGATCGCGTACTGCGGCTTCATTTACAATAACCGCTACCGAATCTGCAGGCGATGAAGGATAAAAATTTCGTCCTTTCGCCAGCTGCATTCCTAATGTTGGGATATAGGAGCTTTCAATCCAGTAAATAGCACATTGAATTTCGGTACGATTACCTTTATCTGCAATATCTTTAGCATAAATTTCTGTACCGCCTATGTTATTGTAACCCGGTACGTTATCAGATATGGTGGCATTTATTACCCGGGTATCGTTTAAAAGTTGTTGTTTAAAAGCATTTATGTTATCACCAAGCGTATTCGTATCATTTATAACCAGCACCTGGTTTTTGTCATACCCAAGCTTTTTGTTTTGCATAAAATGCAATTGCTGATATACTATAAATGTTGCGATGATCAGTGTGGTTGAAATAGCAAACTGAAACACAATTAAACTACTGCGAAGGCCGCCCTTGTTTGCAGATTGGATGCCACCATTTCCTTTTAATATGGAAATGATCTGGAACGATGATAAGAAAAAGGCAGGATAAATTCCCGCAACTAAACCTACCGCTAACGTTAATGTAATTTCCAAAATTAAGGCGCTGTAAGTTAAAAAGAACCGTATGGAAATGTGTTTGCCCGAGAGATCATTAAAATAAGGTAACAACAGGTAAACCAAACCTATCGCGAAAAGCATCGCAAAAAAAGTAAGCATCACCGATTCGATAAGGAATTGTGAAACCAGCTTGTTTTTTGCGGAGCCAAGCACTTTGCGGATACCTATTTCTTTTGATCGTTTTGACGAGCTGGCTGTTGACAGGTTGGTGAAATTGATGCAAGCCAGTAAAAGGATAAAAAATGCAAGGGCCGCAAATATATAAATGTAATGGATGTCACCATTTGATTCAAACTCATATTTGGTTGACGAATGCAGGTGAATGTCTGTAAGCGGCTGCAAATAGAAAAGAAAGCTGTTTACTGATTTTTGTGCTTCCGCAAGGCTCACTCCCATATCATGCTGAATCTCCGGCACTACATATTTTGCCACTAACTGGCGAAAGCCGCTTTCCAGCTTTTTCGGATCAGCATTTTTATCCAGTAAAAGGTAAGTAAAATAACCAACGTTGCTCCAGGTTTGCTTTGATGATGGTGTTACCATAGTAACCATGCTCATAAAGGCATCGGCATGGAAATGTGAATTATCGGGTACTTTATCAATTACGCCGGTTACTTTTACCAGGTTACCCCCAACAGTAATTAACTTACCCATAGCGGGTGAATTGCCAAAGTATTTCTTTTTTAAATCGTTTGTTATAACAATACTTTTGGGCTCCGTCAGGGCTGTTTTTGGATCGCCTTCCAGTAAAGGGATAGAAAAGAAGCGAAGGAAATTTGAATCGATCAGAACGATTCCTTTTTCTTTAAATTGCTTATCATTATACCTTACAAATACAGGTCCAAGACCAGACAAACGCGTAGTAGCCAAAACCTCGGGGAACGCATTTTTTATTCCCTGTCCAACCGCCACGTCTACATTGGGAAAGTCAGCTGATGCATTGTTACCATTTGAATGAAGCTCAACCCTATAAATACGTTTCGCATTTACCGGGTAAGTATCGTAGCTCAGTTCCTGGTATAAATAGGCGCTGATCAGCATGCAGCAGGTTAGTCCCACAGCCAAACCGAAAACGTTAATAAGTGAGAATATTTTGTTATTTCTCAGGTTTCGCCATGCTGTAATTATAAAGTTTTTGATCATGACAATAGGCTTTTGATAAAGGGTTTAAAAAACATACCATATACATAAATAACTAATAATCAACGAGTTTATATTTTGGTCGTGATTTCAACTGTTCGCATGCGTAACACCTTGTGTACGATTATGATACAGTCGGTCAACTGGAAATCTCGGTCAGGATTTAACGCACATAAACTACTTTCTCTAAATTAAAAAGCGGCTCTGAAATTGCCTTTAAATTAAAGACATTTCAGAACCGCCTCAGAAACGTTTAAACGAGCTGTGCCTAGTTGAAACTAACGTTAAGATTGCCGCTGGCTTCTACATTTACCGGCACTCCACCCCCATTTATGCTTCCCTTAACATGTGTTTTTTCCCACTCGCCGCTAAAGTTGCTTACAGTATTTGCATTTATCCTGTCAGCAGAAAAATTTAAATTCATCCCAACTTTTCCCGGTAACTTTAAATCGACATGGCCGCCGCTCACGTCAAGTTTCACATATTTACCAACCTGGTTTAGTTCAACATTCATGCTGCCGCCGCTTGTTGAAGCATTAAGACTGCATGCGAGCCGGGTTAAATTAACACTGCCACCGCTGGTGCCGGTAATTAATTCGCCCTCTATATTATTTCCGCTAATACTGCCGCCGCTGGTATTGGCATTAATTGATCCTTTAAGATCCTGCAAGTGTAATGAACCACCTGATGTTTCCAGTTTTATTTTTCCATGGCAATTAGTTGCGCGAATGCTGCCGCCGCTGGTCTGCAGGTTAATTTCATTACCTGTATTGGCCACTTCAATACTGCCGCCTGATGTTTCACCTTTAATTACGCCGGTAAGCGCATCTACATGCAAGCTACCACCACTTGTGCTGAAATTTTCATCGCCCGACAAATTATCCAAATGAATGCTGCCGCCACTGGTGCCCAGATGGGTATTAACCTGTTTAGGTACAAATATTTTAAAAGAAATACTTAATTGCCGTCTCCAGTTCAGGTTAAAACCATCTTCATGCTTTCTTTTTGCCATGGCGTGCACTTCATGGTTACTTACCGAAACGTCCAGCTCGTAGTCTTCGGCAATACGTTTGGCAATTTCTTCTTTTGAAAGTTCCTGGTTATTGCTGCCATGTACATACACTTCAATTCTTGGCGCTTCTCCCGCAGCCCCGCTAACGCTTATACTCCCACCCGATGTTTTTACATAAACATCTTTTATCGCATCATTAGCTAATGATTTGGTTTGGTAGGGCGTTTTATTCCAATTATCCTGCGCTACTGCAACACAGCTTTGGCAGGCAATAAATAATAGTAGTAAATAAGGTTTCATCTCTTTTATTTTAGTTTATATAATAGACCATCATTCTAAGAGATACGTTGCACATCATGGAAAATATTGTGCCGATTCATAACACATCAATCCCTCCTCCACTAACCTCTCATCTCTAATCACTAACCTCCAATCTCTAAAATCACTCGCTTCTTAAACTTTTTACCGGGTTGGCAATGGCGGCTTTTAATGCCTGTATACTAACTGTAACAGCGGCAACTATTAAACAAGCAATTCCGGCAATTAAAAACACCCACCAATGAATGGTGATCCGGTAGGCAAAATCCTGCAGCCATTTATTTGCTAAATACCAGGCAACAGGCGAGGCAATTGCTGTAGCGATGATAACCAGGATCAAAAAGTCCTTAGAAATAAGCATAATTATACCTGTAACATTTGCTCCAAGCACTTTACGTATGCCTATCTCCCGGGTGCGCTGTACCACCGCGTAAGCCGTA
Source organism: Mucilaginibacter sp. (assembly GCA_028287865.1). Classification (GTDB taxonomy): domain Bacteria; phylum Bacteroidota; class Bacteroidia; order Sphingobacteriales; family Sphingobacteriaceae; genus Mucilaginibacter. The sequence goes on along the minus strand of JAQBOU010000071.1, from coordinate 5,128 downwards.
ACAGCAAATAAACCAAGGCAGGCAAGTACTATAGCTAATAACGAAAATGTAGTAAAAACTCCTGCTGTCCGCTGTTCCGTGCGGTATAGGGCATCGTAATCATCATCCAGAAACTTGTATTCAAATGGTTTCTGTTGTACTTGTTCTTTCCATATTTTTTCAATACCTTTTATGGTTGCTGTAGTATTATTGCCGGTCATTCTTATAAATAAAGCACCGGTTTGATCATGATCCAGGAATATCAGTAAAGGGCCAATAGGATCATGAAATGATTTAAAATTAAAATCCTTCACAACTGCTTTTATCCTGCCCGGCGAGTTTTTCGATATTTCTTTGCCAATAGCCTCTTCAGGTGTCCAGCCCAATGCGCGTACCGCCGACTCATTCAGCATAAAAGAATAGCGGAAGTTTTTATACTTGTTGGTCGTATCCATTTGCAGGATGTCGGTGTGGTTAAAATCACTGCCTGCAATTATTTTTATTTGCATGGTTTTTATAAAGTCCTCATCCATTGGCAAGGCATTTACCGTTAATGATTTACCATCGCTTGTGTTAATCCCATCTCCCCAGCCCACATTGATTGGCTCATTATTAGCTGCGGCCACGCTTTCAACGCCTGTTATATTGCCAATTGCTTTTTTTAGCGCACCAACCTGTGAGTTTATATCGTAGCTTACCGGTAAAACCAACACATTGCTTTTATTATACCCGATATCCTTGTTACGGATATAGGAGAGCTGTTGTAAGATGACGATAGTGGTCACGATCAAAAAGATAGAAATGACAAACTGGAAAACGATCAATGACCTCCGTACACTTTGACCGGAAGTGAAAGAAAAGCCGGATTTTAAGATCTTTATTATTTTGACATTTGATAGTAGCAAAGCCGGATAAGCGCCTGCCGAAAACCCAATAACAAGCCCCAGTAAAATTAAACTGATCAATATAACAGGATCAAACAAAGCACCTGATTGCAATTGCTTACCGGCTATCTGATTAAAAAACGGAAGCAGCACAAAAGCAAGACCAATGGCTAATACTATTCCAATAGCAGTAACGAAAAGTGATTCGCCGATAAACTGCCTGAATAACTGGTGTTTGCCGGCTCCCATAACTTTCCGGATACCGATTTCGGCACCCCGGCCTGCAGATTGCGCTATTGAAAGATTAACATAGTTTACACATGCTATCATTAAGATCAATACAGCCACAACAACAAGGATATAAATATAAGTTATGCTTCCGTTGGGCTCCAATCCGTTGGACAGGTTTGAATGCAGGTGAACGCTTGTTAGCGGCTCCAGGTGGTAAGTTAAATAATGACTTCCATCCATTTTTAGCTCACTTTTATTAACAGTGGTCATATAAGCTGTTATTTGCTTTTGTAGTGGCGATACCTCATCATTGTTTTTGAGCAGCAAATAAGTTGCATCATTAGCCGACCACCATTCTTCTTTTTTGGAAGCACTTAACGCATTAAATGAAACAATAAAATCAAATTTGATCTGTGAATTTGAAGGAGCGTCTGCAGCAATACCCGAAACCATATAATTCTGATTATCCAGTTTCAATACTTTGCCTATAGGATCGTTATTATCGAAGTATTTTTTTGCAGTTGTTTGGGTGATGATAATTTTATCGGTGGTGTTTAATGCCGACACATCACCGCTGATCATGTTAAATGAAAATATTTTAAAAAATGATGGATCAGCATACAGGATACCTGTTTCTTTAAATAAGCGGTTATCATATGCAACTAAACCCGGTCTTTTTTGCAACCGGACAAAATCCGCTACTGATGGGAAAGTCCGCTTAAATTGCGGCCCTACTTTAGTCCCTGTAACTGCAACTTTTTGTGGGTTGCCACCCTGGTTATAATCCATAGTCACCCGCGCAATTCTGTCGGCGTTTTCATTAAACCTATCATAGCTTAACTCATGCTTAATGTAAACACCAATTAATAAACAGCTTACAATTCCAACAGTTAAGCCGGTAATATTGACAAAAGCATACAACCTGTTCTTCTTTAAATTACGCCAGGCTATTTTAAAATAGTTCTTTATCATCTTATCTGGTCATTAGTCATTTTTTAATTTCTTACTAACCTTTGGTCACTAGTCTCCAACCTCTAAAATCACTCGCTCCTTAAACTGTTAACCGGATTTGCTAAAGCGGCCTTAATTGCCTGGAAACTAACGGTTGCCACTGATATAAATACTGTTACCAAAGCTGCTATTATAAATACCCATATGCTTATTGAAATTCTGTACGGGTAGTGTTGCAGCCATTGATACATAAAATAATAAGCTATCGGAGAAGCTATCGCGAAAGAGATCATCACTAACTTTAAAAAATCTTTAGAAAGAAGTGTTGTTACGCCGGCAACAGATGCTCCCAAAACTTTGCGCACCCCTATCTCCTTTATCCGGTTTTGAGCCATATAAGCGGCCAAGCCGAACAAGCCCAGGCATGATATAACAATGGTTAAACCTGCAAATAAGCTGGCCAAAGTGCCAGTCCTTTGCTCGTCGCCAAACTTTTTAGCATAATCCTGATCCACAAAGTTGTATTCAAAAGGATAATCCGGGTTGTATTTTTTAAATACCTCCCCGGCACGTTTTAAGTTATTAGCAGTACTATTAGCGTTGTTAAGCCTGAAATGAATCACGTTAAACCATGATTTGGGCCCTTGTATCAGCATGTGTTTCACCGGTTCATATGGAGACTGCAATATAAAATCTTTGATAACGCCCACTACGTGCAATACTTTTGCGTCCTTACCTTCCCCTTGGGTAACCAACTGGCCAACGGGATCCTTAAAGCCCATAATTTTAACAGAAGCTTCGTTTAAGAGCAGCGCTGTTGAATCTGTCGGATAAACTTTAGGATCAATGTCTCTTCCGGCTATTATTTTTAATCCCATCGTTTTAACCAGGTCGCCATCAGAATTATAAATATTAAAATCAATTTTATTATTAGGCGGTGCACCTTTCCAGTGGTATCCCCAGCTGTCGCTCCATCCCTGTGTAATAGGCGCGCTGGTTTTCGCAACAGCTGTTGCAGCACCGCTGGAAATCAGTTCGTTTTTAATATTTTGATAGTTTTTCCCAATGTTCCCGGTCATCATAACATATAACAGGTTATCCTTTTTGTAACCCGAGTCACGGTCCTGTGCGTATTGTAGCTGCTGCCGGATGATGATAGTACATATTATAAGCACTACTGCAAATGTAAACTGAATAACCACCAGCAACTTACGTGGCGTGATCAACGCGTTTGCAGCTTTAAACGTACCTTTTAAAACACTTACCGGCTTAAAAGACGAAAGATATAAGGCCGGGTAACTGCCGGAAACAATACCGGTGATAATTATAAATGAAAGGCAGATGATCCAGAAATAAGGATTTGAATAAGGAACGAACAACTCTTTATCCGTCAGCTGATTAAAACCTGATAAGCTGATCTGGATTATGGCTAACGCGATAACACCTGCAATAAATGAAATGAGTATTGATTCTCCTAAAAATTGATAAATTAATGAATTTCTTAATGCGCCAACTACTTTGCGGATACCAACCTCGCGTGCCCGTTTTTCGCTGCGGGCCGTGCTCAGGTTCATAAAATTGATACAGGCTATTAATAATATAAATGCGGCTATTATCGAAAATACCCTGACGGTGTCTATTCTGCCGCCCGACACCTTCCCTTTTTCGTCAAAGCTTGAATACAACCTCCATTTGCTTAAGGGATGTAAAAACTGGTCGATATCCTTTGTATCAGAATGCGTTTTGGTAACGTGTACTATGTTAGCATCTGCCTGTGCTTCGGTTACGCCACGTTTTAATAAAACCCATGTCTGTATTGAATTATTGCCCCAGTATTCATCATCCTGCCCGATTTTTTTCATGTATGACCATAGCATCAGGTATTCAAACTTGAACTGTGTATTGTTGGGCAGATCTTTCATAACACCGCTGACCGTAAAATAAGCATTGCTGTCGATCTTAATTGTTTTGCCCATGGCATTTGCATCACCAAAAAGTTTCTTTGACAGCTTTTGTGTTATCACAATGCTTTTAATATCATTCAGCGCAGTTTTTGAATTGCCATTTACCAGCGGAAAGCTAAACATGGTTAAAAAACCGGGGTCGGTAAAGTAACCCGGAACGTTTAAATGCTTATCGCCAATGGTAAACAGAAAATTAGCCCCACTTGTACGTGCAGTTTCTTCTATTTGCGAATAGTCCTGTTTTAAAATTTTACCCATCACCTTTGGGGTAGTACCCCAGCACCAAAGCTTCCCGTCAAAAACTGAGCGATTATAGACTTCATACAACCGGTCCCTTTTTTGGTGGAATTTATCATAACTAACCTCATTTTGAATCCATAAGATGATCAGGGCTGAACTTGCCATCCCTATAGCCAGTCCGGCAATGTTGATAAAGGAAAAAGCCTTATGGCGAAGCAAATTTCTCCAGGTGATTTTGAGGTAATTTTTCAACATATATTTTCTATTTTGATTATAAGACGTGTTTATACTTAAGTTGGTTGCACCTTATCTACTCACTCCTTAAACTATCTGCCGGATTGGCAATTGCCGCCCTTACAGATTGAAAACTAATGGTTATAAAAGCAATAATCAGGGTCACGCCGGCTGCAAGTATAAAAATCCACCAGCTGATAGCTGTACGGAATGCAAAATCCTGCAGCCATTTATTCATAGCGTACCAGGCAATAGGGAAAGCAATCAAAGAAGCGATAGTAACCAGCTTTAAAAAATCTTTTGATAGCATTGAAACCACATTTTTCACAGAAGCGCCGAGCACTTTCCTAATACCGATCTCTTTCATTCTACGCTCGGCGGTATAAATGGCAAGGCCAAGTAAGCCTAGGCAAGCAACGGAGAGTGATAAAAAAGTAAATACACTGAACACTTTACCCATCGTTTGATCTGATCGGTAAAGTGCATCAAACTCGGCGTCTATAAAGCTATATTCTATTGGAAGCTCGGGTGCTATTGCTTTCCATTCATTTTGGATAGCATTTATAGCTTCGCCGTAATTGCCCGGTTTAATTCTTACCGCAATGTAGGACGAGCGGATGTTATAAGTTTTTGATGTGGTATAAA
>JAQBOU010000152.1 GCA_028287865.1 Mucilaginibacter sp. | reverse complement strand
GGCAGGCCATCGTCTTTGGCTGTAACCGTACCAGTAACTGTACGGTTTTGTGCAAATACCTGAGTAATGCATAACATCAGGAAACACAAACTTACTAGTAGAAGTTTTTTCATGTTTGTTAATAATAAGATCAGTTAATAGTTAATTAATGATAAAAGTAGTGTTACATTATCAAATTGTCAAGCGAAATTGAAAAAAACATTACTTTTTTTTAAAAAAAAGTAACCTTACGCTACAAATGTGATAATTTTAGTACTATGTATTGCATAATACAATTTAAAACATATATCTTTGTTGTATGATTGTTGAAAATACACAAACCCAAATGCGGAAAGGAATACTGGAGTATTGCATACTTTCCATTATAGCTAAGGGCGAAACATATGCTTCGGATATTATTGCCGAATTAAAAAAAGCCCAACTGCTTGTGGTTGAGGGTACTTTGTATCCTTTACTAACCCGTTTAAAAAATAATGGACTGCTCACTTATAATTGGGTTGAATCTACTTCGGGCCCCCCAAGAAAGTATTATATCTTATCCGACGAGGGCAAAAAAGTGCTTGAGCAATTAGATAAAACATGGGAAGAACTGTTGTTTGCTGTACAAACAGCCATTGGAAACAGAAAATAAAATAAACCTGAAATCTTTATAATCATGAATAAAACTATCATCATAAATATATATGGCATTGTATTTCACATAGAAGAAGATGCCTACGTAATTTTAAAAAATTAAATGACCGATGTAAAGCGTCATTTTTCCACCTCGGCCGATAGTCTTGAAATTACTACCGACATTGAAAACCGCATAGCTGAAATGTTTTCGGAGATATTGGGAAGAGAAAACAAGCAGGTTATTGTGGAGCAGGATGTTACATGGGTTGTGGAACAAATGGGTACGGTTGCTGATTTTGAAAATGCCGACGAGGCTGCTAAAGCTGATTCGAACCCTTTTGCTTACAGCCGGGCAGAAGGCCGCAGGCTTTTCCGTGATCCTGACGACCATTTGGTTGCCGGGGTTTGTGCAGGGATTGCCAATTACTTTGATATTGATGCCGTTTGGATCAGGCTGGCTTTCGCCATATCTTTTGCTATTGCCGGCAGCGGCTTTATCCTATATATTATTTTATGGATAATAGTGCCTAAAGCGGTAACCCGTGCCGACAGGATGGCAATGAGAGGCGAAAAACAAAACCTGCAGGGTTTTAAAAAGAACTTTGAGGATGAGCTAAGCGCCGTTAGGGGCCACCTTTCAAATTTTGGAGATGAGGCCCGTCCGCTTGTTTATAAAGCACGCGATTTTGCAGGCGATCTTCTTCATCATATCGGGATCTTCTTAGCAGGTACCGGAAGAGTGCTTGTTAAACTTATTGGCGTATTAATATTGTTATGCTGTTTTAGCGCAACCATATTTTTTGTGGTAGCCTTTGTAGCCTTAATAGGATTTGGCTCCTTTCCGCCTTTCCATGGCTTGCCTTATGACATGTTAAGACATAACCATGCTGACTTTATTTTTGCATCCGCCTTCCTCGTTGCGTTTATACCTGTGTTAAGCATTATTATGTTAACACTGAAAGGTATATTCAATACAGGTAGTATCGGGAGGTCAACAGGTTCTGTTTTCCTGGCTATCTGGTTGTGTTCGGTAGGGATGCTGGTTTATTACGCAACACGGATAACAGCCGAGTTCAGGGAATCGGCGAGCTTTACCCAGGCCGTCAGCATCAAACCAACAAAAAACAATACTTATTATTTAAAACTTAACGACATAAAATACTTTACGCATGATGACAGTATAAAACTCGACATCAAAGATCACTTCCGCAATATGATCGTAACAGACGATGAGAACAATTCTTTTCATGATGAACCACGCAGCGTAACTATTAATATTATCAGAAGCGACGTAAACCAGCCGGAGCTTGAAGAGTCATTCAGCGCTAAAGGCTATAATTATGAAGCCGCCCTTTTTAATGCCCGCAATACCAGCTATGTATTTGCACAACAGGACTCAATTTTAAAATTTGACTATACCTTACGCAAAAGACAAGATGCATTTTGGCACGACGAAGAGGTAGAGCTTACTTTAAAAGTACCTTTAAATGCAAAGGTGGTGATTGACCAAAGGCTTGATAATTACCTGCGCGATATTAACGTGTATGATTGTAAAGAAATCAACAAACAGGACAAAGCGACTTCATCCATATTTGTAATGACTGATAACGGGCTGCAATGTAAAGTTGATACATTGGTTACCGTTAAAAAAGACAGCATTAAAACAGACAGCGCTCAAAAGGCAAAAGAAACCGGAAAATAAATCCACTCATAAAAAGAACGTATAAAACACTAAAATTTAATCATATTAAAAAAAGCAATGGGAATACCAGCCGCACTGCTTCTGTTATTATCATTGTTTTTTCGCAGACGTAATCGAAAATTGGAAGGTCTCATTCAGGCATACGTGAATATAAATGAGTTTAACGGTTTTGTTTGGGGCGCCTGGAATAACCGCATGCTCATTGAAAAGGGGATGGAGTAAAAAGGCACATACCGACATTAAGCTACCTAATCACTGAAAAAGAGTGGATAGTACTGGATAGTATGGATGATTTTCTGCTATCCGCCACCAGGAATATAGTTTCCGGAATGTGTTTATACTTCCTGTCTGCCGCATTATAGAGCCAGGCCCTGAAGGGCATTAAGGCAAAAGGCAAGCTGCGACAGACAGCGTATGTAGCTCCTCTTACAGGTCAGGCGTAAAGCTGAATCTTAAACCATAAGGTGTTACACCCGGATGATTGAGATAATCAAAGCGTCTGATAGCATCCACACGGATTACCTTAAATATATTCCCTATACCTGCACCCATTTCAATATAGGGTGTATTACCCAATGGATACGTTAAAGCTGTTCCATTCGGATTAACCGGGAATTTATACAATTCGGGGTGGTAAGCCGGATTATTTTCGTTACGCAGCCCACCGTAAAGAATTTTAAAAGAAAGGTATTCGCGGAGCTTGAGATTGCTTAATACCGGGATCTTGTTTAATAAAAAGCCGCCAAAAGCATGGGTAATATTCAGACCCACATAGTGATCGCTTACGAATTCCATGAAGTTCATGTCATTGTAAGCGTTATGATCATACACATAAGTTTGATTGGCCGGCAAAATTGCCAGGTAAGGAAAAGGAACCTGACCCAAAACTGCTCCGCCTAAAAGGGTTACGTCGGTATATCCCAGTTGCGACAGGTAAAAACGTTTATAAATATTGGCGCTCAGGTTTAAATAGTTGTAAGAGCCGCCCCATACACCCTTCATGCCATAGTTTGCCTGAACAGTAAAGATCGGGTACTTGCTCGGAATCGAATGCCGGTGATCTGTTCCCTGGAAGATCTGCTCATGAGGGGCATAGCGGAAAGTTAGTCCAAGTTCTGTTGTTGTTAAGCTATTAACGGCAGGCCCTGTTGCCGGTTGAAATTTCAGTGAATCTGCGGGTGCCTGGTTCCAGTGCTTGAGCCCCAGGTCAAAAGAGACGTGATTTTCCAGATCCTTTACATAATCCGCTTTAAAAATCCGGTTATACTGCCATAGATCACTTGTTCCTCTGGTAAAGGAGGAAAGAACACTTTGAGCTTTATCGATCAGGAAGTTTTGCCCGGGAATACTGGTATCGTATTGGTAACTTACCCTCAGGTAATCATTTGGATAGCGCCAGGTTGGCGTTTGATTAAAAGAATAAATCCCGCCTAAATAATATTTTTCCCGCTGGTCCTTGAACCCATATGCGGTGTAACCCTCCAGGTAAAACGACTTATTAAACAAAGGGGTTGTTCTGCCGCCTATGCTGATGCGACTTCCTTCTAAAGTGTTAAATGAATATACATTCTCGTTCGGGCCCAGCTGAACGGCGCCTGCGTCCGCATATCCCCCGGTAATAAATTGCGCCCACCACATGGTTCTTTTAAAGGAAGGCATCTGTTCAAGGCTGTCAATATGGTGGTATACCTGTGCCTGCGCCGGCCTCAGGGTATCTGCCCGGTGCTTAAGCCAGTAATCATTACCGGTCTGATTAGCATCAGGGGATATTTGGTAGGCATTGCCTTCATAAAACTGTGGCGGCTGTGGCGCCTGCGATTTATAATTCGAAAAAAATACTGTCCGGTCGCCAAATATTTTAACCGTATTATTTCTCATTAACCCGAAATCAGATTGTACATCACTTTTTACCAGGTAGAACCGCCCGTCGGGGTATTGCTGGAAATCCTGGCGAATATCCATCCTGCGGACAAAGTTGATATTGATATGCTTGTTAATCTTCATATAGTCTGACTTCACCGCATATCTGCCGTCCGTGGTGATGTATAGCTTACCTTCAAATAACAGATCGCCCAGGTTTCTTGGCGTAAAACTAATCTCAATCAATTTATCCTTTCCTGTACCTATCGTATCCGTTATAAAGAATTTATAAAAGTCACGTGCATGGTCTGCTATGGGACTTAAAAACTGGTTGGTGAGAATAAAAATGTTATTCGCATAAATATCAGGATTGCCATAAATCCTGTTCAAATAAATATCAAGACCAGCGGTATCCAGGAAGGCGCTGAAATTTACTTCTTTGTGAGCTGTAAGTATATTTATTGTTTTGGCAGGGTTTTTACGGGAGTAAAACTTGAAATACTTTTCACTCATATAAACCGGCAGGGTGGTTTTCACGCTGTCATTGATGGTCATACCGGTATCCAGCAAAAATCTGTATTTGCTGAAGGCTTTCCCTTTTAAAAATTTGTTGGAGAGGTCAAACAGCGAAAAACCGATCCGTTCATACTGATCATATTGCAGGTAATCAGCACTCAGCATGCGGTTACTGTCCTTATGATCGATCACCTGTTGAATTAGCTCAACTGCCGGATTGTCTTTATTCCGGTAACGTGGCTTTTTACCGGCATGTATCACAACCTCCTTTAACTGGGTTTTACTTCCTTCAAGATATATTATGAAAGGTTGTATCTGGCCGGGCGTAATCGTTTTTATAACTGATTTATACCCTATAAACGAAAACTTAACCTGGCCAAAAGAGGCTGGCGCACTCAGTTCAAATTCACCCTGATCGTCTGTTTGGGTTCCATAGCTGCTTCCAATAAATGCAACCTCAATAAATGAAAGCGGTTTATGCGATGCAGCATCCAATACCTGCCCTCTTATAGTAGTTAACGGAGGCGTTGTTATTGAATCTTTTTTTATAATTATGCCATTCCCTTTACTTTTTAAACTATCCGCCTTGTTTGTTACTGTATCTTTTTGCTGAGCTAAACCGATTATAGGAATGCTTACAAAAACCATCCACATGGATTTTAAGCTTATTTTCACGAAGAATTATTATTAATTAAGAAGAGCTATTAGCAAATTTTTCGCGCCTGTTTAGATTTTCAAAGTGTGGTTAATTAAAGGAATTGTGTATTATATAACCTTTAACGCTAAATAGCTTTATTAGGACTAAAAAGGTGATTTTTTGCTTAAAATCAATTGGTTTTAGATAATTCACTTCGCCTTGTCTCATTGGTCTGTCCTTCGTTAATTACCAATTGCTTCTTCGCTCATTCCGTTGTTCATATATTATATCAGAATGGATAAACGACTTTATTTCACAATAATTGTTCTGATCTGCGTAGTATGTGCACTAAAATAGCCTAGGAAGCAGGCGAGATGTTGGTTGGCGGGTTAGAGAGCGCAACAGACCCACCCTGACCCCTGCTGTCGACAGAGACTTCGGACAACGGATGCTTCTTCGCTCATTCCGTTGTTCATATATTATATCAGAATGAATAAACGACTTTATTTCACAACAATTGTTCTGGTCTGCGTAGTATGCGCACTAAAATAGCCCAGGGTAACAGGCGAGATATTGGTTGGCGGGTTAGAGGGTGCAACAGACCCACCCGGCCCGTTATTGCCTTGCTGCATCAGTGTAACCCAATAGGTATAAATGGGTTTGTCTATACACTGCATCTCTACCGTTACCGTATCGCCGGGATAAACTTTGATATCATTTTCACGCAGCTCATTATCTACATGCCTGCCATCGGTAAACTGATCATTAAAAGCAAATACACTTTTTACCTGTACATTGTTTACATACATAACAAAGCGGTACTGGTTAGGCACGCCGGCCGGATCCTGGTAATGGACAGAGATATTCTGTTCGTTTTTACTGCTGTTAATGACATCAGCTTTGGCCGTGATGGAATCTAATTGTACCGGCGAAGGGAGAGTTGAAGCCGCCGTATAGCTTGCTCCCTTGGTTAAAACAGTCATAGTATAAGTGCGGCCGGCAATCCCGCTCATCGGATTGATGGAATAAGTTCCGGATGGGCCTTCGGTAAAAGGATAAGTATTGCCATTATCATCGCTTACTGATACTGTTGCGCCGGTAACCGTTGGGTAGGTATTGGTGTTGGTAAAAGGAACATTGCGGCTGAGTTTAATGTATTGCGGCCCGCTTACGCTGGTGATGTTGCCTTCAATAACCAGCTGGCCGGTATTGGCACCTAATTTCAAATCGATAACTTTAGTGCAGGATATTGCTAACAGTGCTATAAAAGGGGCTATGTAAAATTTATAATATTTCATGGTGATGCGCTTAAAATTTAAAGTTCCAGGTAACAGATGGGATGGGTGTAGGAAAAATACTGGTTTGTACAGCTTCAGTTGTATTTGGTACTGTTTTGCTGTCGCGAAACGTTATTAGATACGGATCGGCATGCCCGTAAACGTTGTATATCCCGAATGTCCAGCTGGAATGAAACTTTTTATGTTCTTTTCCTTCCAGCGTAGCGCCAATATCGAGCCTGTTTGTTGAAGGCATACGGGATCCGTTACGCTGTGTATATGAATAAGTTGTTAACCCGCCGATATCATATTTGCCACTGGGATAAGTTACAGCATTTCCTGTTCCATAAATAAAGGTGCCCGAAAATGACCATCGCTTATTGAGCTGGTAAATACCCACCACCGAAAGATCATGCGTACGATCCTGCCGGGCGGGATAATAATTGCCGTTGTTAATGTCATTAAATTTGAGTTCGGTGCGCGATAGTGTATAACCGATCCATCCATTGAATTGGCCATACTTTTTCTTCAAAAATAATTCCACACCATATGCCCTGCCCGATCCGTAGGTGAGTTGCGATTCCACGTTCTGGTTAGCTATCAGCTGGGCGCCATCCTTATAATCAATCTGGTTCTGCAGCTGTTTGTAATAAAGCTCGGCAGAGAACTCATAGGTATTATCCTTAAAGTTTCTGAACCACCCCGTGGAAATCTGGTCGGCAATTTCGGGCTTAATATTGTTACTGCTCATCACATACAGATCAGTAGGAGTGCTGCTGGTGGAGTTGCTAAGCAAGTGAATGTTTTGCGTATTGCGGTTATAAGAGGCTTTAACAGAACTCTCCTCATTCAATTGGTAGCTTGCCGAAAAACGGGGTTCAAGGTTAAGATAAGACTTTACCAGCTGACCCGAATTATATTTAACAGAAGTTACGGTGTTGCCCGCTGCATCATAGGTGCTGAAAGTACCGGGGCCTAATAAAAACATCCCGCTTAATCGTAACCCGTAAAGTATGGTTAATTTATCACTCGCTTTCCATTCATCGCTTACATAAGCTGCATTTTCAAAGCCGTACCGTTGCTCAATACTTATATTATTAAAGCTGGATGCTGCTGTGGTAGTTATATCCCCCGGCGCAATGTCATGATGCAGCACATTCAAGCCGAATTTCAGGGTATGGTTATTCCCCATAGAATATTGAAGGTCTTCTTTCAGGTTAACATCGGTTATTTTTGAAGTCGCCTTAAAATTATCGGTACTCTGCAAACTTTGTATAGTGTAGTTATAATTACTGTAGATCAACGAAGTATTTGAAAACAGCTTGTTATTAAATATATGGTTAAACCTTATCGTGCCGGTAGAGTTCCCCCAGTTGGTGCCGAAAGTGTTTTTTAAACTCAAAACGTCTTTCCCAAAATACCCCGAAAGATAGATGGCATTTTTATCATCAAAGTGATAGTTGGCCTTTGCATTGATGTCATAAAAGTAGATGGAACTGCCTTTAATTGTCGAGTCAGAAGAAGCCTTTAAAAAAAGATCCAGGTACGTCCGGCGTGCGCTGATCATAAACGAACCTTTGTCTTTTACCAGCGGGCCTTCTACTTTTATCCTCGAAGCGATTAGGCCGAGGCCACCCTGTACCGTAAAGTTCTTGTTATTACCGTCATTCATTTTTATATCAAGCACTGACGACAATCTGCCCCCATATTCGGCCGGCATCCCGCCCTTATAAATACTGACGTCCTTAATGGCATCGGAATTAAACGTCGAAAAAAAGCCAAAAAAGTGAGATGCGTTGTACACCGTCGCCTCGTCCAGCAAGATCAGGTTCTGGTCAGACGCCCCACCCCGCACATAAAAGCCGGTATTCCCTTCACCTGCTGATTTAATACCCGGCAATAAGGATATGGTCTTTAAAATATCCTTTTCACCCATCAGTACCGGTACCTGGTTTATTTGGGTCATATTTAACTTTTCTAACCCCATTTGCGGCGAAGCCACGTTATCATTATTAGGCTTATTAGCACTGATCACCACCTCCTTTAAGGTGCTTTTGGGCGATACCGAAATATTTATCGTCTGACTTTTATGAAGCACAACCTGGCGCTCGATGGTTTCGTATCCTATATAGGTGAACAGCAATGTATATTCGCCATCCGGGGCCGAAAGAGAATAAAAACCATAACTGTTGGTTGCTGTACCAATTTGCGGGAGTTGTTTTATCCTCACCGTTGCACCGATCAATAATTCGCCTGTCGCTTCGTCTTTAATTGTTCCGCTAACAGTGTGTCTTTTTTGAGCAAATGATGCTGTTGCAATAAAAAAAAGTAATATGAGTAGGATAGTTCTTGCCATTAATTTTGAATTTGAGGCGAAGGTATCCAGAATACTTCTTTCTTTTCTTCATATTATATCAAACGGCCTGTAAATTATAGGAAACGCACTTTTTGCATATAGTAGCACGTAGTAAGTATTAAGTAGAAGTGCCTTTTTAAGATATTTATATTTGATACTGCCTGATATAAAATAGAGGCAGCATTTATTTCAGTACATAGTACCGGTCATGATACTTAATACTGCAGATCCAGGGAAATTGCATCAGAAGACCGCTGTTTTCGCTTCAAATCCAAAAAAACTAAAAAGATATTTTGGTATAAATTCTAAGCAGTTTGGTATAAACTAATCATCTGCTATAAATCAATTACCTACTTTTGATTATGAATGTGATACGATGAGCACAGAATCTGATTTAACCAATTTAAACAACGACTATTTATTGCAATTTATAACTAACCGGAAATTTAGAGTTTACCGGCATATTGTGCTGTCACTGTTTTTAGCGGCAACCTTCTTAAATACCAAAGATGCATTTGTTGAACCCGTTAACACCTTATTAAAGGTCGGCGCCTTTTTTTTATTGTTGCTGCTATTCTATCTTAATATGTATTTGTTAATTCCGAAACTCATTTTTAAAGAACGATACCTTGCCTATTTTTTATGGATAATGCTCCTGTTAGGAATTACGATGATCTCATTGTATTTCGGACGTTATTATCTGAACCCCTATTTTAAAAACCCACATCCGGCTAATGCTATCCCCAGCTTTTTTCCATTTGTATTTATATTTTTCATATTTATAGCGGCGGCCTCAACCATCAAACTGTTTCAGCGTTCCATTGTGGTAAACCAACGGGTTAACGAACTGGAAACGGTGACGATCCAGTCTGAGCTTGAACAATTAAAGAACCAGATTAATCCGCATTTTTTATTCAATACGCTGAATAATGCCAATGTGCTTACGCAGAAGGATCCGCAAAAAGCTTCACAGGTATTAATGAAGCTCAGTGAGCTGCTGCGTTACCAGTTATATGACAGTGCCAGGCAAAAAGTTTTGCTTACTGCCGATATACACTTTCTGGAAGACTTTCTTAACCTTGAAAAGATACGCCGTGATAATTTTGAATTTATGATCTCTACATTAGGTGATCTCAATGGCGTGCAGGTTTCTCCCTTGCTGTTTATTACGTTTGTTGAAAACGCAGTTAAACATAATATGGATGCGGAGAACTCATCATACGTTCATGTTTTTTTTAAAGTGGAGCACAATGAGCTGAATTTCAATTGTATCAATTCAAAACCGCTGGTTGAAACCCCAAGGAAGCGTGAGGGGGGGCTTGGACTGACCAATGTGAAGCGGAGGCTAACGCTGCTTTATCCGGAGAAACATTTTCTGTATATCAATAATGGCGATGATGTGTTTAGTATAGATTTAAAACTAACGGTATGAACTGCATTATTGTGGATGATGAGCCCTTAGCACGGGAAGCGATTCAATTATTAGTGGACCGGGTTCCAGGCCTGCAATTGCTTCAGAGTTTTCCCAGCGCCAATGCAGCAGCAAAATTTTTAAAGGGAACTACGGTCGACCTGGTGTTTTTGGATATACAAATGCCTGGCATCAACGGCATTGAATTTTCAAAAACAATTCCTGAAAACACATTGGTAATTTTCACCACCGCTTACGCAGAATATGCAATTGACGGCTTTGAAGTGGAAGCTATTGATTACCTGATAAAGCCCGTTAATGTGGATCGCTTTAAAAAGGCGGTTAATAAAGCGGCCGCTTACCGCGAACTGTTAAAAGTCGGCCAGCCTGCCAACCTGATCGAAAGTGTGGCGGATGACTACTTCTTTGTAAAGGCCGAGCGAAAATTCATCAAAATATATTTTAAGGATATCTTATTCATCGAAGGGCTTAAAGATTATGTGGTTATGCAAACAGACGATCAGAAGATTATAACAGCCATGAATATAAAAACCATTCATGAACAGTTGCCGCAAAACGCTTTTGTCCGGATCAGCAAATCCTATATCATCAATGTGCACCAGATCACCTCATTTGATAACAACGTGGTATTTATCCGCAAACACGAGATCCCGATCGGCAATGCCTACCGCTCTTATTTTTTTGAGGAATTTGTAGTGAAAAAAACATTGAGCAGGTGAGTATTACGGCCGTTCTCTCTGCGGTTTAAATAATTGTAAAGCGTGTTTGATGAACGAATTAAAATAAGCAGCTTTATTGAAGCAATTATTTATTAATAAAAACCTATTTTGTATAGACAAACTACATCAAAGAAAGTTTTTAACATTGACATTTAATACGTCTGCAATAATCTTTAAGGTAAGTATGACAGTTCTTTTGTCCACGTTCCAAATGCAATAAGTTCGACCGGGCAATTTTAGTTAAAATGCTTACCGCCAAATATCCGCCGTTCACCGACGAAAACCGTTAATTGGCCTAAAAGTTCAAATTCAGATGTAACCTTCCCTACCTTTTCCGCATCTTATAGATAACAATAAACACAACAGTTTAAAAATAGCAGTTGGATTTTCAACTGCTGGTAAAACAAACAGCAAGCCGGGAAGAAGTTTATTGAACGAAATTAACAGAAGAATTACCAATATGAAACGCGCAGCTTATAACAAGATAAATACACGATCTACATCGCCGGAATAAGAGACCAAAAGTTCAGCAGGGAAGCAATCAAATTTTATTAATAGTTTAAAAAAGAAAGAAACTCTTTAAGGGGCTGGCTATTGCCCAAACTTTACCTATTGATTTTTCCACCGGCTTAATCATTCGCTCGTCACCAACAGTTAGCCGTTGGTCAAAAATGTTTTTTCGAATAAAAAGGAGAACGGTTCTTTACATCAAAATCTAAAACAACACAAAAAATATTACATAAACCATGAAACATATCATTCTAAAAATACAATACACACTTTTGCTGCTTATTATCGGCACCGCTTCCCTATTTGCGCAGGGAGCCAAACCGGCAGCCAAAGTTTCAGGCTCTTTATTAGACGAACAGGGCAAGCCTATGTATTACGCAACCGTAAGCCTGCTGAAAGCACAGGACTCGTCAATTGTTAAAGGCACATTGAGCAACGACGCCGGGGCTTATATCTTCGACCATATCAACGCCGGCAATTACATTGTTAAAGCAACTGTTGTGGGTTACCGGAAAGCTGCCAGCAAGGCTTTTACATTAACCGGCGAATCACCGAATTTTACCGTTCCGGTTTTAAAAATGGAACCTGCCAGCCATTCATTAAATGCGGTTACCATCACTGCGTCAAAACCTTTAATAGAGCATAAGATAGACCGTACAGTAATGAATGTAGAAAACAGCGTACTTGCTGCGGGTAACTCTGCGATGGATATTTTGGAGCGGGCGCCCGGTGTTTCTGTTGACAAGGATGATAACATCAGCCTGAAAGGCAAACAAGGCGTTACCGTAATGCTCAATGATAAGCTTACCTATCTTACATCAGCGCAGCTGGCAACCCTGCTCCGCTCAACCGACGGCAATACTATTCAATCCATAGAGATCATTCCTAATCCGTCAGCAAAATATGATGCCGCTGGAAACTCAGGTATCATCAATATCAAACTTAAAAAAAACAAACAAACAGGCACCAACGGGAGCGTAACCCTGGGTGCAGGCTATGGCAAATATGGAAAGGACAATGAAACTTTAACATTGAACCATAAACAGGGTAATTTAAATATCTTCGGCTCTTTTAGTCACAATGATAACAAGCGCATCCAGTATCTTGGCCTCAAGCGTATAATTACTGACAGCACCGGCAAAACGACCTATTTTAATCAGAATACCAGCTTTCCTCAAATTAACAATAACAACAGCTACCGTTTAGGTGCAGATTATGACCTGTCATCAAAAAACACCATTGGGTTTTTGGTTAGCGGTTATTTTAACGGAGAAAAAGACGATAATGACACCAGGACCAACATTGGTAAAAATTTCACAGTGGCCGATTCATCGCTGCATACCGTATCGCTTATTCATCAAACCTATAATAACATTGCCTTTAATTTGAACGACAACTATAAACTGGATACTGCGGGCCAGCAGATAAGTGCGGATCTGGATTACTCCAAATTCCGGAATAATTCAATTGCGGGCTACACTACAGATTTTTTTCTTCCCAATGGAAGCATACAGCATCCGCAAGCTTTTTTAGGGAACATTACCCCATCCAACATTGATATCAAAACGGGTAAGGTCGACTATGCGAAGCCGCTTACCAAATCATTGAAATTTGAATCGGGCCTTAAATTCAGCGATGTAAAAACAGACAATAACCTGCTGCAAACCATGGCTGAGACAAGCCCTTATTTAAGTAACAATCGTTTTGTTTATGATGAAAAGATAGATGCCGGTTACATCAACCTTAATAAAGATTTTAAAGGATACTCGGTACAGGCCGGCTTGCGGGCCGAGTATACCAGCTCATCTGCGGTAGGCGATTCGTCAAATGTGATCCAAAGTATCTCGAGGCATTACCTCAACCTGTTTCCTAGTTTATTTATCAATCATACCATCAACGATAAAAATGAACTCAGCCTTTCTTATAGCCGCCGTATAGACAGGCCGCAATATGACAACCTTAATCCGTTTGTTTATCACCTCGATCCCTATACCTATCAAAAAGGCAACCCTTACTTAAAACCGCAATACACCAACAACTTTGAGTTTAACTATACTTATAACAAAAACATCACTTTAACGCTGGGCTACAGCAAAACAACTGATGTGATCACCGAGATACCGGGCACCGATCCAACTACCAAGGTATCCTTTGTAACACAGGAAAACTTGCAAATTCAAAATGCTTACAACGTTAATATCTACGCACCGTATACCATTGCCAAATGGTGGGAAGGCAATGTAAATGTAACCGGCTTTTATTTAGGCTTTAAATCAAACGGGCTGGAAGGCGGCAATTTAAACCGGGGGCAGGCGGCCTATAACATACGGGCAACAGAAACATTTACGCCTATTAAGAGCTTTAAAGCCGAGTTAACCACAAATTACCAGTCGGCTTTAACATATGGCTTGTTTTATGTAAAACCTCAATATTCAACCGATGCAGGTATCAGTCATTCATTTGCTGATAAAAAGGCAAACATAAAGTTTTCGGTAAGCGATATTTTTAACACCCGCAGAAATGATGTTACCAGCAACTACCAAAGCAATAATTTAGACATCGCCCAAAAACGCGAAAGCCGGATTGCCCGGTTAACGCTGACCTACAACTTTGGCAACAATAAAATAAAAGCCCGTGAACACCAAACCGGCGCAGACGATGAAAAGAACAGGGTAAAGGGGAATAATTAACCCACCAGCCCCCCGAAGGGGGAGTTTTTGAATAGCATATGTGACTTTTACTCCCCCTTCAGGGGGCTGGGGGGTTACTGCCCCACCATAAACACCGCATTGCTAAAAAGCAGTTTGCCGTTTTCCCAAAAGCTGCGGAATATGGGGTCATCAACCATATAAATTACTGACCCGCGGCCGATTGATTGTACGCCCAGCAGCAGGCCGTCTTTAATTTTATCTTTGCTTTTTTGTCCTACAAATCCAGCAACATAGCCATCCTTTTTAACCGTACCTACGTTCCAGCCGTCATCGCCTAAAAAGTCGTAAATGTCGTCGCTTAGTTTTATGGAGTAATACCAGCGGGGTAAGCCGAATCCAAGCGGGTGGCTGTTATCGAGATTTAATTTATAAATAGCTCCCGGCACGCTTGAACGAAGAGCCTCTTTTTCACGTTCATCATATAGCTTTATAAAAGGCTCCTTTTCTTTAGCATCTGTCTTATCCTCTTTTTTATCTTCCTTTCTTTTAATCGAAAACCCTTTTTTATCTGCCAGCTGGGATACGGCGTTTCCCATCGCTATCAGCTTGCCGCCATCATGCACCCAGTTTTGCAATTTCTCCGATGGAAGATCTTCATAATTACCGTCTGGAAATATAACAACGTCAAAGTCACCAAGCCTTGCCCGATTCAGATCTTTAAAATTTACCAGGGTTACCGGGTAATTTATTTGCTGTTCAAAAAAATACCAGACCTCGCCCATAGCTTCCGCCGAAACGCCATCGCCCGTAACCAGCATTACACGGGGTTGCCGGATATATCTTACAACATCCGATCCCAGGTCTGCTCCTCTTTCAACAAAACCGGATGTTAACGGCGTTATATCCTCGTTAAGCGCGGTAGCTGTTTGGGCCACCACCCTGTCAAAATCCACCTGGTCATTCCCGGCCCGGGTAATCAGCAATGATCCAGCTGTGAATTTTTTGCCGCCTGCTTCAAAGGGCTTTCCGGAATATCTTACTTTAACCCCGCTCTTTAATAAGGCAGCCAAAAATTTCACATCATTAACCGATCGCCACGATGAAACGTAAGCATAAGCATGCGTATTGATAATTACCTGTGGCTTTTCCGGACTTATTTTTGCTTCCGAAGGTTTGTATGATTCTTTTACCCCATATGCATTTAGCCCGTAAACGTAAGGCAGCGACCATGCGGTAATGTCATAAGTATTAGAGTCGGCAACAAAAGTTTTAGGCTCCAGCAATACATTTAACAAAACTGATTTGGGCTGATAGGCATTTATAACAAGATCATTAGGGCTGATGTCATATTTTTCTGTTTTGCCTGTTAAATAGTTATAGCCGTAAATACTGTTTTTTAAACCGAAGCCATATTGAATCCCGTTCCTGTCGAGCAATTTGGTTAGGTCGGTTATCTTATCGTAATTATCGTTTTTTATAACATAGGTTTTATAATCACCCGGCGGGTTAGTGCGGCTGTTATCATAAAATTTTTTAAACTCCTCTACCAGCTTATGCGCGTAAACCGAGGCTGTTTCAACGGTACTTAAACCTGTTGAATGATGATGCGCAATACGATCGGCAAGGGTCAAAGTATCGGCCGTCCGGGTTAAAACAGCCAAACCTGCTCCTATACCGCCCTGCTCAAAGGTCATACCGATGGAACCGTTATAAATAGGATAAGTGTCACCGTAAGAAGGATAGAGCAGATCAAACTCCTGCTTGGTAAAATATAGCCATCCATTCTGGTCGAAATATTTCGCGTTATTTTTTCCTATTATCGTTTGAAACTCTTTTTGCCATGCGGTTATATCTTTATGAAAAGGCTCGGCCGCAGGGGCGAAATAATACGGTGCATTATATCCCTGTTCATGGAAGTCAACGTGGATCTCCGGCAGCCACTGGCTAAAAAGCGCCAGCCGTTGCTGCGTTTCCTTTTGTGTTTGCCAGGCCCAGTCACGATTAAGGTCAAAATAGTAATGATTGATCCTTCCGCCCGGCCATGGTTCCGAGTGTTCCCGTGATGATGGGCTGGCATCAGGGATAATCCCTTTTACTGAATTATAAAAATTGACATAACGCTCCCGCCCGTCGGGATTTAAACAGGGATCAATAACTACCACGGTGTTTTTCAGCCAGGCATGCGTACGTGAATTTGCCGGATCAACCAGATCAAAGAGGGTTTCCATTGCGGCCTCGCTCGATGCCGGTTCATTTCCATGAACATTATAACTTAACCAGCAGATAACGGGGGTGCCTATAGTAACAGAAGCAGCGGCAGTAGCAGGTTTAACCGTGGCGCTATTACTTAAACCTGAAACTGATTCCAATCCAGCCAGCCTCAGGTTATTTTGCCTGATTTCTTCCAGCCTTCCTATATTTTCATCCGATGCAATGAACATCGCTAAAAGCGGCCGGCCTTCGTTGGTAGTGCCATACTGCTGCAGCTTTACATTTTTTGATACCTGTGCTATATATTTAAAGTATTCAACAATTTTGTAATGCGGCGTAAACTGTCCGCCCAGCTTGTAGCCCAAATATTTTTCCGGAGATTTTATATCCTGTGAAAATGCGGCAGAAAGGAAACTTAAAAGAAGGACGAATAAGGATATTCTTTTTGACATGGGATTGTTTACGTAAAGGCTAATTTAGAAAAATATTTTAATGTGCCTTTATATTGTTAAACTTCCCGAAGCTGAGGATTGAACATCCGAGGCTTTTTCGCTTTTCAAGGCATAATAAAAAACACCATTCCGCAGCTAATTGAATGTAGGTCATGATAAAAATGTCGTTTTCCGGGAACTAAGACAGTTATCCTGGTCATATAATCAACGGCTCCTAAAATTCGCTTTTTAAAAGCGGTTGTTGATTTTGCGCATTAATAACCATTTATACACAAAACCGATCACAAATCTGTACGGCATACATTCAAACAATTCTCTCAAAAATCCGCACATTTGCATATCAGCATATCTGCACATTAAAAACAAGCATGGAACCTGTACAGGCATTACAAAAATATTTCGGTTACAGTGGCTTCAGGCACGAGCAGGGAGCAATTATTGCGCATGTTTTAAACAAAAAAGATGTATTGGCGCTGATGCCCACCGGCGGTGGCAAATCAATTTGCTACCAGCTGCCTGCGGTAATGCTGGATGGGCTTACCATTGTAATTTCGCCCCTTATTGCGCTGATGAAGGACCAGGTAGACAGCCTCAATGTTAACGGCATCCCTGCGGCATTTTTTAATTCCAGCCAGTCATCGCAGGAGCAAATAGCGTTAACCACCAAGCTGCGCAACAACCAGATAAAGCTGCTTTACCTTGCACCAGAACGCTTATTTGCCAACGAAAGCAAGCTCATCGATTTTTTAAAATTGCTGCCTGTTTCGTTGATCGCCATAGACGAAGCCCATTGTATTTCCCATTGGGGGCATGATTTCAGGCCGGAATATTTGGCCCTTGCAGGATTAAAAACGGAGTTTCCTGATATCCCGGTAATCGCCCTTACCGCAACTGCCGATAAGCTTACAAAAAAAGATATCCTTGAAAAATTAGGCCTTAAAGACCCTGCCATATTTATCTCTTCATTTAACCGGGCCAACATCACTTACCGGGTTATTCCTAAAAAAAACAGCTTTAGTCAGCTGCTCGCTTTCCTGGATGACCGGAAAGAGGAATCGGGCATTATTTACTGTCTTTCACGAAAATCT
>JAQBOU010000137.1 GCA_028287865.1 Mucilaginibacter sp. | reverse complement strand
ATGATGCTAAAGGCGCTCATAAAACGGATGATATAACCTATCTTGCCTAAAAGGTCATCAATTACATTTAATACCAGTCCTAAATCTATGATGGAAATATTGGGGAAGGCCCGCACAATTGCCCGTTGAAATTTTGCCGATGCTTTTGCAGAGGGCACATGGGTTAGCAGCACATGAAACTGCGGGGCATCTTCCAATATTCCATCCGGAAAAACGATCTGGAAATTGGTTTGGATCTTATTCCAGTTAACCTGCCTTATGCTTGCAACCCGCGCAGGCATGCTTAAGCCCTGTACATTAAAAACCAAAGCATCGCCTACTTTAAGTTGGTTTCTTTTGGAGAAGTTCTCTTCGATAGAAACCGGAACTTCTTTGCCGGCACTGGCCTTGCCAACCCATTCGCCATCTATTATTTTTTCGGATGGGGTGAGCGAATCGCGGTAGGTAACCCTGTATTCGTTGGAAAAGGCATGGCGCGAAATCTTTATAGTACTGTCCTTTTTTAAATCATCGGCTGTTTTGCCTTTAATTTTCTCAAGTCTTATAGTCACTATCGGAACTTGTTGTATAACAGGAAGTCCTTGTTGCTTTGTAGTGTCAGCAACCAACTTTTCCTGTTTGGTTTGGATATCAAACAATATCATATTGGCCTGGTTACCGCTTGATGAAAGGTTAACCTGGTTCATTAGCATACTTTGAATAAAGAAAAGCGTGCAAACAAACAGGGTGCTTAAACCGATAGATACAATAAGAATGATAGTTTGATTATTAGGCCGGTAAAGATTGGCAAAACCCTGCCGGAACAAATAACTCCAGGAGCTTTTTATAACGGCTCTCATTACCTTCATCAGCAACCAGGCGGTAAAAGCCAGTATCATAAAAGCTATTAAAATACCGATGGTAAAAAATATGCTGCCTATCCAGCTGCCTAACTGTAAAAAGGTAAATGTGATGATAAATAACAGGATGAGTATATAAACAAGCCACCTCAGCGGGTCCCGAACAAGATCAACGTCTTCATAGGAGATCCTCAGCGTATTTAAAGGAGATATATTCCTGATAGAAATAAGCGGCAATAATGCGAACAGGATAGAGATGATAACCCCCAAAAGTATGCCCTGCCCAATGGCCAGCCATGAAATATCGGTTGAGATAGTAAAAGGCAAAAAATCCTTCATTATGGCGGGTAAAATTTGCTGAATAGATGTACCCAGCAATGCCCCGATCATTGATCCGATAATGCCGATACCTACAATCTGGATTAGGTAGATCAAAAATGCCTCCGAAGCTTTAACACCGATACAGCGCATAATGGCAATTGATGCAATTTTTTCGCGGATGTAAATATGAATGGCGCTGGCCACACCTACACATCCCAGTAATAAAGCAATAAAACCAACCAGCGATAAAAAACGGGTAAGATCACCAAATGACCTGCCTGTATTTTCCTTCCTGGTTTCAACGGTTTCATAATTCATTTCGGCTTTATCCAGCCGGCTGTCAATGCGTTTAACCAGTTGGTCTATATTTACCGGCCGGTCATATTTATAATAAAAGCTATAATTAATGCGGCTGCCTTTTTGCGATAACCCGGTTTGTGCCAGGTATTGTAAAGGAATATAAACAATAGGCGCTATGCCCGAAGATACCCCGGTTTGCCCCGGCGCCTTGTTTAATATGCCGGCTATTAAAAAAGTAACATTGCCAACTTTTATAGAGTCGTTAACCTTTGCGTTAAATTGCAGCGCCAGGGTTTTATCAACCAGCGCCATTTTGCCGCTTTTAAAGGACTGCCCGGCTTGTACAGGCGTGGTTTCCAAACTGCCATAATAAGGGAATCCTCCCTGCAGGGCGCGTACCTGTACCAGCCGGGTGCCTTTACTCTTCGGAAAATAGATCATCGAAACAAAACTGCGCTCCTCTGATCTTTTATCCCCTAACGAATCCAGCAAGGGTTTGATGTTTTTCCCGGCAGGCTTGTTTCCTGTTACAGAAAGATCTGCCCCAATTAAGGTAGCCGCCTGTGCATTGATATCATTTTGTAAATTATACCTGAAAGAGTAGATGGCCACCAAAGCGGCAATGCCGAATATGATAGCTGCTATAAATAACAGTAACCTTGAACGGTTGCGTCGACTATCCCGCCAGGCCATTTCAAAAAGCCAGGGGATATTTGTTTTTCTTTTAGTCTCCATCTCCGGCTTATCTGTTATCTGTTTTATCATCAGCTATCAGCTTCCCGCCTTTTATACGCAGGATGCGCTGCGTTTTTGCTGCCAGATCTAAATCATGTGTTACCAGTACCAGTGTTGTTCCGGCTTCTTTATTCAGGTCGAAAATGAGTTTTACTACTTTTTCGCTGGTTTCAGCATCCAGGTTACCCGTTGGTTCGTCAGCAAATAATATGGCCGGTGCATTAGAGAAAGCCCTTGCCAGGGAAACCCTTTGCTGTTCACCGCCAGATAGCTGGGCAGGGTAGTGGTGCCCGCGATCGGCAAGGCCAACTTTATCCAGCAGATCAAGAGATCTTGCTTTAATGTTTTTTTCGCCCCGCAGTTCAAGCGGTACCATCACATTTTCCAGCGCAGTTAACGTAGGCAGCAACTGGAAATTTTGAAATATGAAACCTACATACTGGTTACGTACCTGTGCCCGCTGGTCTTCGGATAAACTGCCGAGGTTGATATTATTGAGCTCAACAATACCTGCGCTCGACCTGTCAAGCCCGGCGCACAAGCCCAGAAGGGTGGTTTTGCCACTGCCCGACGGGCCTACAATGGCATTTGTTGAACCTTTATTAATGGTGAAGTTAATATCATCGAGCACCGTAAGCTTTTGACCGGCGCTTTGGTAGGTTTTACTAAGATTTGCAATATTCAGGATAGTTTCCACAGTTCGCTTTTGATATAGATTTTAAAAACCTGTTTTTGTTACTAAACAAGGTTCGTAAATATCCATTTATCAAGCCATATACCGTAAAAAAAGTGGAATTAAAAAACTATGACAGAAATATGGTTTTTTAGATGCAGACCTGCGAAATTTTAAAAATTTCATAGGTCTTAAGTGTTTTAATACAGCGCAAAAGCGTCGCGTGTCCAAAGTGTTTCATAACTATAATATTTATCACCTACTTCATGCCCAAGGTCTTTAAATACAAATATCTTTTTCTTGCTTTTGATATTGTTAAATACGGCGTATGAATTATTTGGAGGGACAAAAGGATCAAGCAATCCGATACCCATTAATACAGGGCAGCTTATTGAGCCGGCAAAGTTTTTTGTATCAAAATATTGAAGATTATCCAAAACCTGTGCAAAGGTAAGTCCGGGCCTTGTTTTAACATAATTTTTCATGTGATTAATTGGCCATTGAATAGCGCCATGATCCATATTATATATATCGCTAAGGAATGGATTTTGCGGTGCACACAAGGTAACCCTTCTGTCCAGCGCCGCAGTGGTGATGGATAAGTAGCCACCCATGCTTCCCCCTGTAACTGCTATACGATCATGACTTAATTCCGGTCTCGAATAAATAAAGTCGATGCAACGTATGCAATCCATAATAACTCCCCGCATTATGTAACTGTCTTTATCTTCCAAATTGCTTACAATATACTCCTCTCTTCTCATATCCAGTCCTTTTTTGCTAAGGCCTTGTCCGCGTACGTCAAGACCAACAAAAGCCATATCGTAATCAAGCCCTAAAAGTGGCTTGTTTGTTGCCTGGTAGCCCGGCAGCATTACAAGGACTGGAAATTTTTGGTATTTAGAATGATGAGCGGGCTCCGTTAACCAGGCATATATGGTTAAATTCCCAAGGGATTTCATTTGTACAAGATATACTTTACGTTTATCCTTTTCCAGTTCGGGCTTTTCTGTTATTTGAAAATCAGGTTCTACCGCAGCGAGTTCGTTTTTGCTTTTTTCCCAAAACTGATCAAAGTCATCCGGCTTTTGATGTATTGACTGAATTTCTTCGGGGTGGATGCCGAATACACGACGTGTAGTATCATCATAATCAGTAACATTGATCATGAAGTTGATTTTATAAAAACCGCTTTTTAATTTAGGAATACTGAAGTTATAACTTCCTGAACTTTGCTTGTCAAGTTTTATGGATATGGAATCGGCTAAGAGCCTTTTGTTAAACTGATCTGTAATCAGGTACGAAACCTTTCCTGATTGCGGTTTATTCAGTTTGTTATCTATATGAAAGGTATAAGTGGCTGTAGTTTTAAATATAGCATTACTGCTGTGTGCCGTTAATTCTGTAGTAACCTCAGCAGTTGTTTTATCCCGGCTCTTTTCAGAGGTTAATGCTGGAATTTTTTGTGCAAAGCCTTTATTATAACCAACAGCTATTATGAGGCTAAAAGTGATGATTAGTAAATTACCAATGTTTTTCATTAATTATGGAGGAACAGACAATACCTGTGCCAGCTAAGATACTGATGAATTATGAACATCAGTATGTAATTAAGCGATTAAATTATAGGTGTTCTGACGGCAGTATAATTATTAATCTTATTAATAATTGGCTGATATTTAATAGTTTATATATAAATACAAGCGCGTGTTTGAATAAACCTTCTTTTTATATCATATAAATGTTCACTTTTTTTAACAAAAGTTATTTAAAAAGAATTTGTTGTGTGTGTATTTAATTCCCCAAATTTAAAGTTTCATCTTTAGGTTTTCCTTAACCCCGTTTTTCCATTCATCTTTTAAAATGCTTAAAACGATAGAGTCCCTTCGGCCGCCATCGGTTAAAGGCATATTGTTTCTTAAAATGCCTTCGGGCTTGCAGCCAATACTTTTCATAGCGGCAATGCTGCGCTCATTTCTTGCATCGGCCCTGAATTCGACTCTTTCCGCTTCCAGTTTTTCAAAAGCAAACTGAAGCAATAAAAACTTACAATGTTTGTTCAGTCCTGTCCCTCTAAATTGCTCCCCATACCAGGTATAGCCCAGCTGCAATGTTTGCCATGCTGGCCTTATATCATAAAAGCGGGTGCTGCCTGCATAGGTTTGAGTTTGTTTATCAAATACTATAAAAGGATATTCTATTCCCGCAGATTTTGCGATAAGCGCTTCCTTAATGTAATCACGCATACCATCCCCGCCTTTTGCACTTATGTACGAATATTTCCAGGTGTCGGGCTCATTCAGGGCAAAGGGCAATAAAAATTCGATGTCAGTTTCTCTTAGGGGCCTTAACAATACACGGTCATCTTCCAGGATGTATTCGGCATTATGGTTAAAGTTCAGGGTCATTTGAAGGATTTAGTTTAAAGTCAAATTTTGATTTTTAAACCTAAATTAATCCGGCGTAATTTTATAATTATTTAGTAAATAAATTAAAACGCCCCTAACCATTTTTCAAATTCTTCGTTAATAAGAATATATGATCTATTCTTCACTAAAAGACCGGTTAAAAGATCAGCATAAAACAATTGCATCTATCATCATAAAGCTGAATAACAGGCAAATACAGCAGCAGCGTATAAAAGGCAAATGGAGTATCCACGAAAATATTGCCCATTTAACCAGATATCAGCCTGTTTTTATTGAGCGTATCCGTAAAATAATTGCCATTGATGAGCCTGTGTTTGAAGCTTATAAGGCGGAAGAAGATGATGAATTTGAGATATACTGCGCATTTACTCCATACGAATTATTAAAAAAATTATCATCCGACAGGGAGGTTATATTTCATCTTATTATTCATTTACCACCTGATAAGTTAGAAAGAACAGGCAGTCATCCCAAGTATGGAAAATTAACTATTTTAGAGTGGACAGAATTTTTCCTGCTGCATGAAGCCCATCATATGCTGGCAATTTTTCAACTCGCGCATACCGCAAAGGTTACGGTTTAGATAACAATTACTACACGGTAAGAAAGAATCCAAACACTAATACCAAAAAAAGTCTTTACGATTCACTACTTTTATTCAACCTCATAAATCGTAAACTTAGTGATATGCCCTTCGATACAAAAAAAACGCTGTTTAATAAATTGTGTCCTCTTTTAGTATTGTTTTTATTTTTTACCGGAAATCTATTTGCGCAAAAGGGCGATATGTTAATTTATCATCCCATACAAACAGATAAAGATGGCAATATTATACCATGGTATAATCCGGACCCTGCCATAGCTTACGATCATAACCTGTATACGATCTGGAAATTTTGGGATACTATGCGCAGGGATATAAATGGCTTACCTTATTACATGAACCACCAGGTTTGGAACGCCAGCTTGAACGATCCACGTGGTATTGGCGGCGACCAGTTTATGATGACGCTTTCAGCGTGGCGTTTGTTATATGCTTATACAGGTAACGATAAAATAAAGGAAAACATGAGCTTTATTGCCGGTTATTATTTAACACATGGCTTATCGCCAGCTACCTGCAAATGGCCGGATATTCCGTTTCCATATAATACACTGATATATTCGGGTATTTACGATGGTGATATGCGCAATGGTAAAGATATTACCCAGCCTGATAAGGCGGGCTCTTTCGGGTTGGAGTTAATACACCTGTACAAAATAAAAAACGATCCCACATTTCTTAATGCTGCTGTAAAAATCGCCAATACACTTGCCGCCAAAGTAAAAACGGGTGATGAATTTCATTCGCCTTTGCCATTTAAAGTAAATGTTTTTACAGGCAAAGTAGCTTTTTTAAAGCTGGATAACAGAGTTGGAAAATTTACCGATACCGCCTGTTATACCAGCAACCTTACGCCCACGCTGCAAATGTTTACCGATCTGATCCAACTGGGTAAGGGAAACGTACTCACCTACAAAATCGCTTCTGATAAAATTCTGGCCTGGTTAATAAAATATCCCATACAAAACAACCGTTGGGGCCCATTTTTTGAAGATGTTGGCGAATGGAGCGAAACACAAATAAATGCAATGACCTGTGCAAGATATATGATGGAACATCCGCAGTATTTTCCTGGTTGGAAATTGCAGGTAAAAAGCATAATAAACTGGGTACATACCCATTTTGACAATACAAGCTGGAAAAAGTACGGGGTTGTGGTAACAAATGAGCAAAGTGTTTACCAGCAACCAGGAAATAGTCACAGCGCAAGGCAGGCAGCCGATGAGCTGCTATATGTATCACTTACCGGAGATACATCCTTTTATAACAATGCCATTCGTGAATTAAACTGGGCTACTTATCCCGTGGATATTGATGGAAAAAATTGTTTTCCGTTTGATGAGCCCTGGCTTACTGACGGCTACGGCGATTATGTAAGGCATTATTTACGGGCAATGGCTACTTATCCGCAATTGGCGCCAGCTGCAGATCATATCCTTTCATCCACTTCTATTATTCAGCAGGCCGATTATAAAGGATATTTAAAAAAATATTTAGCACCGGCGTTTGATAAAACAGACACCAATAGTGTGCGAATATTTTACCGCACATTTGATAATACAGGGGTTGAAAGAATCAGGCTAAAAGCTAAACCATCGGGCGTATTATTGAACGACAATCCGCTTAAAGAAACTGCTGCCATCGAGGGCTATACCTGGATCGCCCTTAATAAGGGCGGCATATTAGCCGTAAGAAGATTGAAGGGTAACAGGGTTATCATTCTGGAGTAATTCACTATTTTTAAAAAACAGTGTAAACGGCTAAGCACTATAAATCATCGTTCAACAGATAAAATATTCCCTTTCCTCAATCGTCTTCATAATTAAGTAATATTTCATTGTTATTTTTACGGACGTATTGAGTCTAATTAAAAAATACCGGATGGCTAAAACTGATATTAAACCAAAACAAGCAAGTATTTTTAGCTTGCTAAAACCCTATAGAGGTTTGGTAAGTATGCTGATATTGTTTGCACTTTTCAGCAATAGCGTTACCTTATGGCTGCCTAAGATTATTAACCACGGTATAGATGCGTATATCCATAGCCTCATCACACACACGCACTTTGATGTGAA
>JAQBOU010000008.1 GCA_028287865.1 Mucilaginibacter sp. | reverse complement strand
TTTATAGCAACGTTATATTTTTGTGCCCAGTAAACGATAGTAGTACAGGCCAGGCTATGCCCAACCAATATTACCTCTAATGGATTATGTTTCTTTACTTCATTGTTGATGTTTTCTATCCAATCCGAACAAACCGGGGTTTCCCAATCTTCTTGTTCCACACGGATAAACTCAAACTGTTTTTCCCAAATAGACTGCCAGTGCTGCGGGCCCGAGCCGCCCAGGCCGGGGATGGTGAGAATAATGGATTGGAATATCATGGATGTAAAAATAAACTTTTTACTAAAACGAAGGATAAATACGCTACTCCGTAAGCACCGTAAACTTAAACTCCAGCGGTTCAAAGTTTTTTACCAATTCATCAATAAAAGGGTGTCCCCATTTCACATAGAATAAGCCGAAGTTTTCGGTGCGTTCCTGCAGGCTGTCTTTTGGGAAAATAGCGGCCTTTATATGTTCTACCTGCTCCAGCCGGGTTTGGTGGTTTTTCTTTTCGGCCTTAACCAGTTTTTTCTCGAGGTTGTCTATTGCGTGTTTAAGCCTTGCCTGCACAGCATCGGCAGAGGGTGCCAGCGTGCTGTCTATTTTATAGGCACGCAGTTTTATTCTTTCAAAAATAGCGGACAGCTCGCGCCATTCCTCAGCTAAATCCAGCGTGTGTTGACTGTGCTTTTTTATCCAGTCGTTTTTTATGTTATCCGTGCTTTTAAACAGATCTGCGGGCTGCAACTCCATTTTAGCGATTTTCGCTGCCACCTCCTTACCAATAACAAGGCCGGAATTACGCAATATCAAAATGGGAAAATCTACCTTATAATGTTCGAAATTTGATTTCAGCTCCAACCAGTAAACCACCTCGGCACCACCACCTATATAAGCAATGTTTGGTAAAATGACCTCCTGGTAAAGCGGGCGCATCACCACATTGGGACTAAACCTTTCGGGATACCGGGCTATTTCCTGTTTTAGTTCAGCCTCCGAAAAGCTAATCTCACTGTTCAGCACCTGGTAACGTTCGTTTTCAAATACGATACGCTCACGCAGGCCATCCAGCAAATAAAAAAAGTTGATCTCGCGCGGGTTCACTTGGATATGGACGCCGGCTTTTTCCAATTCTTCGTTGGTAGCGCTTATATGTTTAAAGCTGTTTTGTGCGATAATGTCCTGTTCAATAATGGGCGCAAACTGTTTTTTAAACGCATGATCATCGGCATCAATAACCACCAATCCGTATTGGCCAAACAGGGCATTTACCAAATAACGGGTAGCATCAGCAAGTTTGTCGAATTTGGTATAAGCAGTTTCTACAATTTCGCCAAGCTCAGCCGCATGGCCGTCAATTCCCAACGCACCTTTGTATTGGTTTAAAGCCTGGCGCATTGTATCAGGATTTATGCGTCCGGTAGCACCCGAAGCCTCATACCACCAATGAACTTTTTTACCGCCAATATTTGTATAGTTGATCTCGGCAAAATCGTGATCTTCTGATGCCATCCAGTAAACGGGGACAAAATTTTTATCAGGGAAAGTTTCTTTTAGCTGCCGCGATAATTTAATAGCGGTTACTATTTTGTAGATGAAATAAAGCGGACCGGCAAAGATATTCAACTGATGACCGGTTGTAACGGTGTAAGTGTTATCTGAACTTAGTAAAGAAATGTTATTGTTGAGTAGTGAGTTGTAAGTTGCAAGTTGTAGGATTCCGGAATATTGTGATTGCAGCACCTTAACTAAAACTTCTCTGTCTGTTATCGTTTTTTTGTCTTTTAATAAGGCAGCAAACCCATCCATATCAGGCCGGAGTCCATAAAATGGACGAAGCTTGGGAGCGTCTTCCAGGTAATCAACAATAGTTTGGGAAAAATATCCGGTGTCTTTATAGTTTATACAGGAGGCGTCCATGTTTAATTTCGCATTTCGGATGTTCAATTTCGGATTTAAAACCGAAGAGACACCCGTCATTGTATTAGATGATAAAGTCGAATTTAGATTTTATATTCCTAAAACAAACAATAGCGACCAAAAAAGCCGTTTATTTTACAATATGTCCATAAAGGTCAAAGTCTTCGGCAGTATCAATTTTAACATTAACAAAACTGCCGGTGGTGGCGTAATCTATCTTTGCGTCGATTAATACTTCATCGTCCACCTCGGGCGAATCATATTCTGTACGGCCAACAAAGTAACCGCCATCCTTTTTATCAACCAAAACCTTATAGGTATTGCCGATCTTTTCCTGGTTTTTTTCAAAGCTGATGCCCTGCTGTATTTCCATAATGGCGTCGGCACGTTCCTGTTTTATTTCAGCCGGCACGTCATCAATCAACGCATAGGCATGCGTTTTTTCTTCGTGCGAATAGGTGAAACAACCCAGCCGATCGAATTTGGTATCTTCTACCCATTGCTGCATTTCTTCAAAATCCTGCTCTGTTTCGCCGGGATACCCTGTTATCAGCGTGGTACGCATGGCGATGCCCGGCACTTTATCACGGATCTGGTTTACTATATCAATGGTTTTTTGTTTAGTAATGCCCCGGCGCATTGATTTAAGCATGTTGTCACTGATGTGTTGTAAGGGCATATCCATGTACTTGCAGATATTGGCCCGCTCATTCATCACATCAAGGATCTCCATCGGGAAGCCCGAAGGATAAGCATATTGCAACCTGATCCACTCAATGCCGTCGACATCCGAAAGGCGGCGCAGTAATTCATCCAGGTTGCGTTTCCCATACAGGTCTAAACCATAATAAGTTAAGTCCTGGGCAATTAATATAAGTTCTTTGGTGCCGTTTTTGGCTAAATTCTGCGCATCCTTTACCAGTTGGTCAATAGGGGAGCTTAAATGTTTGCCGCGCATTAACGGTATCGCGCAAAATGAACAGGGGCGGTTACAGCCTTCGGCTATTTTAAAATAAGCAAAATGCGAAGGTGTAGTTAACATACGTTCGCCGATGAGTTCATATTTGTAATCTGCACCCACAGATGTTAACAGGTTTTGCAGGTCGTTGGTACCAAACCAGCCGTCAACGTTGGTGATCTCGGCTTCCAGTTCGGGTTTATAGCGCTCAGAGAGGCAGCCGGTAACAATAACTTTCCCAACTTTGCCCTGATCTTTTAGTTCACTGTATTGCAGGATGGTATCGATAGATTCCTGTTTGGCATTGTCGATAAACCCGCAGGTGTTGATTACGATGATATCATCGCTGCCTACTTTTTCGGCCTCATGTACCACATCAAAGTGATTGCCTTTCAACTGGCCCATCAGGATCTCGGAATCGTAAATATTTTTGGAACAGCCCAGGGTAACCACGTTAATGCGTGGTTTACTTTTTATAACAGGCTGATAAATTTCTTTTGTTTTCATATCATAGAACTTTTGCAATAACAAAAGGTCGCTTGTCATTGCGAGGTACAAAGCAATCGCAAACTGTGCGTAATGGATTTGCAAGTGGAGATTGCTTCGTCGTTCCTCCTCGCAATGACAATAGTTTTATTGTTTAAATAATGAGTCCACAAAGGCCTTCCGGTCAAACAACTGCAAATCATCTTTGCTTTCGCCCACCCCTATATATTTTACAGGAATCTTAAACTGATCGGATATGCCTATTACAACGCCGCCTTTTGCGGTGCCGTCTAATTTTGTTAAAGCAAGGGCGTTTACATCGGTTGCTTCAGTAAATTGCTTGCATTGTTCAATTGCATTTTGCCCGGTAGAGGCATCCAACACCAGCAAAATTTCGTGCGGAGCACCGGGAACAACCTTTTGCATTACATTTTTGATCTTGGTAAGCTCGTTCATCAGGCCTACTTTGTTATGCAAACGGCCGGCGGTATCAATAATAGCAACATCGTCGCCATTAGCTACCGCGGAGCGTAAGGTATCATAAGCAACCGACGCAGGATCGGATCCCATTGCCTGTGCAACAACCTTTACACCTACGCGCTCGCCCCATAACTGGATCTGATTTACCGCGGCTGCCCTGAAAGTATCGGCAGCACCAATAACTACCTGGCTGCCAGCCTGCTTTAATTTATAAGCCAGCTTGCCAATGGTGGTGGTTTTCCCCACGCCATTTACGCCAACCACCATAATTACATAGGGCTTGTGACTGCCGTATTCAAAGTTAGAAAAATCATTGCTGTTATTTTCGGCGAGTAACTGCTGAATTTCGTCCTTTAAAAGGTTATTCAGCTCAGACGTGCTTACATATTTATCGCGTGCAACCCGTGCCTGAATCCGTTCGATGATCTTCAGTGTGGTTTTTACGCCGACATCTGAGGTTACCAGCACTTCTTCCAGCTCATCAAGCATGTCATCATCAACGGTTGATTTGCCGGCGATTACTTTGGTTATTTTTGAAAAAAAGTTATCCTTGGTTTTTTCCAAACCAGTATCCAGCGCCTCCTGCTCCTGAGGCGTACTTTCCTTTTTTTTGAAAAAATCGAATAATCCCATTTAAATGTGCAGATGTGTGAATGTGCAAATATGCAGATGTTCTGCGCATTTGTTCTGAACAAAAAAAGCCTTCTCGTAAACAAGATGGCTTTTATATTTTAATCAAAATTACCGGTTATAACTTTCCGGCAATCGCATCCTTAACGAAATCGTTAGCTACGATCTGTTCCTTGAATGAATAAGCACCAGTTCTTGGTGATTTAGACATTGTGATCACTTTTGAAAATTCTTTGCCTTTACCAGCTACTTTCAGCGTTGCAACTACTTTCTTTGCCATGTTATTATGTGTTTGA
>JAQBOU010000119.1 GCA_028287865.1 Mucilaginibacter sp. | reverse complement strand
CCTTTCATAAACAGGTTCAACAGGTTGATCTTATTCATAGTAGATTCCTGCACATGATGACAGGAATAAGGACACTGCTAAAGCAAACATTAGCCCTGATTTTGATAATGTTTTCATCGGTAAATGTTTAGTTAATAATAACCGTATTGACAAACAAAAGATGAAAAGGTTTAACGTTTTTAAGACCCACAATTGGGAGCAGATAATCGGGTTGTGTCGTTAAAGCTAACTTTTGAGATGATGTCGAACGTATGGATATTCAATCAACATTTTACTTTCTTTTTCTTTTTAACCGGAGTACCCATGTTTTGTATTTTGATGATATAACCGGCGGCATCGGGTACTTTACAGGCTGTACCGTTCATGTCAACAGTTACTCCGCCAATTTGTTCCGCGGTCGCCATGGCATCTTTGGTTAAAGCAGTTACATAAGTGCCCGCTGAAATTACAAAGCCGTTCATAGTGTACCGAACCCGGTTATCAGCCTGGTGAATGGTTTTCGACACTTTCACCAATAATAACCTTAAGGATGGTATATTCAACTCAGCATCCGGCTTAAGGGCTACAAGGTTACTCAAGGTCGACCAGCCGGCTGCTGCGATATGTTCTTCGGGTGCGTTTATCCATTCCGTTGCCAGCTCAAACCCGTAATTGCTCCCGGAAGCCACCCACGGAACCGTATATTCGCTGATGTTATTTGAAACGGCTTGTTCCACCCAGGTTTGGAGGTCGGCTTTGGTCATTTTATCATCCGGCGCAATCAGGCCTGCAAGATACATGGCATCAGCGTTCCCAGTTGCATACAGATCAAGTGCCAGCCGGTAGTCTGTTTTTACCTTTTTTTGAATGGTTTTCAGGTGCTCGATCTTTACCCCAAAAAAAGGTTCCTTTACACCATGTTTTAACAGAATTTTTTTGATGCTTTCGCTTCCATGCGATTGCAGTTGGGTCATAATTTCGGGTACTGTCATGATAATCTGCTTGTTTCGCGCCAAAAAGCTCAAAGTAAAAAATCTTATGAATACGGTATTAATGTTGCCTGATACCGACAAGGCCCAAAAAGCAATGAACCGACCGGTATCAGACGCTATCCTATAGGTAAAGATAATTAATTGAAATGGCTATATAAAGTCGGACATGTTATATTATAACAGGCTGCTGACTCGTTATTTTCTTGAAAATTTGTCAGCAATTGCCAGGTCTTTACTGCCCGGAGTATATTTATAAAATCCGCTTCCAGATTTTACCCCTGTATTACCTGCTGCTACCATATTAACCAATAGGGGACAAGGTGCATACTTTTGATTGCCAAAGCCGTTATAAAGCACATTTAATATAGCAAGGCATACATCCAGCCCAATAAAATCAGCAAGTTGTAACGGGCCCATCGGGTGCGCCATACCTAGTTTCATAACAGTATCAATTTCTTCAACCCCTGCAACCCCTTCATATAAGGTATAAACGGCTTCATTTATCATTGGCATTAAAATCCGGTTAGCCACAAACCCGGGATAGTCATTCACCTCAACAGGAACCTTATTTAATTGCTTTGACAGTTCCATAATGACATTTGTCACT
Source organism: Mucilaginibacter sp. (assembly GCA_028287865.1). Lineage (GTDB taxonomy): Bacteria > Bacteroidota > Bacteroidia > Sphingobacteriales > Sphingobacteriaceae > Mucilaginibacter. The sequence goes on along the minus strand of JAQBOU010000119.1, from coordinate 8,410 downwards.
TCATCAGTAGTGGCATAACCCCGGATCACTTCCACCAGTTTCATAAGCGGCACCGGGTTCATGAAATGCATACCGATAACATTCCCGGGCTTTTTTGTTACCGCAGCTATTTGTGTGATGGATATTGAAGAAGTATTTGAAGCAAGAATAGTGGTTTCCCTGCAAAATTCGCTTAGCTGCTTAAATAAGTTTAGTTTAATTTCCCTGTTTTCGGTTGCGGCTTCAACTATCAGGTCCGCGTTTGATACGGCTGTTTCAACGTCGGTAAATGTTGTTATGTTGTTTAAGGTTTCCGTTTTAAGCCGTTCATCAATGGTCCCTTTTTTTAATTGCCTGTCTAAATTGGCAGTTATGGTATGGATGGCGCGGTTTAGTGCTTCCTTATTAATGTCAACCAAAGCTACGTTAAATCCACTTAAAGCAAAGGTATGAGCGATGCCATTGCCCATGGTACCTGAACCAATCACCGCGATTTTTTTTATCATATAACAAGTTTAATAAAATACTAAGGTGAGGCAATTTTTTTATATGGCAATAAGCAATTAGAAATAATCGACATCACACAAGGATGCACATACCTCACAAATAATTACGCGGATCTTCTATTTAAATAGCATGCTTTAAATAGTATGCTAAAAAAATCATTTAAAAGCTGTGTGAAATCAACCTTAATAAAAGAATAACAATAAGCATGGATCTGTTGATAAATTAATAGTTAAAAAATGTCGTAAAGGATTAATTTATAACTATTAATAATAATTATTCCTCAGGGCTCTAATATCTACATTTAATTAATCATAAGGTCATAATTTTTAATAATAGGCTATAACAGAGATGGTCAAGTAAATGTCATATATTTAATATTATCTTAACATAAGTGTCATATTGATGCCAAATTGATAATTTTATGACAATTAATATTAATTAAAACTAAACAACACATGAAGAAAATTTTACTTTAATTTTTTCTTTTAAGCATTTTCGCGCTCAATTTCGCATATGCTCAAAGCAGAAAAATTCAGGGAAAGGTATTAGGTGCCGATGATGGCCAGCCTTTACCCGGCGTATCAGTGTCAATCAAAGGAACCACCCGGGGGGTTATTACGGATAGCCAGGGTGATTTCGTTTTACCAGCATCTTCGGGTGAGACACTTCAATTTACATTTATTGGATACGCAACCTATTCCGTTATAATAACCGGCGCCAGTAATTATCAGGTAAAACTTAAATCTGATAATAAGTTATTAAATGAAGTTGTTATTACCGATGCCTATGGTAGTCAAACAAAAAAGGCCTACACTGGTTCGGCGTCGGTAGTTAATGGTTCGGTTAATGAAAACAAACCTTTTACGTCACCTCTGCAAGCTTTACAAGGTGAAGTCTCGGGTTTAAATGTTAGCTCATTCTCCGGGCAGCCAGGCGCAAACGTTCAGGTCCGGTTACGCGGAACAGGGTCAATAGCTTTGGATGCAAACCCTTTGTATGTGGTTGATGGAATGTTTATTAATACCGGCATTGCTGCAGGTAATAACGGTAGCCTTAGCAGGCTTTCGCCGACTAACTCTAATAGCGTGTTATCAAGTATAAATGATGATGATATTGAAAGTATCACTGTTTTGAAAGATGCGGCTGCAACAGCAATTTATGGCTCGCGTGGCGCAAATGGCGTAATTGTTATCACAACAAAGAGAGGTAAGGCCGGTAAAACTTTGGTTAGAGCAGATGGCGAGGTTGGTATAACCAATAACTTGCCCTTGCCTGCTGCCGGGGTGCCGCTTAACGGAGCTCAGTTTGGTACCTTATTTCAGGAAGGTTTAACCAATGCCGGTTTAAGTGCAACCACTATACAAAATAGTTATTTAACACCATATGGAATTGGTGGCCCATCCAACAACTGGTATAACCTGGTGACACGGCAAGGTAAACAACAGCAATATAATGTATCTGTTAGCGGCGGGGATGACAAAACAAAGCTATTTTCTTCGTTAGGTTATTTTGACCAGCAGGCTACCACAATAGCTTCCAGTTTAAGAAGGTTTACCGGAACTATCAATGTAGATCATAATATCAGTAAAAGGTTTTCTTTATCTACAAACATCACTGTTTCGAACGTGAACGAATTTGCACCTAATGATGGCGGTGCCTTTGCAAACCCGGTATTGGCAGCTTATTTCTTGCGCCCTTTACAGTTAGCTTACACTCCAAGCGGGGCTTTAAATTCATCACGGGTTGGGAATACTAATTTTCCGGATCTTTATAACCCCTTATATGTTGCCGCAAATGATAAACACTATCTTTCGGAAACAAGGATATTGGGCAGTACGCAGTTAAACTGGAATATTTGGGACGAATTAAGATTCACCTCATTTGCAAGTATTGATTACAACGTACTGGAGGAAAACCTTTACAGGAACCCGATCATGGGTGATGGAAGGCCTCTTGGTAACGGTTATGATGATTATACCCGGTATTTTAATTACCTGTACCGGAACCAATTATCTTATCACTATAATATTAAAGCGATTAAAGATTTTTATGTTGAAGCCAGTGTTGGTTATGAAGCACAGCGCAAAGAAGAATATCTGATCAATGCCCAGTCGAATGGTTTCCCTGCGGGTCAGCCCGGCTTAACTGCGTCAATCAACGCGTCAACCCCTGTGGTTGGTAATGCCAGCTTTGCTAATATATCCTATAACAGCCTTTACTCCCTGGGTACAATTAATTATCAAAACCGGTATGTTGTAACCGGGAGCTTCAGAAGAGAAGGTTCATCTGCTTTTGGTGCAAATAACCGCTTTGGTAATTTTTACTCTGTGGGCGGTACCTGGAATGCGGATGAAGAATCATTTTTTAAAGCACAGAACATTTTTACCACCTTAAAATTACGTTCGTCCATAGGTACAACGGGTAACTCTACCGGATTGACTGCCTACCAGGCCCAGCCTACTGCTGCGTATGGAACAAACTATAACAATACAAATGGCCAGGCTTTTAATGTGATTGGCAACCCATCCCTCACATGGGAGTCTTCCCAAAAGTTTGATATCGGCGTTGATATCGGCTTCTTCAGGAACCGCTTAGCTTTAGCTGTAGACTATTATAACACTACTATAAACAGATTAATACAAAATGCGCCTGTATCATTAGTGACAGGTTTTAGCACTATCACGGAGAATATAGGTTCAATGCGCAACAGGGGTGAAGAGATCAGTATTAAAGGCGTACCAATTCAACTCAAAGATTTTACATGGACCACCAATTTTAATATCGCGTTCAATAAAAATACCGTATTAAAGTTGCTTAATGATGCACCATTTTCAAATCCGGGTACTCAATGGTATGTACAGGAAGGGCACGACTTTCAAACCTATTATGCGCGGGCGTATGCAGGAGTTGATCCCGCAAATGGCAACGCTTTATGGTACACTGATGCTACCAGAACGGCTACTACCAGCAATTACAGTTCTGCAGCCCGTATAAGCCAATATCAGGCTGATCCTAAATATTTTGGTGGGTTTAACAACACGTTTAATTATAAAGGAATCATTTTAACCGCTGAATTCTATTATAACTTTGGCAATATGATTCAGGATCAATGGGCGGCTTACCTCCAGGATGGAAACAACTTCACATTTAATAAGTATGCCTATGAGCTTAACCGCTGGACTACGCCCGGCCAAATAACTGATGTGCCTAAGTATGTAGCAGGCGGGATTGCCGGGAATGCGTCCACTTCTTTCTCATCCAGGTTTTTATATTATGGTGATTACATAAGGCTACGAAATTTAACGGTTGGTTATGATTTTAAAAATATAGATTATCTTAAATCGCTTGGGATAAGCAGGTTATATCTTTATGGACGAGGTACCAATCTTTGGACAAAAACTTATGACAAACGTTTGCCATTTGATCCTGAAGTTGGAACTAATGGTACAAGTAACCTTGAAGTACCCCAGGTTAGAACATTCACAATCGGTTTAAATATTGGCATATAATAATTATGAATATGAAAAATTTTAAAAATATCTATATTTTATGTGCGGTTGTTATCGGATTAACGTCGTGCAAAAAAACATTTCTTAACGAATTACCCCCTTCATCACTCCCGGTTGCTACGTCAATAAAAACAGAAGGTGATTTGGCTGACGCCGTAAGTGGTATGTATTCAACGCTTCGGTCAATTAACTCATTCGGTGCGAATATCCCAATCATTGCTGATGAACTTGCTGACAATACCTACATCAGCTCGTCCAATTCGGGTTATTATCTTCCTGAAGAAAATTATGTTTTAATTTCCACCAATGCCGAAGCTTCACAAATATATAGTCAGTGTTATTACAGCATTTTGCAGGCCAACCGTATCATATATGCTAGTGTACCTGCTTCAAGCAACGTATCACAACTCAAAGGAGAAGCCTATGCTACCAGAGCCCTAAATTATTTAGCGCTTGTTAACATTTTTGCGACCCCGGCTACAGTAAGCACAACAGCTGCCGGTGTACCGATTGTAACAAGCCCCGAATTTGTTTCCGGGCCTTATATAAAACCGGCAAGGGCATCGGTAGGAACTGTTTACAAGCAAATTATAAGTGACCTGGACAGTGCTTATCTTATAATGCCCGTAGCAGGTACTACATTACACCCGATAAGCTCAGATTATATTTCAAAATATGCTGCTAAAGCAATTGAGTCAAGAGCCTACCTTTACGAAGGCGATTATACTGATGCCATTACTGCAGCGCAATTGGTAGTTCAAAATGGGGGATATACCTTAACGCCTTCAACCAGTTTGGTTAGCTACTGGGATAACGCAGTTGGTATAACCACCAAGGTAGAAACCATATTTGAACTGGAACTAAATTCTGCCACCAATAATGGCTTTCAAAGCTTTGATAATTTTTATAACCAGGGCGGGTATGGGCAAAACCTCGTTTACCAGGCGCTGTATAATTTATATTCAGCAACTGACGCAAGGAAAAGTTTATTTATCGTAAACAGCCCTACAGCTCCTTCACGCCCCGGTGCAGTGATATTGAACAAATGGATAAATACCTTAGCAACTGAAAGAGATAATGTTAAAATTATCCGCTATGCAGAAGTTTTATTAACCTTAGCTGAATCTTATGCCCGTACCGGTGACAATTTGGACGCACAGACTTATGTAAACATGGTTGCACAAAAACGTGACCCGGCTTTTATAGGATATACTTCAACCGGCACTCAACTGGCCACTGATATAGTAACTGAGCGGCAAAAAGAATTGGTTGGCGAAGGTTTTCGTTGGTTTGATCTTAACCGTTTGCAGTTGCCTATAAACAGGCCGGTTCAGGCAGGTAGTTATACTTATTTGGCAACAATTCCGGTTACGGATTACAGGAGAATATTTCCGATACCGCAAGCCGAAACTGATGCTAATAAAAGCACAACCCAAAATCCAGGATATTAATATCAGTAATATAGTTAATTTAGTGAGGCTCCCGGTTTGTCGGGAGCCTTTTTTATAATACTATATTTTGGGCCGCATCAATAACAGCTGTCTTATCAACTTTAACTAATGGGACAATGCTTCCCAGCATTTTTATTTCAGAGTGCTTTAAAATAAATTCCTTTGAATTGCTGTCTTCAGCACCATTAAATATAATTCCTTTAATAGGTATCTGGTATTGTTTAAGGGCTGATATGGATAGTAATGTATGATTGATAGAACCAAGGTAAAATTGCGAAACAAGTATTACCTCAGCATCCAGCTTCTTTATCAGGTCGATCATCAAAAACTGATCATTTAAGGGCACCATTAGTCCACCGGCTCCTTCAATAATTAATGTATTATCTGTTTGCGGAAGTTTTATCTTATCCACATCAATCGTGATTCCATCAATTGCTGCTGATTTATGGGGCGAAAATGGTTGAGTTAGCCTGTAAGCTTCCGGATGAAAAACTGATGCGGAATTAGTTACCAGGCTTTTTACTTTCATGGTATCACTGTCGTCAAGGTCGCCTGATTGTATCGGTTTCCAATAATCAGCTTTTAATTTCTCAACTAATATGGCAGATACAATTGTTTTGCCTATTCCTGTTCCTATCCCTGTAATAAATATCGTTTTACCCGGCATTGGTTAATTTATTTAATGTATCTGTTAATAAAATAATCTCATTTTCGGTATTGAATGCATGCAGGCATATCCGTATTCGTTCGCTCCCTAAAGGAACAGTAGGGCTCAGGATAGGCCGTACATCCAAACCGCAGCTTTGCAAATAGGCAGCAACTTCTTTCGCTTTATCATTACTGTTAAGTATCAGGCACTGTATTGCACTATCACTTGCTATTAGTTTATATATAGCACCCTGATTTATTTTTTGCTTAAAAAGGTGGATATTATTTTTAAGTGCAGCTATTTCATCGGATGAGCTGTTCAATAGTTCGTAAGCCATTTTAATGGCAGCAAGCTGATGAAATGGAAGTGCGGTGGTATAAATAAATGACCGTGCGAAGTTTACCAGATAATCAATTAGCAAGTTACTTCCCAAAATAATTGCCCCATGGCCACCGAGCGCTTTTCCAAAGGTGACAATCCTTGCAACAACCCGATCCTTTAACACTTCATCAATTAAACCGAATTTATACAAACCAACAGCATGTGCTTCATCTACAATTAAATTAGCATTATATTTTTCCGTCAGATCAAGTATATCAACAATAGGAGGGGTGTCGCCATCCATAGAATAAACGCTTTCGATAGCTACATAGATATTTCCCTTTGCATGTTTTAACTTCTCTTCCAGGCTGTTAAGGTCATTGTGTTTAAAGATGAAACGGTTGGCATAGCTTAAACGCGCGCCGTCAATAATCGAGGCATGTATCAGTTCGTCAGTTATAATGGTGTCGCCGCGTTGCGGGAGGGAGGAAAACAAACCAAGGTTAGCATCATACCCTGAGTTAAAAATTAAACCTGCCGCGCAATTATGTATCCCTGCAATTTTTTTTTCGAGGTTTTGTATATAAACCGAATTGCCTGATAGCAGCCGTGAACCCGTTGCGCCGTTCAAGGCGGATGTTTCCCCTTTTAGCTCCTCATCAATTTTACTTTTTAATAGTGCAGAACGCGCAAAGCCCAGGTAATCATTTGAGCAGAAGTCAACAAGGCCTGTTTCGGTTTTTAGCGTCCTGTAAATACCGGCAGTTCTCCTGTCTTCTAGTTTTGTTCGAATAAATCTTTCTGAAGATCCCAATTGCTGATAGTTTCGGCTAAATTAAAAAAAGCGCCCCGTTTATGGAGCGCTTTCTTTAATAAGTTTTGCTTTAATGGTTAATTACTACCGCCGCCGCCTTGCATCCTGGCGCGCGCATCATCAAGCATTTTTTGATAAGCTGTAGCCTGATCAGGCGTTAAAATAGCCTTGATCTTATCGTTTGTTGACGTTCTGATAGGCGTCATCCCAGCTCTCATTGCATCCCGGTCGCCATTAGCTGCTGTTCTGATGCTATCCATTTTTGTTGCCTGCACTTTTAAGATGGTAGTAACTTTAGCTGTCTGCTCATCACTAAGTTTAAGTGTTGTCTGCATTTGCTTTGCCCTGTCTTCAGGACTCATCCTTTGCCCGCCACCCTGTGCACGGCTAAATGCTGTAACTCCCAACAGGAGGCAGCATATTAACATAATTTTTCTCATTTCTTTAGTTTTTTAATGTAGGATAAATATAACTTCAAATGGTTTAATAAAGTTGATGTAACTTAATTGTTGCTTTGCAAGTTTGAAATCGACCGCTGCATTTGTGCCATCATGCTGGTTAAGCTTTCTAAAGTCGGTTCGGGGGTTGGCTGCGGGAAATGTGTTGAAATATAAGCCTTTGATTTCCATATTTCTAAAACGTCATCGCCGCTTATCTCGTAGGGTTCATATACCGGGTTATCTGAAATTAGTCTTAGTTTCTTGTTTTCCTTAAATTTATTACCGATCCTTTTATAAACAATGCCCTCACTCTTTGATATCACTACGTAAGTTTCAGCGGGTTTTACATCCGCCCAGTTTTCAACATACTCACCTATAATAATAGTACCGGATATTAACGGGAGCATTGAATCTCCTTTTATCTCAAAAGCACGGTAGGTGCCCTGCTTAAACATGGGCAAATAAAACTTTGGCAATTGTGCAACATACTCCGGATCAGCATAGCCGTTTAAATAGCCTGCGCTGGCCTTTAAAGGCACCAGTTCAATATTCTCATTGTCGTCCTTGTCTACAGAAATACTTAATACACGCAAGTTCGCAGGATTGCCCTTTGGCTTGGGTGCCCACTTTTCATTAATAGTTTCATTAATAAAATCATCAATGGATATATCAAAAAACAATGCTATTTTTTTTAGCAGATCGTATTTTGGATCAGCCCGTTCCTCTTCATAGGCACCTAC
>JAQBOU010000255.1 GCA_028287865.1 Mucilaginibacter sp. | reverse complement strand
CAAAAAATAGGAAATTTTCCGGGGGTAACGGTTGATAAAAAAACCGGCTACTGTCAGCTTCCTGATGGCCGTACTGCCGAGATCATTGATTTGCCGGGTACTTACAGTCTTTACCCCAAAAGCCAGGACGAGTCCATTGTATTTTCCATACTCGCCGATAAATCCAATCCACATACCCCCGATCTGATCGTTGTTGTACTTGATGCATCAAACCTAAAAAGAAACCTGTTGCTGTATACCCAGGTTGCCGACCTGAAGATTCCCGTAATTATTGCATTAAACATGATGGACCTTGCAAATAAATCAGGTATTAGCATTGATGTTGATCAATTTGCAAAAAAATTGGGGATTCCGGTAGTACCAATCTCCGCAAGGAAAAACGATGGTATCAATAAATTAAAAGAAGCGATAACATTTGCCAATAAAATAGCGCTGCAGGAAGATTCGATTGACGTAGAAACAATTGCGCCGCAACTGATTGCTCAAATAAGCAATGAACTAAAAGTCGACAATCCATATTATGCCCTTCAGCTCGCTCACCAGCATGAAACAATTAAATTTATTTCGCCTGCGCAAAGCGACCGCATTGAAGAAATAGAAAAGGAATTTTCTTTTCATTCGCAAAAGGCGCAGGCCGCCGAAACTATCGCCCGTTATAATTTCATCAACGATTTGCTGTACGACACCGTTAAAATACCCGAAACAGCAAAGGACGAAACCATTAGCAACAAAATCGATAAAGTACTTACCCATAAAGTATTTGGCTTTGTTATCTTTTTCGGAGTACTGCTGTTTATGTTCCAGTCTATTTTCGCATGGTCTGCTTATCCTATGGAGCTGATTGCCGATTTGTTTGTATGGGTACAAAGCACTTTGCACCAACTGTTACCTGCCGGGCCATTAACAGGCCTGCTGGTTGACGGTGTTATTGGCGGGTTAAGCGGTGTTATGGTTTTTATACCGCAGATAGCCATCCTGTTCGCCTTTATTTCCATACTGGAAGACACCGGGTACATGTCGAGGGTTACGTTTATGATGGATAAGCTGATGCGTAAGGTTGGCCTTAACGGCAAATCAGTGGTGCCGCTTATAGGTGGTTTTGCCTGTGCCGTTCCATCTATTATGAGTACCCGGACCATCGAAAACTGGAAAGACCGCATGATCACCATAATGGTTACGCCACTGGTTACCTGTTCGGCACGTTTACCTATCTATACCCTGCTTATCGCATTGGTTGTTCCCAACCGAAATGTTTGGTGGCTATTTAATATGCAGGGGCTCGCACTTACGGGGATGTATGTTTTCAGCCTGATATCGGCTGTTATAGTTGCTTTTGTTTTTAAGCTGATATTAAAAGGCCGCGAACGCGGTTACTTCATTATGGAGCTGCCTGTTTACCGCATGCCCCGCTGGAAAAATGTTGGTTATTCTATGTACGACCGTTCCAAAACATTTGTGTTCCAGGCAGGAAAAGTAATTATTGCTGTTTCAGTAATATTATGGGTTTTGGCATCGTATGGCCCGGGTGATCGTTTTGAAAGAATTGAACAGAAATATCACCAGCCTCAATATACCCGGCATCTAAATCCCGATCAGCTTACCAGAGCTATCAATTCCGAAAAGCTGGAAAACTCCTATGCCGGCGCATTGGGCCATGTTATTGAGCCGGTTATTAAACCTCTAGGCTTTGACTGGAAAATCGGCATCGCATTGATCACGTCATTTGCCGCCCGTGAAGTTTTTGTAGGAACGATGGCCACTATTTACAGCGTGGAAGGCAGTGCCGAGAAAATGGAAACTGTACAGAAAAAAATGGGTGCGGCTAAAAATCCTGATACCGGGCAGCCGGTGTTTTCGCTTGCCGTGGCTTTCTCGCTGATGATGTTTTATGCCTTTGCTATGCAATGCGCCAGTACCGTTGCCGTTGTTTACCGCGAAACAAAAAATTGGCGATGGCCAGCTATACAATTCGCTTATATGACCGTGCTAGCCTACGCAGCAAGCTTTGTGGCATATCATCTTTTAAAATAAACTCGTACTAAATAATTGTTAAACAAGGGTTATCCTATCTGTTTCGCCAAACAAAAAGAGTTTAATCTTATTATATGTAAAACTCTTTACTTTGAGGAATGATATTTCTAACTTTTTTCATCGGGATAATTGTCAATTTTATAGGTTACATCCCGCCGGGAAACATCAATCTCACATTAATACAAATCACTATAAACCGGGGCCTGAAACAAGCCCTTTTGTTTATTATTTCATTTTCGTGTGTCGAATTTTTTTTCACCTACTTCATTATGCACGCCGCAAAATGGCTTGCGGGACAGGTGCGGTTGGATACCATAATTGATTGGATAATGGTGGTTTTGTTTGGCGTTTTAGGCGCAATAACATGGATCCATCGCAAAAAGCCACCCGAAACAACCTACTCTGAACACGAAAGCATAAAATACGGCATCTTGCTCGGTTTTTTGAACCCAATGCAGATTCCATTCTGGATGATAACCGGCACCTACCTCATTACGCACGAATGGATTCTTGACGGAAAGCTTGCCCTTGTCATTTTTAGCTTAGGATCAGCAGGCGGAGCTTTTCTTGCTTTGTTTTTATATGCTAAGTTTGCTAACTACATACAAAGTAAATTCGCATTAAGCAACCGGCTGATCAATACAAGCATAGCTATCCTGTTTTTTGCATTTGCAGCATATCATGTAGTTAAACAGATATACCTGGTATTTTTTAAGCATTGACATCACTAAAAGAAAATTCAATAAATTAGTTTTCTACCAGTAAACTTCAATATCTTTGTTAGCGTGAATATTATTATAAAGCCAACTATTATTTATTATTCAGATAAACATCCCGTTGCTTCAAATTAATTGTTAGTATGGCATAAAAGTTTCTCAATTGTTGATTTTAACAATTTTAATGAATTAAAACCTGTGTATAACAACGCCAGTATCGTAGCCAATAATAGGGGGATTTTTAATATAAAAGGAAATTCATTCAGAATAATTACTTCAATAAATTTCAAAAAGCAAGCTGCTTATATCGTATGGGTTGGTACCATGCAGAATATGATAATTGATGCAGCCAATATTTTATATAAAAGTTTGATTAAATAAAACCAAGTTGGCAGCTTGTAAAAATTGGCACATATTATGAACAACTCATGGAAAGTATTGAAAACCGAAGCGGAATATAAGCAGGCGCTTGAAAGAACCATTGAGGTATTTCATGCTGATGAAAATACGCCGGAGCGTGAAGAATTAGACCTGTTATTATTACTGGTGAAGGATTATGAAGGCCGTCATTTTCATATCCCAGCTCCGGATCCTATTGAAGTAATTAAACTAAAACTGGAAGAAAAGGGATTGAAGCATAAAGATCTTGAGCATATAATTGGCTCAAAAGGATATGTTTCGCAGGTGCTATCCGGTAAGAAAGAATTGACCTTGAAAATGGTTAAAGGGTTACACCGTTATTTAGGTATATCAGCGGATATACTTTTAGCAGATAGTAAATAATCATTCATTTAATTAAATTCGAAGTTTAAGGCATTGATCACCAAACCAACCATCGACCGTATAATGGAAGCTACCGACATTGTGGAGGTGATTGGCGAATTTGTGCAGTTAAAAAAACGCGGCGCCAACTATGTAGGGCTCTCTCCCTTTGCCAATGAACGTACCCCCTCGTTCACGGTTTCGCCTGCAAAAGGCATTTTTAAAGATTTTTCATCTGGTAAAGGCGGGTCGGCTGTAACATTTCTAATGGAACTGGAAAAGTTCACTTATCCTGAAGCCCTTAAATGGTTAGCCAAAAAATACAGTATCGAGGTTGAGGAAACAGTTGATACAACGGAAAATAGGGAGGAAGAAAATCACCGGGAAAGCCTGATGATTGTCACCGGTTATGCTGCCAAATTTTTTCACGAAAGCTTACTGGAAACTGATGAAGGAAAAAGCATAGGACTCAGCTATTTTAAAGAACGTGGTTTTAGTAATGATACCATAAAGAAATTCGAGTTAGGGTATTCGCCGGATCAATGGGAAGCATTTACAGGTCAGGCTTTAAAAGATGGTTACCAGCAGCAGTTTTTAGAAGAAAGTGGTTTATCCGTTAAACGGGATAACGGCTCGTTGTATGACCGTTACCGCGGGCGGGTAATGTTCCCGATACATAGTTTCACCGGCAGGGTTATCGCCTTCGGCGGACGAACACTTAAAAACGATAAGAACGTACCTAAATATGTAAACTCCCCCGAATCGGAGATCTACCATAAATCCAATGTGCTGTATGGCCTTTATTTCGCTAAAAAGGCCATCCGTGAGGAAGACAATTGCTTTTTGGTTGAGGGTTATGCTGATGTGCTATCGGTACACCAGGCCGGCATTGAGAATGTGGTTGCCTCATCGGGTACTTCCCTAACGGTGGAGCAGATCCGGCTGATAGGCCGGTTCACAAAAAATATCACCATTCTTTATGACGGCGACGCAGCCGGTATAAAAGCTTCATTGCGCGGCCTTGACATGATACTGGAGGAAGGTTTAAATGTTAAGGTAGTGCTTTTTCCGGATGGACATGACCCGGATTCGTATGTTCGGAATTTCGGAACAAACGGTTTCAAAAAGCATATTGAAGATAATAAAAAAGATTTTATTCTTTTTAAGACGGACATCCTTCTGAAAGAAGTAGGAAATGATCCGATAAAGAAAGCGGATGTTATAAGGGAAATTGTTGAAAGTGTTGCCAAAATACCTGATTCTATTAAAGCATCGGTATTTATAAAAGAATGCAGTTACCTGCTGAAAATTGATGAGCGGGCCTTGCTGTCTGAGTTGAATAAAATGCGTTCGGCAAAAGCCAGGAAAGATTCGCAGCAGCAAATATCGAGGCCTGTCCCGGTTGATGAGACATTGCTTGATGAACCACAGGTAAAAATAGAAAGGGAAGATTACAGCCAGGAAAAAGAGATCATCAGATTGTTATTATTGTATGGCAGCAGGGTAATAGATTGGGACGGTATTGCCAATACCTACATCGGCCCCTTTATGATCGCTGAACTGAGTGACGTTGAGTTCGAAAACGCGACTTGTAAAACATTTGTCGAAGTTTACCGCAGGGAGGTTGAAAATGGCGTATTACCGGATGAGCAGTATTTTATCCATTATCCCGAAAAAGATATTGTTGACCTTACCGTTACCCTTATTGCAACTAAATATACTTTGAGCGACAACTGGTACGAAATGCACAAAATACTAGTACCGGACGAACAGGTGAATATGAAAGCGACTATTTTAGGAGCTATTTTCCACCTGAAAAAACAAAAGGTAGGTAAAATACTGGAAGGCTTGCGGATGGAATTACAAAAAACAATAGTGGAAGCTGACCAGGAGATTTTGCTTAACCAATATATGCATATGAAAAAGGTTGAAAAAACTATTTCCGATTATTTAGGTTCTGTAATATTAAAATAATGGCACAGCACCTGGATCTTGGTCGGAAAGGCGAAAATTTAGCAAAATTACACCTGGAAAATACCGGGTACGAGATTTTGGATAAAAACTGGACCCACGGTAAATTGGAGGTTGACCTGATTGCGTATAAAGACAAGGTGATTATATTTGCTGAAGTTAAAACGCGCACCGGGAATAGTTTTGGCGAACCTGAGGACTTTGTGGATACACGTAAACAAAAACTATTGCTGGAGGCCGCGGATGAATATATTTACCTGATGAACCACCAGGGCGAAGTGCGGTTCGATATTATTTCGGTACTGTACGATCGAAAAAATAATTATATACTAAATCACATAGAAGACGCGTTTTGGCCTACAGCCATGTAACAAATCACATGCATTATAAATACAATTTATTATTAGCAGCGGCAGCTTTGATCATTTGTAGCTGCCATAACAATAACCAGGATAATAACATCAGCATCAGCCCTGAAGCGGGTACCAGCTATAAAGCAGGCGATAAAGTGGCTGTAAAAACACATTATTCAGCTGACTCGAAACCGGACTCGCTGGTTTACCTGGTTGATTCTGTAAAAGTTGGTTCATTAAAGGATTCGGCAGCTTTAATTTTAAAAACCGATACCATGCCCTTAGGCGCAAGGATCATTACTGCCAGGGTTTATAAGGACGGTAAAAGCCAGGAGATATCTACTAATATTGTTTTATTAGCTGCAGCACCGCCGGCGCAATACACTTATAAGGTAATAAAAACTTTTCCGCATGATACATCGTCTTATACGGAAGGGCTGCAATATGCCGATGGTGTATTATACGAGAGCACCGGTAATTACGGGCATTCTACTATCAGAAAATCAGATTTGAATACCGGCAGGGCTTTACAGGTAACCAGGCTGGATAGTAAATATTTTGGCGAAGGGATATCGGTGGTGGGCGACAAAGTGATCCAGATGACCTATAGAGAAAAAGTAGGCTTTGTTTATGATAAAAATAGCCTTAGACTTTTAAATACTTTCAAAAATTACGTTGGCGTGGAAGGGTGGGGCATGTGTTCCGACGGTAAAAAACTTTACTTTGACGACAGCACAAACCGCATCTGGTTTTTA
>JAQBOU010000247.1 GCA_028287865.1 Mucilaginibacter sp. | reverse complement strand
TAAAAGCCTGGTAACGGCGGAAGCCCCTTCAAACCAGTATACCAGTACCAGTTATAATATCAATTTTTGGTGGGATCAGGTTGACCATGCTATCTCTTATCACCTCCAGGTGGTAACGCCCAGTTTTACCTTACCCGGCAGTTTGGTTCTGGATACCATCGTGACACGCAATAAATTTTCTTTTACGCTCAGTCCCGGCACCTATCAATGGCGGGTAATGGCCGAAAATGGCAGCTCTCAGACCGCTTTTAGCACACCAAAGACTTTTAATGTGGTACTGTCTTCTATTAAACAACAATCCGTGCAATTGATCGCCCCGGCCAATAATTTCCTTACCAATCAAAGCAGTATCGCCTTTCAGTGGGGCAGCCTGTATGGCGCTACCAAATACCAGCTTGAAATTGACACCAACGACTTTGCAAATGAAAGTGCTGCAGTTCTAAACCAAACCTATACCGGGCAGCAGGTAACATTTTCTTTTCCAAAAGACCAGGTCTATCAGTGGCGGGTACGTGCGGAAAATGATACCGCCCAGGCACAATGGTCGTCTGTTAACATTATCACTTACGACCATACACCGTCGGCAGTTGTAACCTTAAGCCAAGTACCCCCAGGCAGGATTTGTATGCCTGTTCGGGGTGTTGTTTACGCTCCAGTATCTGAAGGATATATAATCTGACATCCTCGTGGATGGAAGCCGCCCAATTGAGGAACATATCTGGCGTCCAGTCACTTTTGAAGCGGTGAGCGCTGGCCATGTGTTCTTTGTCGGTCGTATAACCATAGGGGTTCTTTTCGCGCTGGTGCAAAGCGATACGCTCATAATTGGAGTAGATCTCCACAATAGTCCGGGAGTATAATAGCTTAACCCGCTTGCCGATGAAGCGGTAAGGCACACTGTAATAGTGCTTATCAGGGCCGAGATTGACATGGCCATTCTTGATCACCCTGGCATAGAAGTGCTTTTTGAACTGGTAACGCAACACAGGCAGCGGTGCCAGTGTCCCACGCTCTATCTCTTCAAACTGTAGTATCCTGCTGTAATTACGCCCCTTAAGCAACTGGCTGTTATGGACTTCCAGGGCCTGCCAGATCGCTGTATTGAGTTCTGTTAAAGAATGGTAGATATGCTTGTTTAAAGGGGCGTATACCTTGGTATAAATGATCTTAACGGCTCCTTCTACCAATGCTTTGTCACGCGGGCGGTACGCCCGCGCCGGTAATATGGTTGTGCCATAATGATCTGCGAAGTCTTCAAATGTTTCGTTGAGGGTAGGTTCATAGCGGCTGCTTTTGGTTACGGCAGCTTTCAGGTTATCCGGCACAATGGCGGCAGGAACGCCGCCGATGAAGTGTAGGGTATTCTCGCAGGCTGCGATAAAGTCTTCCTTTTGCTGGCTCATAACAGCCTCTACATAGGTGAGCTGACTGGCCCCAAGGATTGCTACAAAGACTTCTACTTCAATGACTTCACCGGTTTCTTTGTCCGTATAGCTCATCTTTTCACCCGCAAAATCAACGTATAGCTTGTCCCCGGCCTTGTGATCCATGTGCATGGTCGGGTTGACTCGGGTCTTCCATTGGTTGTAATACGTGCAAAACTGGGTGTACTTATAGCCGTCAGGAAACTCTTTGATATAGGCTTCCCACAGGATTTGCCGGTTCATACCGGTCTTTTTGAGCTCTTTATCGACATGTGGAAAGCAGCGTAGCATGGATTGCATACGGGTGCTTGGCTGGTTGTTTTCCCTGGTCTTGCCGAAAATGTCTTCCAGTTCCTTATCATTCAGGCTATTAACTTCTTCAAAGGTAAAGCCGCTTTTCTTAAGGACCGCCAGGTACTTTCTTACGGTATTCCGGGATGAATCAATCTGGGCAGCTATAAATCGCGTGCTGCGACCCTGGCTGTTCATCCTTAAAATCTTTCTAATCTTACTCATGCTGATTGTCAAATTGGCCATCTTAGAACGGGTCTTTTGCCCTCAAAAGATGGTTGCTTCTACAGCATTTGCTACGCGTTTTGGTGGGTCAGTTTGCCCCGAAATACCATGGTCAGTTTGCCCCGAAACAGTGGGTCAGCTTGCGCCGAAATGGTGTGGTCTCATTCATCATAATCTCCAGAGTACCGATTGAGATCCGAATTGTGATGAATAAAGTCAAATGTTTTTTTTAGAAGCGACTTTATGTTGCTCCTGAACCTGATTTTGGCCTATTATGCTCATGTTAGTTTGGTTTATGTACAATCAAATATACTATAAATATTTGATATACAGTATATTGTATCTTAACTTAATAACATTGGGGAGCCTCCTGTCGGGCCTGTACTTTCACGCGTTTTTTGGGCTCTGAGGCTGGTTTTTTCGTTGGTTCAACTGGTGGTACTCCGGGTCGTTCGGCGGGTGGCGTGCTCGTTACAGGCTTTTTTCCAGGGACCGCGCGCAGGATAACTTCCTGGATTTTATCCAGGAGCCGGGGATCTTCTAGTTTTAAATACTGGATCTGCTGTACAAAGCTGGGCAGCTCCGTCTTTTCGGCTACAATGCGGATCAGGAATTTGCCTTCGCTGACCCGCATTTGGTCGGCACTTCGCCATTCTTTCATAACATAACGGGAATGAACGCTATTTTGCGTTAATAGGAAAAGCGAACCGTCCGCTTCCCGCATCGCTTTACTGAGGCCTTCATCGAAATTGCTGGCGGGGTCCAGGATCGGCTGGTCGTCGATCACGAAATGGCCGAAGCTGCTCAGCTTTTGTGCTAGGTCAGACCGGATATCCCTATCCTGGTTGCTATATGAAATAAAGATTCTGGCCATGAAATAAGATAAGGTTAACTGGCTTAAAGTAAGTAATTTAGTTTTATGATTACAATATTATTTTGTCCATAAAATATTTTATCCATTAAATTAGCGCACCACCTTATTGCAGGGAAATCATGGACAAGGCTTTTTCAAAAATCACCAACCGTCTCTGATCTGGCAGGACCACGCTTTTCTGCGGGGCCGGTATTTCTTATAATTCCGGGGTGCCACTCGTCTATGATATCAAGTCTTCTATCCTGTCCCGGCTGGAACTGACGGCGGCCGATCAAAAAAAGATACTGGATTTCCATATGCCTTTTGAACTGTTCATGGAAACGGTGCTGACGCATTCGGGTGAGCATGGGCTGTTTAATTTGTTCGGGATCGGCCAGCCGAATACAAACCACTTTTTTATCACCGAACTTTGCCGGCTGGGCCTGGTCGGCTTCGTGGTGACCACTAATTTTAATAACCACCTGGAAACAGCCCTGGAAAAAACAGGCGTTGCTTACCGGCTCCCTTACCGGGAAGAAGACTTCGGCGAGCTGACCGGCGAACCGGGCGTATCCGGCTGTTAAAACTTCATGGCAGCGTCCATGACCGGGATAATATTGCGATCACGATCAAAAAAGTCGCCGGGAAGCAGCTGATCGCCTACCGCAAAAAGGTGATCGACGACAATCATTAACTTCAGCGGAACGCAGATAAGTGCAATGTTAAAGGATGAGCTTTCTTTTAATAATTATAATGTTATTGTTGATGGTATAGTAACATGGATCATTCATCCTGCACAGGCAAAAAAAGAATTTACTTTAGTTAGCGGCTTGAAGCTTGGTAAACATACGCTCGAACTGTTTAAACGTACGGAATGGGCCATGGGCAAAACCTGGTTTTACCAGTTTGAGCTTGATAAAGATGCAAAGGTTTTGCCACCGCCGCCGGTTAAGAAACGTAAGATGGAATTCTTTGGCAATTCCATTTCATGTGGTTATGCAGATGAAGACACTACGGGGAAAGACAGGGGAACCAGTCCTTACGAAAATGGATACCTGAGCTACGCAGCCCTAACCGCCCGGCATTTTAATGCGGAGTTCTATAATACTTCAAAAAGCGGCATCGGCATAACGGTAAGCTGGTTCCCGCTGATAATGTCTGAAATGTACGACCGCCTGGATGCAACCGATCCAAACAGTAAATGGGATTTCTCCAAATACAAGCCGGACGTGGTGGTGATTAGCCTGTTTCAAAATGATTCATGGATCGTTAACCTGCCAAATAATGATCAGTTTAAAGCGCGATTCGGTACAACGACGCCAACAGCCCAATTTATTACAAAAGCTTATGCTGATTTTGTAAGATCAGTTCGCGGTAAATACCCTGAGGCACATATCATTTGCATACTGGGCAGCATGGATGCCACTAAACCAGGCTCGCCGTGGCCAGGTTATATTGATAAGGCCGTTGCCTCTTTAAATGATAAAAATATACTTACCCATTTTATCCCGTACAAAAACACAAACGGCCACCCAAGCGTAAAAGAACAGCAGGCAATGGCCGATGATCTGATTGGCTTTATGGAGAAAAATATTGTGTGGTAGGTTTCAAAGATTAGAGGCTGGAGATTAGAGATTAATTAAAAAGCTATACTAATGGGCTTCCCTACTAATCTCCAGCCTCCAATCACTAATTTCTAAGTTTCAATATGGTCTTTTTCAAAAGTATCATCATCAACATCCTCTCCAACTTTTTGCTGTTCAGGTAGTTCATCCGGGCCGGGGACGTTCGCTTCTTCATCCTTATCATCGGTGCCTTCATAGTAAGTATTGCCTTTATGCGGCCGGTCGTTTTCACCATCGCCCCGTTCAACCTTTTCGGGCTTGGGTTCTTCGTTTGTTATAATTGAGTTAGGTTGAGCCTTGCTGTAATCAGGCTCACCGTCTTGGTTTTTAACTTTAAAATTACTATTCTCCGGGTGTTCTTCCGATGGTTCTGTACGGTCGAGATAGGCATTGGTATTACCGGCGTTTTGCGAAGGATTGTTTTTATCGTTTCCGGCGGGAGTATTATTATTTTTACCAAAGTTCTGACCGCCTTCCCCGCTGCCTTCTCTTACGGGTTTTTTATCGGCATCCGTAATGAATAAATCCCTTTTCAAATCGCCTTCGTTCAGATTAACATCATCTTCCACACGCCACGCAGTTGGCTCATTATTCTCTTGTTTTGATTGATTCCTATCTTTCCAAAACTCCTCGCTGTTAAATTCCATAGGTTTACTTTTTGGTGTATTAGTTATAATGCAGCAATTTTATAATTGTTTGAATTTTGTTTAGTCCATAGTCTATTGACAAAAAAGTCTAATTTTACCATAACCAATTATCAATAATGAACAAAGTAGTTAAAGATGCTGATGTGGCTATCTCCGATATTCAGGATGGCATGACGCTGATGCTGGGCGGTTTCGGACTATGCGGTCTGCCTGAAAATTGTATCGCAGCATTAGTGCGTAAAGGAGTTAAATGCCTTACCTGTATCTCCAATAATGCTGGGGTGGATGATTTTGGCATCGGCCTGATGCTGAAACAACGACAGGTGAAAAAGATGATTTCCTCCTATGTGGGTGAAAATGCCGAGTTCGAAAGGCAATTGTTGAGCGGCGAGCTTGAGGTTGAACTGATACCACAGGGAACATTGGCTACCAGGTGTATGGCTGCCGGTTACGGCATGCCCGCTATTTTTACCCCGGCGGGTATCGGTACTGAAGTAGCTATTGGCAAAGAGATTAGAAATTTTAATGGTAAGGATTATTTAATGGAATTAGCCTTTGAGGCTGATTTTGCTATTGTGAAAGCTTGGAAAGGTGACAGGCTGGGCAACCTGGTATACCGCGCCATGGCAAGAAACTTTAATGCCGTTATGGCTACGGCGGGAAAGATCACCATCGCCGAGGTAGAAGAACTGGTGGAACCTGGCGAGCTTGATCCGGATCATATCCATACGCCGGGAATTTATGTGCACCGGATATTCCAGGGAAAGGATTATGAGAAAAGGATAGAACAGAGAACAGTGAGGAAGATAATTTGAAAATTTGGCAATTTGAAGATAAATTATAAACATATCGTCATTACTTCGTTCCTCGCATGACGTGGTGTATAAGAGGTATAATATGTATAAATAAATTAACACATGCTCGATAAAATAGGTATCGCAAAACGCATTGCAAAAGAAATAAAAGATGGTTATTATGTTAACCTTGGTATAGGTATACCCACCCTGGTGGCCAATTACATACCCGAAAATATTGATGTGGTACTACAGTCAGAAAATGGATTGCTTGGGATGGGGCCGTTTCCTTTTGAAGGCGAGGAGGATGCCGACATCATAAATGCAGGCAAGCAAACCATAACTATGCTGCCAGGCTCTGCTGTGTTTGATTCGGCTATGAGCTTTGGAATGATCAGGGCAAAAAAGGTAAACCTGACTATATTGGGCGCTATGGAAGTTTCCGAAAATGGTGATATAGCCAACTGGAAGATCCCCGGAAAAATGGTTAAAGGAATGGGCGGAGCGATGGACCTGGTAGCCTCCGCCGAAAATATCATTGTAGCCATGCAGCATGTAAACAAGGCAGGTGAATCAAAACTTTTACCACAATGCACCCTACCTTTAACAGGTGTTAATTGTGTGAAAAAGATAGTAACCGAACTGGCGGTGCTTGATGTATTGCCCGGAGGCGGATTTAAGTTGCTTGAACGTGCACCCGGTGTTAGTGTAGAAGAAATTAAAAATGCTACCGCAGGTAAATTGATTATTGATGGAGATGTGCCGGAAATGATTATTTAATTTGAAGATTTGAAAATGTGTTGATTTGAAAATAGATGGAAAAGTGAGCTTCATCTTCAAATTTTCAAATCGTTTCATTTCAAATTAAAACCCTCTGTCTTAACTGTTTGGATATTGCCTCTGTTACACAAATGATATCTTCTGCTTCGTGGCTATTATTGGTGATCACCTGGTCGCATTCATTGCGGTAGGGTAACAGGTATTCCTGGTAAGCCGGTGTAACATGGTTTTCCCATTTGTATACTACGTCATCATGCGAATAACCACGTTCAACCTCGTCGCGTTTTATACGACGTTGTAACGCGATGTCGTTATCGGCCTCAATAAAGATCTTAAGATTGAGCACGGATGCTATTTTTTTAAAGTGGAGGATAAACAAACCTTCTACAATGATAACAGGCGCGGGTTTTATTTCCAGCATCTTAGGGACAATGTCGGGGTTGTTAAAGGTGTATTCTTTTTTCAGGAAACTTTCTCCGCGGATCAGTTTTTCAATATCATCTTCGAAATGCGCATGGTCAATAGTCGATGGCAGATCGAAATTATACAACTTATTTTCTTCTTTAGTCATGGTATGCGCAACCGGGATGTAATAATCATCCTGCGAAACAAGGCAAACCTCGTGGTCTTTAAAATGCTCCAGGAAACACTTTAAAAAAAATGTTTTACCGGAGCCGCTTCCACCGGCTATACCGATGATAAACGGTTTATTCATTAGGACTGCCGTAAGTGATGTTTACATGGAAGCGTTTGTCCAAAGCACCCAACGAATCGGCTACGTTTTTAGTCATCACTATAATTACATCCCTTGTTGCTTCGCTATCTGCGAACCGGCCCACCACTTTAGCAAAGGTGGTACGGTTGGTCATTGGGTTGGTGATCTTTATAACTGTGCCGATAGGGGCATACCGGTGAAGAACCAATTTTTTGGTAGGATCAAGACTTGGATCGTCAATCCAGGTAGCAACACCCTTTTCACTTTTCTCATACAAACCAAAACGGTTAGCATTTAAACGATGATCGGCACTGCTGCTATCCATTGCAGGTGCAACCATTGTTGATGCACGCTGAGCAACAGGTGTATCATTAGTGATAACAGGTGTAGGTGGCGGCGTCTGTACGCCAGATCTTACCATTAAAACTTGTCCCGGGACAAGCGTGGTAGACGTTAAATTATTCAGTTTTGTTATATCATCAACGCTGGTATTAAAACGTTTACTGATAGCATACAGGGTTTCGCCTGCGGAAACCTTATATTGAACAGGAGGTGCATTATTTTGCTGTACAGGTTGCTGAACCTGTTGAACGGTTTGTTGCTGTACCATACGCTCAGGCACTTTTTCCGTTTGTTCCGCAGCTGCAGCATCCTGTGTTTCTTCTTTCTGCTTATGCTTTTTTTCTGCCCTGGCTGCCTCTTCCTCACGTGCAATCCGGGCCTTTTTTTCCTTTTTAGTTTCTGTTGCTGCTTCCTCTTTGGCTTTCGGCTTATGGTAAGGCTGATCGGTTGGTACTTCAACTATGGCTCCAATGGATAAGGTTGCCTTTTTGCTGCCGTTAAACTTCATTAACGTCTCGGGCTTAACGTCATAGCGCCTGCCGATAGAGTAATAAGTATCTTTTGCTTTAACCTTAAAAAGGATCATTTTTTTTCCGTCGTTGTTTTTTACGCCTACAGAATCAGCAACAGGTTTCGCATAAAGCGATATAGAAATGGTGAAAAGAGAAATAGTGATCAATAAAATCTTAAACTTCATAATAAATAGGGGCTCAATAATTACAGGCTTAAAACTTTAAGTTCTACCTTGTTTTTGATGTATATTAAACGATTTTTATGTAATATAAACGCCTCCGGCTGGACTTTTTGTATATCAGTATTTAACAAATCTTCATAAACTTTACTAATACCATCAAATACAAAAATCGACTGTATGAGCCGCCCGCCGTGTAGCGCGTGCAAAGATACAATTCTCAAATTATTGTACTCAAGATAATGTACCATATTTCCAGATCGCGGCTCAGTTACCAGATCTTGCGGTAATTCCTCCGGTGTCATCATTGCTGGTACCACAATGCTAATGGTAAGTTCTTTATTAACAGACGGATTGTAAATTCCGTTTGTGGTACCGGTTTTAATAGCTGCCAAAAATAATTTGCGTGGCTGTATCCGGGTATCAAATACCACGGGCCCTGCGGCAGATAAATGATCAAAAGCGTAATTATAATTGCTCCATAAAGTTTCACCGGTAAAGGCATCTATCGCTAATAATCCTTTGTGTACCGGCCCTGTTTCCGACTCATAATAGTGCAGCAACAATACACCATTATAAGCGGCCTCCATGCCGGTAAGCCAGCGTTCCGGAATCGACAGATCTTTAAAAAACAGTTTGCCGCTTTGCAGGCCCATCGACCCAAAAGCAACCTTCCTGTCTTCATTGTTTCTTAGTTCAAGTACAATAGTATCAGTTAACTCATCAATTTCCATTCGCCAGATGGTGGCATTAAACTGCTCGCTGATGATGGGTTTGATAGTCATGATTTGGCAAAGATGCCGATGTATTTCGGATTTCGGAATTCCGATTTCGAATTCTTGATTTGTTATAAGGTCAAATAATCTTTAAACCCTAAAAATCGTGGTTCAGACAATTGCTTCCATTATAATTTATAAATTTGACGACTGCTATTATTTAGGCAGTTTAATTCTATTTCAAAACTAATATGAGCAAAGGGGTTGTAAGTAAAGACGAAGATTATTCGCAATGGTATAACGATTTGGTTATTAAGGCTGATATGGCCGAGTACTCGCCGGTTAAAGGCTGTATGATCATTAAACCCTATGGCTATTCGATATGGGAAAAAATGCAGGCTACGCTGGATGTGATGTTTAAAGAAACAGGGCACAGCAATGCATATTTCCCGCTGTTTATACCGAAATCATTTTTTTCTAAAGAAGCCAGTCACGTTGATGGTTTTGCAAAAGAATGCGCTGTAGTAACCCATTACCGTTTAAAGAACGATGGAAACGGCAACATTGTAGTGGATGAAGATGCAAAGCTGGAAGAAGAGCTGATCGTTCGCCCTACCTCAGAAACCATCATCTGGAATACTTATAAAGGCTGGATCCAATCCTATCGCGATCTGCCTATCCTGGTTAACCAATGGGCCAATGTAGTACGCTGGGAGATGCGTACACGTCTGTTTTTGCGTACCACTGAATTTTTATGGCAGGAAGGGCACACCGCCCACGCAACCGCCGAAGAAGCCATTGCCGAAACCGAACAAATGCTGGATGTGTATGCTGATTTTGTTGAGAACTGGCTGGCACTGCCGGTAGTACGCGGTAAAAAGACCCCTAATGAGCGTTTTGCAGGGGCGTTGGATACTTATTGTATTGAAGCTTTAATGCAGGACGGTAAAGCCTTACAGGCCGGTACATCGCACTTTTTAGGGCAGAACTTTGCTAAAGCTTTTGACGTTAAGTTCACCAATAAAGAAAATAAGCTTGATTATGTTTGGGCAACGTCCTGGGGAGTGTCAACCCGTTTAATAGGTGCGCTGATCATGGCCCACTCGGATGATGCAGGACTTGTATTGCCGCCAAAACTGGCACCTATACAGGTGGTGGTAGTGCCCATCTATAAACATGAAGAAGAGCTGGAAAACATATCTGCATTTGTAGCAACGCTTACCAAAGAGTTAAAAGCTAAAAATATTTCTATTAAGTTTGATAAGCGCGATACACACCGTCCCGGTGCTAAGTTTGCTGAATATGAATTAAAGGGCGTGCCTTTGCGTGTGGCTATAGGCAGCCGTGATATGCAAAATGGAACAGTGGAGCTGGCCCGCAGGGATACTAAAACCAAAGAGACCGTAAGTCAGGAAGGCCTGACAACGCACATTGAACAACTGCTGGAAGAAATTCAGCAAAATATTTATCAGAAAGCTTTAAAGTTTAAAACGGAGAATACTACCGAGGTGGACAGCTATGACGAGTTTAAACGCCTTCTGGACGAACAGCCCGGCTTTATTTCGGCCCATTGGGATGGTACACCGGAGACCGAACAACAAATAAAAGACGAAACCAAAGCTACTATCCGCTGTATTCCATTAAATAATAAACAGGAAGCCGGAAAATGTATTTTAACTGGTAAACCAAGCAGCCAAAGGGTGCTGTTTGCGAGGGCTTATTAGAAGGGAAGTCCATAGTCAATGGTCGATAGTCCATGGCTATGAATAGTAATAATTTGACTATGGTCCATGGACTATCGACTATGGACTGTGCTAAAACAAAGTACTTACATGAAATTCGCAACAAAAGCTATACACGCAGGGCAGGAGCCCGATCCATCAACCGGGGCGGTGATGACACCGATATACCAGACTTCTACCTACTGGCAAAAATCGCCGGGCGATAATAAGGGATATGAATATTCGCGCGGCACAAACCCAACCCGCAAGGCATTGGAAAACTGCCTGGCTGCTTTGGAAAATGCCAAATTCGGACTTGCTTTTTCAAGCGGAATGGGGGCTACGGATGCGGTGATGAAGCTGCTTTTGCCGGGCGACGAAGTAATTACCGGTAATGACCTGTACGGAGGATCATACCGCATGTTCACCAGGATATTTGCCAATTATGGTATTAAGTTTCATTTCCTTGATCTTTCTAACCCGGAGATCATCAGGCAGCATACCAATGAGAAAACAAAGCTGGTTTGGATTGAAACACCTACTAACCCTACCATGCAGATTGTTGATACTGAGGCAATAGGCAAGATTACAAAAGAGAAAGACCTGTTGCTGGTGGTCGACAATACTTTTGCATCGCCCTACCTCCAAAACCCTATCGACCTGGGAGCTGACATCGTTATGCACTCGGTAACCAAATACATTGGCGGTCATAGTGATGTGGTAATGGGTGCATTGATGCTGAATGATGAAGACCTTTATAAAAGACTCTGGTTTATTTATAATGCCTGCGGAGCAACACCGGGACCGATGGACAGCTTTTTAGTGCTGCGTGGTATTAAAACCCTGCACCTGCGCATGAAGGCCCATTGTGAAAACGGCCGCAAAATAGCGGAATATTTAAAAACGCATCCTAAAGTAGATAAAATATACTGGCCCGGCTTTACAGATCATCCAAATCACGAAGTGGCTAAAAAACAAATGCGTGATTTTGGCGGGATGATCTCTATCACCCTTAAAGGCGCCGGCCTGCAGGAAACATTTAAGGTAGCTTCATCCTTTAAAGTTTTTACGCTGGCAGAATCCTTGGGCGGCGTGGAATCATTGATCAATCACCCGGTTACCATGACGCATGCTTCTATCCCGAAAGAAGAAAGAGAAAAAGTTGGTGTGGTGGATAACCTGCTGCGCTTAAGCGTAGGAGTGGAGGACGTGGATGATTTGCTGGAAGATTTGAAACAGGCGTTGGCTTAAATATAACAATATGTCATTGCGAGGCATGAAGCAATCGCATGCTATGTAGAGTGGTTATGCAAAGTTCGCGATTGCCACGCTACGCTCGCAATGACATTAGGAAATTATCCGGATGATTGAAAATATAAAGGCTTTCCTCG
>JAQBOU010000232.1 GCA_028287865.1 Mucilaginibacter sp. | reverse complement strand
AAATGCAAACCAAAAGATAGAACCAATTGTGAATACCTTAAACTTGTAATTACGGGCTGTGGCAAAACGTTGTATGGCTTCTGTAAATTCTTCTGTTTTATTATTCAGGTCGCGGTAAAATCCCATCCGCAATAATTCGGTTAGCTGGGCTATCCCGGCGGCCATAGCAACCGGGTTTCCGGACAAGGTTCCAGCCTGGTAAACCGACCCGTCAGGGGAAATATTCGCCATGATGGCTGCCGAAGCACCATACATCCCTACAGGCATCCCGCCGCCAATAATCTTTCCATAGGTAATAATATCCGGCTTAATATGGTAATAACCGGCCGCACCTTCAAAACCTATCCTAAAACCCGATATCACCTCATCAAATATCAGCAAAGTGCCGTTGTTAGTGCAAATCTCGCGTAAAAACTGGAGAAACTCCTTTTCCTGCAACAACAGGCCATTATTGGCCGGGATGGGCTCAATAATAATTGCTGCTATCTGATCTTTAAATTCCGCAAATGCTTCTTTTACTGCTTCCTTATCATTTAAAGACACCACAATGGTTTCATCTGCAAATGATTTTGGTACGCCTGCCGAAGATGTTTCGCCAAAGGTAACCAGTCCTGAACCTGCTTTTACCAATAAGGAATCGGTATGGCCATGGTAGCAGCCTTCAAATTTCAAGATCTTATCACGTTTGGTATAGCCCCTGGCCAGCCGGATGGCAGACATCACAGCCTCGGTGCCGGAGCTTACAAACCGTATTTTTTCAATGAATTTGTTATTCTTTACAATAAGCTCAGCCAACTCATTTTCCAGGGCGGTAGGCGCGCCAAAAGACATGCCGTGCTGTATTACCTCTATCACCTTTTCGCGAACTTTTGCATGATTATGGCCCAGGATCAAAGGCCCCCATGAACCGCAAAAA
Organism: Mucilaginibacter sp.; assembly: GCA_028287865.1. Lineage (GTDB taxonomy): Bacteria > Bacteroidota > Bacteroidia > Sphingobacteriales > Sphingobacteriaceae > Mucilaginibacter. Next base: position 20,103 of record JAQBOU010000232.1, on the reverse strand, counting down.
TCAATAAACTGGTTGTCATCCGCATCCCAGATATGGCAGCCATCTCCCTTTTTTATAAATAGCGGCGTGCCATAAACAGATTTAAAAGCCCTTACCGGTGAGTTTACTCCCCCGGGAAAAAACGTTTTTGCTTTGGCATATAATTCCGCCGATTTCTCCCTGCTGATGTCCGGTTTGCCTGTGCTACCAGCCACATCATCTCCTTCTCCTGTAAACTTCTTTTTTAATGAATCAAACATGTTTTTTTACTTTTCCCACCGTCAATTGCGAAGCACAAAGCAACCCGATTTTGCAAATCTGTTCTATATAGGTTGGGATTGCTTCGTACCTCGCAATGACGCGTGGATATTTTTAGTTTAAAGCTTTCAGCTTTTACTTTCTACAACCATTTATTTTCCAGTACTTCCTTGGCGTGATACGTTAGTATGGCACTTGCACCGGCACGCCGTATGCTGGTAAGTACTTCTGTAATTGCGCGCTGCTCGTTAAGCCAGCCTTTTTGTATGGCGGCCTTTATCATGGCATATTCTCCGCTTACATTATACGCAGCAACCGGCAATTCAGTATTATCTTTTATTAATTTAATAACATCCAGGTAAGGCAATGCAGGTTTTACCATCAAAAAATCGGCACCTTCCAATTCATCCAGGCTTGCTTCTATCAATGCTTCACGCTGATTGGCGGGATTCATCTGGTAAGTTTTTTTATCACCAAACTTTGGTGCCGAATTTAAAGCATCCCTGAAAGGACCATAAAAAGCGCTTGCATACTTGGCTGAATATGACATGATAGACACGTTGGTAAAATTATTATCATCAAGCACCTTGCGGATGTAACCAACCCTGCCGTCCATCATATCTGATGGCGCAATAATATCGGCTCCGCACTGCGCATGGGCAAGTGCCATTTTTCCTAGCACTTCCAGCGTTTCATCATTCAGGATCTCGCCATTCTCATAAATGCCATCATGCCCGTCGCTGCTGTATGGGTCCATCGCTACGTCGGTTACAACGCATGCTTCGGGAAAATTCTTTTTTACCTCGCGGATTGCACGCAGGTATAAACTTTCTTCGCGGTGGCTTTCTGTAGCATATTTATCTTTTAGTGATTCTTCAATATTGGGGAAAAGATCAAAGGAATTTAAGCCAAGCTTTAAACAGCTTTCTACTTCGCGCAGTAAATTATCTATAGAGTAGCGAAAGATACCAGGCATAGAAGCTACTTCTATTTTTTGAAAAGTACCGTCGACAATAAACAACGGGAATATCAAATTTGCAGCGGTCACATGCGTTTCCTGCACCATCTGGCGGATCACTTCACTTTTCCTGTTTCTTCTTGGTCGTTGTAGCATCTTTTTTGCCCATGGACCATGGTCGATAGCCCATGGTTGATTAGTAAATATTTAACGTCTATGGACTATCGACCATCGACTATGGCCTTAGCTAGCACTTATAGCTCAAACAAATGGTGCCAAATACAGCTTCTGCAAGCCCGGTTTCGTCGGGCGAATAAGGCAAAGTGTATTTAACGCCATACTCATCCAGCTTTTTGCCGGTTGATTTTCCGATGGCTATTATTTTTTGATCCGGATATAACAAATTACCGGCAAAATAAGCTTCTACATTTGAGGGACTGGTAAATACCAGTATTTCGGCCCCACTGGCTTCAACTTCATCTTCCAGTATTGTTTCATAAATGGGCAGGTCAATTACCTTGGTATCTGCCGACAAGCCTTGCTGAATACTTCGCATGGAGTTTTCAGCGGAAGGGAATAACACTATTTGCCCGTTGGCCTGCTTTGCAAAATCAGCAGCCACATCGCCCGAATCAATGCCTCCGCCGGTATAATTAACAAAGAATCCCTTGCGCCGCAACATATCTTCTGATCCGCTTCCCATTACGGCAAACTTTACTTTTTTTGGCAATAACGGTTCCAGTTGAAAAAAGTATTCAACTGCATTTTTACTGCTGAAAAAAATCCAGTCGATATTTCTTAAAATATAATTATCCAGTTTGTTAATTATCGGCACCGTACGGATCAATGAACGGGCTTCCACTTCTATCCCGTGTTTTTTTAGCGACTTACGGAAATAGCTTTGTTCGGAAAGCTCACGGGATATAAATACCTTTTGAGGGAATTTGCGGCCTTTATCGAAATAAGAAACAATCTTTTCAGCTAATCCTTCTGTAGATGGCGCTTCCATAAATAGCCTGTCAGGAAATGCCTCACCATCTTCGGCCTTTGAAGTAAATACCTGGTACACATCGTCATCTTTGCGACAATAGCAGCCCAATGGCAAATGACAACCACCGCCGAAAAGTTTCAATACTGTGCGCTCAACAGCCAGTTCTTCGGCCACGTCTGAATGATTTAAAGGTTGCAGCGCGTCAAACAACTCATTATCATTCCCCCGGATTTGTATAGCCAATGCCCCTTGTGCGGGCGCTGGTATCAGTTCTGCAGGGGTTAACTCCTCCACATAAAAATCGCTCAAATCAAGGCCAAGCCGGGAAACACCGGCTTTTGCAAGCATAATGGCATCGTAATTTTCATTACGCAGTTTATTTATCCGGGTAGGTACATTCCCGCGGAGATCAATAATATCGAGGTCAGGGCGGTAAGCCAGCAATTGTGCCTTACGCCTGTTAGATGATGTACCTACAATTCCGCCATATTTTACAGACAGCTTTTGGTGCACATCCACGCAATCTTTAAGGATCAGTAACAGTTCGGCAGGATCTTCACGTTCAGAAACGGCTGCAATGATAAGGCCCGGCGGGTTTTCTGTAGGCAGATCTTTGTGTGAATGGACAGCAAGGTCAATAGTCCCGGCCAATAACTCCTCTTCCAGCTCTTTTGTAAAAAAGCCTTTGCCTTCAAGTTTATCCAAACTTAAATGCAGGATACGATCGCCCTGGGTTTTAATGATCTTTAATTCGGCGGTAATATTGATCGCAGCCAGGCTATCTTTTACAAAATTTGCCTGCCATAATGCCAAATCGCTGCCGCGGGTCCCTATTATTAGTTTTCTGTCCAATGAAGATTTTGTTTGCAGCGCAAATTTAACTTTTTATGGATAGGATTTAAGGAATAATTAAGGATATGAAAGTAGGCTGACTAACAGGCGTTTTATAAGGTGCTGCCTCGAGTTTAGCGCAGCGTAACTGGGGAGTTATTTAGTTATTGATCAATATATCTTTGGCCATGATCATTGGCACGCTGATATATTTTTTTTCCATGTAGTTGATCACCTTTTCCAGTACATCGCGGGATTGCTGGTCAAGACCCTGTACCTCTTCGGCAAAAACAGAATTGATTGCTGTATTACGGATCTCTTTGATCTTTTCGGGAACCTGACGCATAGCCACTTCAATGCGGCGTTGTTTTAACTCCAGTGCGAAGGCGTCGATATTCTGACTAATGATTGCTTCGGCATGGGTAAGCTCTTCGTAACGTTCCTTTAAGTTGTTTTTAGCAACTTCGTTTAACGAGTGAACTTCAATAAAATTGACCGGGAACTTTTCAAGTACTTCCGGATGGGTATCATTTGGTATTGCCAGGTCGACAATAGTTTTACGACTGGTGTCGCCATTCAGTAAAGAAGTATAAATTTCGGGTGTAATAAGGGGTTCCACTGCCGATGTGCAGGTGATAATGACATCAAACCCATTACTGTATGTTTTTAAAGCATCCAAATTAAAAGCCTCACCATTTAAATCAGCCGCTAATTGAGCAGCATTTGAAACAGTACGGTTAAAAACCGCGAAATTGGAAAACTTATGTTTTTGCAGGTATTTTGAAATATTACGATTTGTTTCGCCTGCGCCAATAATAAGGATCCGTGCATTTGCACATAATTTAAGGTCCTTTAGCTTACGATAGGCCAGCGAAACCACCGAAATAGGATTTTTTGAAATATTGGTATGGGTATAAACCTCTTTCGCCGTTTTTACTATGCAGGTCATAAACATGCGCAGCCCGTCGCCAGTGAGGCCGGCTTCTCTGCAATTTTCGTAAGCTTTGCGTAGCTGTGCCAGAATCTCTTTTTCGCCAACAATAAGGCTTTCAAGTGAGCAAGAGGTACGCAACAGGTGGTTAAGTGCTTCCCTGTCTTCATAAATAGAAGCAGCATCCAAAAAGGCATTGGTTGATACATGACACAGGCCCATGTTTAAAGCATCCATAAATTGCCTTGCAAATTCTTTATCAACCACCTGCGCTGTGATCATCACAAATTCAACACGGTTACAGGTAGCCAGGTAAAAGATTTCTGATATGCCGAACTGTGTTTTAACCTGGTGAAGTTTATCTGTCAGGTTTTCCTGGCAAATAACCAATTTTCCCAACTCTTTAAGCTCGATCTGTTTATGTGTAAAAGCAATTACCTTTAGATACTTCAAAACAATTTAAAATTTGACCCGACAAAAATAACAGGTTTAATATGATGCAGTGTCAAGCCTTTGTCATACACGTATATTTAGAATGGTTATAAATAAATCTATCAGGCAGTTTGCACCGTATATATTTCGTCAAAAACGTGTTTGATAAAATATAATATCTTTATTAATGAGTAAACTTAAAAAAATCAGTCTTGTCATCCTTATTATAGGTTATCTTTTGGCAGGGGCTAATCATTTCAAATCGCCTGATTCTTACATTAAAATTATTCCGCCTTATTTCCCGCATCCCGAAATTTTAAACCTTTTGACCGGATTTTGCGAAATAGCTTTTGCCGCATTGCTCATTTTTCCAAAGGCAAGGATTTTTGCCGCATGGGGTATTATATTTATGCTCATAGCTTTTTTGCCTGTCCACATCCAGATGGTGAGGGATGCGCCGTTTATGTTAGGCACACTACATGTAACCCCATTAATTGCGTGGGCACGTTTAGTGGTATTACAACCTTTATTAATCTGGTGGGCTTGGTGGTATACCAATGAAAGGTGATTTTTATCAATCTAAAAAATGATACAGAAAAACTACTTCACCGGTATAGGCAGGTTTCTTCTGGCCTTCTATTTCCATTTTAACACCTATGGTAGCTTTGGTAATGCCCCGCAGATTAACTATAGCTACCAGCCGGGCATGTAACCGCACCGGGCTATCAACCAAAACTGCCTGTGCAAACCGTATATTCTCAATGCTGTAGTTGATCTGCATCTTAAGGTTTTGAACGTCGGCAATCTGGTGCCAGAAATAAGGCAGCAGCGAAACCGTTAAATAACCATGTGCAATGGTTGCCTTAAAGGGACTTTCTGTTTTAGCCCGCTCCGGATCAGTGTGGATCCATTGGTGATCAATGGTAGCCTCGGCAAACATATTAATTTGTTGCTGGGTAATGGTGTGCCAGCCCGAGATGCCTATTTCTTTACCTAATAAGGCTTCAAATTCTGCGTGATTTTTAATGACTACCATAGGTTGACTTGTATTTGTGAGCGAAGATGCAAATTCGCGGTAAAAATAACAATGTTGTGCAAAAGTGAATGATTTTGGATTAATTTAAGTGAAGATGCTAATTTTTGCGCCGGTTTACTTAAACCACTCAGAATATTTGGTTTCCTCCGGCACATCAGTTGGGCTTTCAAAGTCAAGACGGTAACCATCCGGGTCAGGAAAAGCGACTACCCACATATTATTGCCAACAAAAGGTTCTGCGATTTCCACTCCGCTGGCGGTAAACTCGTGGTATAGAGCCAGGGCATCGGCGCATTGAAAACAAATGGAAATCCCTTTCCCTTTTAATCCATCCTGCTCAAATTTTTCTTTATCTCTGGGTTCTTGCAGCATTAAAGAAACCTGGTCACGCTCAAGCCAGCACCACTCAATTTTACCACGAGGTGTCCATTGGTTGGTTATTTTAAAGCCAAGCTTATCTGTATAAAATTTTAGCGAGGCTTCCATGTCTCGCACCATAAAAAATGGCACAGCCAGCCGGATGTTGGATGAAGTTGACATACCCGATAATTTATATTTAAAGCTACCAATAGTTGTTCGGAATTTTTAGTTTCATAGTCAATATCTTCCTTTCTTTTTGTTGTACATAAAGATCGTAGCCTATCTCACCTTAAAAGCACTACATTAGGAGATAATTTTTCAACTCAACCTTATACTTCCCTTATGGACAGAACCCTGAAGGTCTATACCAAAACAGACCACCTTTTTGCAGAATTTACATTTAATTACGATCATCCGCGACAAGCTACTGCACATTATATTCAATACCGGCGTCTTTATAACGATGACGAGGAAGACGAAAGTAAATCGGTATATCCCAGCTATGAAAGGGATGTGTATTTACAATTCAAACAGTTTGACTCAATAGAAGAGATCAAAGCGGATGATATAGAATTAGTGAAAAAGGAATTAAGCGGAGATATGACCGATGCCCGGGGATATACCTATGTATATGATCCGCAACCTGTACTGTTGCGCTATATTGCCGCCAACCATATTCGTTGTATCGGGATGCTCAATGTGCTGTTTAGCTTTATCGATAATACAAAGGAAGTAAAATTCCTCTCGGGCACTAATCCCAGGTTTGATGTGGAAATATCTTCCAACAGCCTTGAAACCAATATAAGCTGCATAACCAGGATCCCTGTATACACTGCCAGGGACGTTGGCGAAATAAGCAGCTATGATTTGAAGCGGCTGGAGCCCTGGTATTAAGATAATAAACGACAGCGGGGTGGTGGCGGATAGCAGAAATTATCCAGGCTATCCACTTTATCCATCTCTGTTTTTCGGTAATTAACTCACTATAACAACTTTAACACATTTAGACTTCATCGTAATAGATTAAATTTTTGTTTGCGCGCGAACGAGGGTTAACAAGTATAATATAACCTTAACACATGTTACCGCGCGTTACAAATTCGCAACGGCCGAGTCGTTAACAGGAAATACCCGGATAGTTTTTACATACCTTTTTATGTAGTAGGAAGAAAAAGGTGTTTCTGTAACACCCTTAGCCTTACCTGAGGTGCAATGTATAAATTTAAATTCCTCGCCGGGGGACGACACCAGTATCCCCATATGTCCCACTGCTGCGGTCGTGGTATCTGTGCCGGTGAAAAGCACCAGGTCGCCGGGCCGGGCGTTGTTCAATTCAATCTCCCTGCCGACAAACGTAAAATCTACCGAGGTTCTTGGAACCACAATACCAAAATGATTAAATACATAAGTAATAAAACCGGAGCAATCAAAGCCCTCTTTGGGATCAGTTGAGCCATATTTATAAGGGGTGCCGGTAAGCGAGCGCGCAAAAGCTATTAATTGCGGCGGCGTGGTTTTCCCCGTGGAGATACTGGTGATGTGTTCTGCATTAATCGCCATGCTATTAGAAACGCTTTTGGGATGGCCGCATGAAGAAAGAACAAGCAAAAGTAAATACACTCTGATAAACCGCATGAGTAATAAACACACAAAAACCCCTCCACTTTAAATATACGCTTAATTTTCAATGCTTTAGTTGGATGATACGTGAAGTTTATAGGGGATCGCGTTGAAATATGCGATTCCTTTCCTGTGGATTAGGTTAACCCGTAAATTAGGTGGCGGAATAAAATTTTGAATTTCACGATGCGTTCCTAAGGAACGCGCTTGCATGTGTTCATTTTTACTACCAACGAGCCGTCCTGATTGGACGAAGAAAATAAAAAAGCGTACTCTAAGGCAATGTCATTAAGTTAAACTTAAGGGAAACAGGGTTCGAATTTCTTCCCAACTGCCTTTTAGCCCCACCCGACCCTCCCTCCAAAGGAGTCCTACGGACCGGAAGGGCCGGGCTTTAGGAACGTTTGGTAACGCCGCAATTGCTGCCATGGTGCCGTTTTATACATTTGATTTTACAGCTTATTAAACCCTGGGGAGGCAGAGGTAGGGGTTAACGAACTATCTTACACCGGCGGGTCAACCAACCGTCCTGTTATTTGTTCAGCCATTTCTCCTTTTTACAAACAAACAACAAACTTTTATATAAACTTGTACGCTGGAAATGGTTAAAATCGTAAGCCAAAAGCCCTGGGTCAAAACCTTTATTTACATTTACGGTTTACTGATAGACCACAACATAGAACTCAACACTTAAAATGGACGAGCAATTTTACTGGCAGATTTTTGATAAGCACCAGCAGGTTGATGCCGTACCTTCCAATAAGGAAATTACGGCATGGGCGCTACAGGTGATCCGCTTATTATTCCCGGAGCAGTCAAAACAGGTATTTGTGTCTGTACATCAGCTAAAAGATGAATTTACAAAGCTTGAGAATGAACTATGCCTGGTAATGGATGCCACCAAGGGCTGCCAGGATTGCGATAACGAGCAGCTTGCAAAAGCGTTTTTTGCCGATTTACCGATATTATATCAGTTGCTTAATACCGATATACAGGCCATATTTAGTGGCGACCCCGCTGCGAGAAGCGAGTTTGAGGTGATCCGTACCTATCCGGGATTTTTTGCTATTTCATTTTTCCGGCTGGCTCATAGCTTATACACTTATGATATACCGCTGTTGCCGCGGATCCTTACTGAATATGCGCACTCAAAAACAGGGATCGACATACATCCTGCCGCTGAAATAGATGAGTATTTTTATATCGACCATGGTACCGGCGTTGTCATAGGCGAAAGCTGTAAAATAGGCAAGCACGTAAAACTATACCAGGGCGTTACGCTGGGCGCATTAAGTGTTGAAAAAAACATGGCTTTCACTAAACGCCACCCAACCGTAGAAGATCATGTGGTCATCTACTCCGGTGCTACTATCCTTGGTGGCGAAACGGTGATAGGGCATAACAGTGTTGTCGGCGGTAATGTGTGGCTTACCAAAAGTGTGGAGCCGTATTCAACAGTATTCCATAAACCTGATATCACCGTATTAAAGAAAAGTAAAGTTTAAAAATTATGGCAGGCATAGTTGATCTGATAGGCAATACGCCTATGGCCGAGATAAAAAAACTTAACCCAAATCCAAACGTCCGCATTTTTGCAAAGCTGGAAGGAAACAATCCTGGCGGCAGCGTGAAAGACCGTGCGGCGTTAAATATGATACGCAGTGCTTTAGAACGCGGCGAAATTAAACCCGGCACCAAATTAGTAGAAGCAACCAGCGGTAATACAGGTATTGCCCTGGCCATGATTGCCTGTTTATTCGGATTGGAGATTGAACTGGTAATGCCAGGCAACTCTACACGCGAACGCACCCTTACCATGGAGGCCTTTGGCGCCAAAGTTACTCTGCTGGATGGCATTGAGCGTTGCCGCGATTATGCAGAAGAAAAAGGCGCTGGCGGCGAATACTTTTTATTGAACCAGTTTGCAAATCCTGATAACTACCTGGCTCATTATAAAACAACCGGGCCTGAAATATGGCGGGATACTGAAGGACAGATCACCCATTTTGTAAGTGCGATGGGTACCACCGGCAGTATTATGGGTAATTCCATGTATTTAAAGGAAGTTAATCCTGCTATTCAAATAATTGGTTGTCAGCCAACAGAAGGCTCATCCATACCCGGCATCCGCCGTTGGCCAATTGAATATTTGCCCAAAATATTCGATCCAAAACGGGTGGACCGTGTAATGGATATTTCGGAAGAAGAAGCAACTTTAATGGCCCGCAGGCTTGCGAAGGAGGAAGGCATTTTTGCCGGAATGAGTAGCGGCGGCGCAATGGCAGCAGCCATAAAAGTGGCGCAGGAGTTAACCGAAGGCACCATCGTATTTATTTGCTGCGATAGGGGCGACCGGTATTTGAGCAGTGAATTGTTTGGATAGTGCGCTCTACCTTTCTTAGCTTAGTGAAATAACCCGTTGTCCGAAGGTACTGTCATAAAAAGCAAGTAGTTTTTAACTACAAAAATCTTATATTATTGAAAACTAAACCTATCTCATGTTGCGCAAGGCTATATCATTCATGATCAGCAGGCTATTTATTACATGACGTTCACGGTAGTTGGAATAGAAGTGGATTATTTGTTTTAATAAATTAGTCTGAAGGCTACCGGCTAAAAAGAAATATTTATAAAGTTTTATAAAATAACTTCACTTAGCTCACTTTTCACTTTATATTCTGTACTGATTCTAAAATTAAAATCACTTCAGGTTGTATTGTTCGCCCCAATAAAAAAGGTGGAGAAAAATAGTTTCCGACCGGAAGCTATCAACAGATATCACTATAAATCAACCATCTATCAAAAAAATAAAACAAATTCATTAATCAAACGTCTCAACGTTTTATATTTGCAGCCGATGGAAATTTTGGATGATGACTTACAGGCATACCTTGATGACCATTGCGAGCCGGAACCGGAATGGCTCCAAACCATCAATAGGGAAACCTATTTAAAGGTACTTAGGCCTCACATGCTTTCTGGCCATTACCAGGGCAGGGTACTGAGCATGCTCAGTAAAATGGTGCAGCCAAAAAAAATTTTGGAAATAGGCACATTTACCGGCTATGCTACTATTTGCCTGGCAGAAGGCTTAACAGAAGACGGCATTATTCACACCATTGAAGTTAACCGCGAACTGGAGGATATGCTTATTTCACACTTTAAACTAACAAGTGTGGAGAAAAAAATAAAACTCCATTTTGGCGAAGCAACAGCTATTATTCCGCAATTGGAAGGTGATAACTTTGATTTGGTATTTATTGATGCCGATAAAAAAAATAATTATACTTACTTTGAGCTTGTATTGAACAAAGTAAGATCCGGAGGATTAATAATAATTGATAATGTTTTGTGGAAAGGAAAGGTGTATGGCGAAGCAAATGATGCCGATACGCAAAACATCCGCGAACTAAATGATCGGATATCCGTAAACAGGAATGTAGAAAAACTGATTCTTCCTATACGCGACGGATTACTGATCATCAGAAAAAAGTAAATTATGAAGAAACTCTTGCTGGTTACATCGTTGCTGATAACGTCCCTAATGGTTTCGGCACAAAAAAACACTGCGCAATCCTACATCCAGAAATTTAAGGAAGATGCGATTCGCATTATGCATGAAACAGGCGTACCTGCAAGTATAGTTTTAGGTGTTGCTATGCACGAGTCAGGGTGCGGTAATAGTTTACTTGCACAAAACCTCAATAACCAGTTTGGTGTAAAAGGCGGCGGCCATAATGTTTATTATCGCCACAACAAGAAAGTAAAAACTTCCTATAAACGCTACGAATCCGTATATGATTCTTTCCAGGATTTTGCGCGTATAATGATTGAGCGAAAAGAGTTTAGCGGCCTTACCGAGTCATTAAGTCATTTTGACTATGCAGGCTGGGTTCACGGCATCCAGAAACATGGTTACGCAAGCGATCATAAATGGGGCGCAAGGGTACTTGATCTTATAAAAAAATACCAGTTATACTCCTTTGACGAAAATCCTGAGGATCAGACTACGCTGGCGCAGAATAATTAGTTTTTTTCCTCCTTTTTTTGGATAATTGTATTGTTTATTCTTTATAAACAAAAAAGCAGCCCGTTATTCAACATATTCATCCCCTGATACGTTATAATAAACAATGGCACAGTATGCCGTGCCGGTTTACTTATTTTATTACAATGCAAAAAATTACTTACTTATTTATTTTTCTTATTTTATTCACTTCCTGTTCGGCCACCAAAAGTTCTGTTTCAAACAGATTGGTGCGGCAAAATAATCAGAGCGTACAAAAGGCCAATCACGAATCTATTGCCGGTTATACCCCGCTTACCTCTTTACAATATATAGAACGTTATAAGGCTATTGCTATACAGGAAATGAATATATATGGAATTCCTGCAAGTATAACGCTGGCTCAGGGCCTTTTTGAGTCAGGCAGCGGCAATGGCGAACTGGCGCGGGTTGCCAATAACCATTTTGGTATTAAATGTACACCGGATTGGAAAGGAAAGGTTTACTATAAAGACGATGACAATATAAATGATAGTTTCAGGGTGTATGATAAACCCGAAGACTCTTTTCGTGATCATTCGGAATTCTTGAAAAGAAAAAATTATACCAAACTCTTTGAGTTGGATAAAAATGATTACCAGGGATGGGCATACGGTTTAAAAAAAGCCGGATACGCTACCAATCCCCAATATCCAACCTTATTAATCGGAATTATAAAAAAGTATAATCTTGATAAGTACGATACTCCCGAAGGTGAGCTGCAAAAAATTAAAAGGGTAGATAAGGTTTTAACCCAGATAGATAAAAAGGCTGTTACAGCAACTGCTGATTCAATTACTCAGATCACCCCTGCAGGTAACACTTATGCTGTAAAGCAGGGAGACACACTATATAGCATATCTAAGCGTTTTGGTTTAACCGTCGATGATTTGAAGGGTTTAAATAACCTGGACGATAACAACATAAAAATTGGCCAGAAACTTGTTGTGGTTAAATAGTTGTTGTTAATATTTGTTAATTATTATGTTAAATATAGGCCTGAGGGTTAATTTTGGCCCCGCAATGAAACTATGGCTTTTTCTTCTTTTTTTTACGATTACTTTTAATTGTTTTTCCCAGGAAAGAACAGTTGCCGGTATTGTATTTGATAAAGAAAATAAAGGGCGCATAGCAAGTGTAAATGTTCGCAATGTAACAACCGGACTTTCGGTTTATAATAATCTAAAGGGCGAGTTCAAAATTAATGCAAAGGAGGGCGACCAACTTGTCTTTTCGCGCCCGGAATATTATTCTGATACTATTAAAGTTCAAAACAACACCCTTTTGGCTATTTATATGGCACGATTAGCCATTCAGCTGAAGCAGGTTAATATCAGCGATACTTTGCTCAGTCCTGAAAAACGGTTGGAAGCCACTAAAAATGATTACACAAAAATTTATGGCTCCCTGGCTTACCGGGATTATATAACTTCTCCTAATAGCGGACCTGCAGGTTTAAGTATTGATGCTTTATATAATGCTTTTAGCCGCAGCGGGCGCAATGCCGAACATTTACGACAAATTATACAGCGCGATTATGAACAAAATGTAATTGATTACCGCTTTAACAGAACTTTGGTAGGAAGAATTACCGGTTTAACTGACGGACAATTAACATCCTTTATGTTTAGGTACCGCCCAGGGTACTATACCGTTAAAACTGTAAGCGATTACCAATTTATATCTATGATAAGAGCCGACTATAAAAGATTTATAAGAAATCCAATGATCTACTCACAACCGCCATTAATCAGTAAATGAATAATTAAAACTATTTCAGGAAGCCGGTTTAAATGCGTTCCATCCCTGTGCCTTTAACGGATGTACATTACCGCTCTTTGTGATAAGGTTACAGCCCGCTGAAGGTTCAGTTATATATCCTATAATGGTAATATCCATTTTAAACTTTATCTTATCGTAGTCGGCTTGTTTAACGGTAAACAGTAATTCGTAATCTTCCCCCCCGCTCAATGCACAAACTGTTGGGTCCAGGTTAAATTCCCGGGCGGTTTCAAAGGTCATAGGATCTAAAGGTATTTTCTCTTCGTATAAATTACAGCCTTTATTACTTTGCTTGCAGATATGTAATATTTCAGAAGCCAACCCATCCGACACATCAATCATTGCTGTAGGTTTAACCTTTATATCCTGCAATAACTCAATAATATCTCTCCTTGCCTCTGGTTTTAACTGGCGTTCAACGATATAATCCTTTCCTTCCAGGTCCGGTTGAATATTTGGATTTTCAAGATAAATTAATTTTTCACGTTCCAGCAGTTGCAAACCTGTATACGCACCACCCAAATCTCCTGAAACACAAATTAAATCACCTTCCTCTGCGCCACTACGGTAAACAACATCTTTTTCATCCGCATATCCAATAGAAGTTACACTGATCACTAATCCCTGTTTTGAGGATGACGTATCACCACCTACCAGGTCAACATTATATTTTTCACAAGCCAGGTAAATACCTTCATACAACTCTTCAACGGCTTCCAGCGGAAATTTACTTGATATACCTATAGAAACCGTAACCTGCGATGCTGTACCGTTCATGGCATATATGTCGCTCAAATTAACCTGGATCGCTTTATAACCCAAATGTTTTAAGGGTGTATAGGCCAGGTCAAAGTGAATACCTTCCAGCAGCATATCTGTTGAAACCAATGTCTTTTTTCCTTCAAAATCCAATACAGCAGCATCATCACCAACACATTTTACCGTACTTTTTTGTGAAATTTTTATATTTTTTGTCAGATAGTTTATCAACCCAAACTCACCTAAGCTTTCAATATTGGTTTTCTCTTTATTATCGAACATAGTTTTATTTTAACTTTTCATTACGAGCGAAGCCTGGCAATCCCGAACCTTGCATAACCGCTCTGTATAGCATGCAATTGCCGCGCTTCCCTTCGTAATAACACTATTTTATAACCCCAACCTTGCTGATATCTCCAGCATTCTTTCAATTGGTTTTACCGCTCTTTCAATAATATGCTGCGGTAAAGTAATTTCAGGCATTTCATTTTTTATACACAGGTATAGTTTTTCCAATGTATTTCTTTTCATATGCGGGCAATCATTACAGGCACAAGTATTATTTGGCGGCGCCGGTATAAACACTTTATCCGGGTTTTCTTTTTGCATCTGGTGTAATATCCCAGCCTCTGTTGCTACAATAAATTCTTTATCATCGTGCTTACTTGCATATTTTAATATTCCGGTGGTTGATCCTATATAATCCGCCATTTGTAGGATAACCTCTTCGCATTCAGGATGGGCCAGTAATTTAGCTCCGGGATAACGTTCTTTTAATTTTGTTATTTTCTCTCTCGAAAAAATTTCATGAACCATGCAGGCACCATTCCATAAAACCAAATCCCTTCCGGTTTTCTTTGCCACATAAGCACCTAAATTTTTATCAGGTCCGAATATTATCTTCTGCTCTTTTGGCAGGCTTTCAACAATTTGAATTGCATTACTCGAGGTACAAACGATATCGCTCATCGCCTTCAGTTCAGCTGTACAGTTTACATAAGTTATTACCAGGTGATCAGGATATGCTTCCTTAAACTTTTTAAACAAATGCGGCGGACAACTATCTGCTAATGAGCAACCTGCCTTTATGTCGGGTAATAAAACTTTTTTTGAAGGAGATAATATTTTTGCTGTCTCGGCCATAAAATGAACCCCTGCAAAAACAATAATATCGGCATCCGTTTTTGCTGCTTGCTGCGATAATCCCAAACTATCGCCAATATAATCGGCAATATCCTGAATATCGGGCTCCTGGTAATAATGGGCAAGAATAACAGCATTCTTCTCTTTTTTTAATTTTTCAATTTCAGCAAAAAGATCAAGGGAAGGATCAATTTCTTCCTCCACAAAACCTTTCACATTTATTTCTTCAAATGTATCCATTTCAACAATTCAATTAATAACAATTAATATTTATATATAAATAAAACTATTGTTATTGGTGTGTTAGTTATGTTTAAAAGTTGTTTTAAAAAAGGCCTTAAATATTTCTTTTAATAATTTATTAACAATTAATGTGCTTTTTAAAATGCTTATTATATTGATATTTAGATTTATATAAGAACCCTATATTTGTTTTAAAACATTTTTTGTTAATACTTTATTACTCTCTAAAATGTTAGCTTTGGCACTTACAAGGCTCAAAAGTAAGGTAAAATTTAAATGGAAAAGTAGTTAAAGGAGCACTTATCAACTATTCAATTATTTATTAAGTTTTTACTTACACAAAATTAACAACTTTTGTACCCTTTATTAACAGCATAACTAATTTTACACATAACAGATATATAGTATGACCAGAACTGTGGATTTCCTGGTAGTAGGATCAGGTATAGCAGGATTGAGTTTTGCACTTAAGGCGGCAAAACATGGTAAAGTTCTGATAGTTACCAAATCAAATGAAGATGAATCAAACACTAAGTATGCGCAGGGAGGCGTTGCTGTAGTTGTGGATAAAAAGGATGATTCCTTTGAAAAGCATATCCAGGATACTTTAATTTCTGGTGATGGACTTTGCGACAAGGAAGTAGTTGAAGCAGTTGTTAAAGAGGGCCCGGCCAGGATTAGGGAAATTATTGACTACGGTACCAATTTTGATAAAACAAATGAAGGTTTCTATGACCTAGCAAAAGAGGGTGGGCACTCGGAATTCAGGGTTTTGCATTATAAGGATATTACCGGTTTTGAAATAGAAAGATCATTATTAGAACAAATTCATAATGACCCTAATATTGAAATATTAACTCATTATTTTGCTGTAGACCTAATAACGCAACATCATTTGGATGTATTTGTAGATAAATCCAGTACGGATATTACCTGTTATGGCATTTATGCCTTTAATAATCAAACCAAAAATGTCGAAAAGATACTGTCAAAGGTAACGGTAATGGCATCAGGCGGTGCCGGGCATATTTATTCAATTACCACTAACCCAACCATCGCTACCGGCGATGGCGTAGCAATGGTTTACCGCGCAAAAGGAAAAGTAAGAAATATGGAGTTTATCCAGTTTCATCCAACTGCTTTATATAATCCGGGCGAATATCCATCTTTCCTTATATCAGAGGCAGTGAGAGGTTTTGGTGGAGTTTTAAGGCGAACAAATGGTGAGGAGTTTATGCAGGAGTATGATGAAAGAAAGTCGCTTGCACCGAGGGATATAACGGCCAGGGCCATTGATGCTGAGATAAAAAAATCTGGAGAGGATTTTGTTTATTTAGATGTGAGACACCGGAGTAAAAAAGATATTCTTGCTCATTTTCCAAATATTTACGCCAAATGTTTAGATATAGGTATTGATATGACCAAAGATATGATCCCGGTTGCACCAGCTTGTCATTATATGTGTGGTGGTGTTATGGTTGATCATATCGGCAGATCTTCGTTATTAAGATTGTACGCGTGTGGAGAATGTTCGTCGACAGGTTTGCATGGGGCTAATCGTTTGGCGTCTAATTCCTTACTGGAAGCTTTGGTGTTTGCGCACCGCATTTATGAAGATGCTATCAGTCAGTTTGAAAATAATGTAATACCTGATAATATCCCTGATTGGGATGAAAAAGGGGTACAATTATCAAATGAAGATATACTGGTAACACACAATGTACGCGAAATGCAGAAATTAATGAATGACTATGTGGGTATTGTACGTTCTGATTTCAGGCTTGAAAGAGCCATGCGCCGTTTGGGTTTATTATATGAGGAAACGGAGGAATTTTATAAGCGCACTAAGTTATCGGTTAAGCTTTGCGAATTGAGAAATTTGATACAAGTATCTTATATAGTAGTGAAATCAGCAATGATGCGGAAGGAGAGCAGAGGACTGCATTCAACAACAGATTATCCATCTCATGCTGACGTAATTGAAGACACTGTGTTTTAGGTATCGAGCGGAAAACGGGATTCGAACCCGCGGCCTTCAGTTTGGGAAACTGATGCTCTACCAGCTGAGCTATTTCCGCTTATTTAACAATTATATAATACATCAAACTTAAAAAAAAATTGTTAACCCAAAAAGAGATTCAATCAATAATTCAGTTACCATATAATTCAACAATTTAAAATGCCTGTTATACTACCAGTAAAAAATATAAGCCCAACCTGGGGAAAGGAATGTTTTATTGCCGAAAATGCAACGATAGTTGGCGATGTGGTGATGGGTGACAATTGCTCCGTTTGGTTTAATGCTGTAATAAGGGGAGATGTGCATTATATAAAGATAGGCAACAATACTAATATACAGGATGGAGCAGTTATTCATTGTACCTACAAGTACGCACCAACAAATATAGGTAACTGTGTTTCCATTGGGCACAATGCCCTGGTGCATGGCTGTACCCTGCATGACAATGTTTTAATAGGCATGGGCGCCATAGTAATGGATCATGTTATAGTTGAAGAATTTGTGATCATTGCAGCCGGCGCCGTTGTACTGGAGAAAACAATTTGCGATTCGGGCTATTTGTATGCCGGGATCCCGGCTAAAAAAATAAAGCCGTTAACACCGGAGCAAAAAGAAATGCTCAAAAAATTGCCCGATAATTATATCATGTACTCCGGCTGGTTTAAGGAGTAGTTGGTTCTTTCGGAACGGCGATAGGCGTAACCTGGTCCCAGTTGGGCCTTAAAGTGATTATGGCTTCATTATTCCATATATTTTCCGGCTGCGTCTTTCTTTTTATACTTCCTGCATCCCATTTGCCATTCCCGTTATCGTCATATATTACCCGTACGTTATATTTACCGCTAATATAATTTTTGTATATGAGGTTGGTGTTTTTATGAACGATATCGCTTCTTAAAACAGCCTTTTGGTCGTTAAGTAATTCAACAATATAAGATTTCCCCGTATCCGGCACGGTAACATTTAAAGTTAATAAACTATAGTTTTCGGGCTTATCAACCGTAAATCTTTTTGGGATACTGCGCCTGTTTTTATCGCCATAAATATCTGTAAATGCTCCGCTACCCAATATCAGGGTATAATTAACAACTTGTTTCCAACGGTAATTTATTTTAAAAAGCATGGGATTGGCCGTGTCTTTTTCGACGGTGAAATTTGTGACATCTGTAGAATCTTCTTTTATTGAAATCAAGGAAGAATCAAAACTATCTATCGGGATATTGGCTTTTAAAGTTAAGCCGGTGCCTGGTTTTAATTTGTCACCTGTCGTCAGATCATATTTAAAAGAAAGGCTTCTTGTAAAAGCTTCTTTCTTGCTTTTTCTAAGATAGATAGTATCTATAGGCTTATTGTTATCATAGAAAGCGACCCTGATGGAATCAAAATCCATGTTTTTCATAAATATAACAGCTGTATCTTTGGTTTTGCTGATATCGACGATTTTTTGCTGATCAAATCCTGCCGGATAAAGGATATGTACAGAAGGATTATTTAACGGCTTATTAAAGGAGAAAAACATTTTTCCATCCAGATCAAATCTTTTATCAACCAGCCTGAATTTATCCGGTACTTGTTTAAATAACTTTAGTTGAACATTTTCAGTGTCGCGGGTTAAATGGATCACATTTTTATTAAAAGCAATCAGCTCATCATCGTTATCGTATATCTTATTACCTACTTTTTCTTTCAATGCATATATCCGGTAATTATTTGGGTGAAGATTGTTTAAAGTGAAATTACCAGCCGAATCTGTAGTTGTAAAAATAGTAGGGCGCTTCTTCCCAAAAAGAAGAGAATCCTGTTTCAGCGTGAATAACATAACAGTTGCCTCTTTTTCCCGTTCGCCGGTTAATGTGTTAATTACCTTTCCGGCTATACTTAACGAATCGATATGTGCCCCGGTTGAAAAAACGTACGTAAAGTTTTTTAATACGTTTGATTCATTTACATCTGCAATGGCTTTACCAAAATTTATAACATAAGTAGTGTTGGGCTCCAGTGTATCTTTCAATGTAATGACAAGGCTTTTGCCCTTTAGCTTATAATCGGGAACTTTCGCCGGCGTTGGGCTTACACTTATCTCGGAATATTGATTGGTGAGTTTAATAAATTCATCAAAGTCAAGCGTTATCACTTTGGCTTTAAAAAACCGGGTCATATTTTGAGGCGTTGCTTTTAAAAGTTTGGGCGGATCATGATCCCGCGGTCCACCCTGTGGCAATTGCCTGTTTGCGCAGCCGGCATTTAATAAAGCAAGACAAAAAAGCAGGGAGATAAGGAGTAAAAGAGGGCGTTTTTTGTTTAACATTGTTTTTAAACGCTATAAGCGATTTTTATATTTTATTGAATGGTAATATTAAAAATTAAAAATAGTTAATTTAAAACGATATTTTATAATGTATTGATAATCAGATACTTATACGCTACCTTGATATATGAACCATTAAAACTGAAATATCTGAAGGGGTTACGCCGGAAATCCGCGATGCCTGACCTAAAGTACGCGGTTTAATTTTCATTAGTTTTTCGCGGGCTTCTTTAGAAAGCGAAACGAGGGGATGGTAATCAAAATCCGGATTTATTTCCTTGTCTTCCATTTTTTTCATTCGGGCTACAATATCCAATTCCTTTTCAAAATAACTCTCATATTTGATTTTTATTTCAGCCTGCTCAATAGTTTCTTTATCATAGGCTGACAAATAATTTTTCAGCGTT
>JAQBOU010000222.1 GCA_028287865.1 Mucilaginibacter sp. | reverse complement strand
TGAGGCAATAATTAAGGTGGTATCCCCTAAAAGCATTACTGAACTGCCAAATTTTGTAAAATTGCCGGTACATGGTCACGCTGTAAGTGCCTGGCAATCAAATAAATTCAAATTAATTTTCCTTTCGAGGATTGAAGAAAAAAAGGGCTTGGACATTTTAATAAATGCACTGGCACTTTTATCTTTTCCTTATAGACTGACAGTTGCCGGGGATGGTGATACAAATTATATAAATGCATTAAAGGAGCAAGCAAAAAAATGTGCAGTAGATGAAAATATAAACTGGGTGGGGTTTCAAAATGACAATAAATTTAAGCTGCTTTCTGAACATGACCTGCTTGTTTTACCTTCGTTTGATGAAAACTTCGGCAATGTGGTTATAGAAAGTTTGAGCGAAGGCACAGCAGTTTTAGCGAGCAAATTTGTAGGTTTATCCGGTTACGTTACTGAAAATAATTTAGGCTGGGACTGCGAATTAAATGCACAATCAGTAAGCAATATGATAAACCTTATTCACGAAAAACAGGATGAGCTTAATAATATTCGTTTAAACGCGCCATCCAGGATCCGTGCTGATTTTAATGAAGATGATCTTGTGAAAAAGTATATTGAAATGTATAAAAGTATAAGTAATAATGTCTGATTATCAGGATTATGGCTTCCATAACGATGGTCCAACGCACAATCTTGGCTACCAGTTGAATGCTTTATTAAGTTTACTAGATAAAACAAAAAACAAATACATTCTGGATTTGGGTTGTGGAAACGGTTACCTGGTAAATTATTTAGTTAAACATGGATACAACGTTTATGGCACCGATGCTTCAGAAAAAGGCATAGCGATTGCAAAAAAAACTAACGCCGACCGTTTTTTTGTTCAGGATCTGTCATCAGATAAATTACCTTCTCAATTACAAAATATTTCTTTTGACACCATCATATCTACCGAGGTTATAGAACATTTATATAATCCGGAAGCGTTTATTGGTTTTTGCAGAGAACAACTTAGTAAGGGGGGCGAGATAATTATAACGACACCCTACCACGGGTATTTAAAAAATTTAATATTAAGTATCTTTAACAAATGGGATGCTCACATGAACCCGCTTTGGCTTGGCGGGCATATTAAACTATGGTCAAAAAGAACGTTAACCGGGGCCTTATCCAATGCAGGTTTTACTGTTATTGTTTTTAAAGGTTGCGGAAGGCTTCCTTACTTTTGGAAATCCATGATCATTAAAGCAAAGTTAATTTGAATAACCAGTATTCATTTATTATAATCACCTATAACGAAGAGCTGCATTTACCGAGGTTATTACTGTCAATCAAAGAGCTGGAAGCACCGGTTTTTTTACTAGATTCAGGCAGCACGGATAATACCATTGAAATTGCTGAAGCATCCGGAGCTGTTATTTCACAACACCCTTTCGAAAATCACCCGAAACAGTGGGATTATGCGCTTAAAAATTTCAGTATACAAACACCATGGGTAATTTGCCTGGATGCCGACCAGGTAGTTACAAACGAATTAAAAGCGTATCTATTGGATTTTAAAGACGAAAACTACCGGCATGTTAATGGCATTTACTTTAACCGTAAGAATTTTTTTAAAGGTAAATGGATAAAATATGGGGGATATTCTCCTATTTATCTGCTTAAAATGTTTCGTTTTGGTATCGGCTATTCAGATTTAAATGAAAACATGGATCACCGGATTATTGTTCCCGGAAAAACGATAATATGGAAAGATGGCTACATTTTAGAAGAGAATTTAAAGGAAAATAATATAAGTTTTTGGATAAATAAGCATAACCGTTACAGCGACCTGGTTGCACAGGAGGAGGTGGAACGCATGCAGCACATGAGATCGCAAACAATAAAACCCAGGTTTTGGGGATCGCCGGACGAACGAACCGCATGGTTAAAACAGTTATGGTGGCAATTACCGAGGTATGTAAGACCGATGCTTTATTTCATTTACAGAATGTTTTTTCAACTCGGCATTTTTGACGGGCGAACAGGGATAATCTTTCATTTTTTACAGGCTTTTTGGTTCAGGCTGATCGTAGACATTAAAATTGACGAAATTCTCCAAAAAAATGCAAAAACAAGTTCCAAAAGAGAAACCGCGCCTTTGAAATTTATAATTACATTTTTGGTGCTGTTCCCGTTCTTCTATTACTTCAACATATTCTATTTTAGTCGCGTATCTCCGCCAAGCCCTCATTATAGTGCATTTTTAGCTAACAACCTTAACTATATCCATGGTTTAAGGTGGGGATTGTTACATGCGAGTGCCCAAGTACTCAGCTGGTTCGGCTTCGCAGCCATAACTGATGAATATGATCTATTAGTTGCCGGACATGGAACACTAAAATTAATATACTCATGTTTAGGATTGGGGGTTATCAGCTTTTTTGCTGCATTTGTATTGTCCTATCCTAAAAAATGGAAAAGAAAAGTTATTTTTTTATTTACAGGGATTTTAGGAATAGAGGCCTTAAATATCGTCCGCTTTGTATTGCTCGCTTTGTTTTGGAATAAACATGCCGAAAGGATTTTGGATCATCATACCGCTTTTAATATTAGTATATACCTGATTATTGCCGTTACACTCTACTTTTGGATTAAAGATGATCATACTTTAAACTATAGTGATGCAAAAGACTAATTTGTCTGCCTATAACAACGCACCGTTTCATAGCGGTGGTGGACCGTTAAAAAGGATTTTATGGTATTATACAAACGTCTTTTTTTTTAAAAACAGCCTGTTCCCATCCAGTAACCTAAAAGTATTTATACTCCGTATTTTTGGTGCTAAGATTGGAAAAGGCGTGGTGATAAGAGCAGGTATAAATATAAAATACTCCTGGCACTTAACCATCGGGAATCATACATGGATCGGTGAAAATGTCTGGATCGATTGCCTTGTTCCGGTCACCATCGGCTCCAATGTTTGTATCTCGCAAGGTGCGGTGTTGCTTACGGGTAACCATAATTATAAAAAACCCGGGTTTGATCTGATAACTGCCGGTGTAGTTTTAGAAGATGGCGCCTGGATCGGGGCATGTTCCGTCGTAAATCCTGGCGTTACCGTGGCATCGCATGCTGTGCTTACAACGGGATCAGTAGCAACCAAAAACCTGGAAGCATACAGCGTATACCAGGGAAATCCTGCTGTAAAGATCCGCTCGCGAATTATTGAATAAGATTAATTATGATCTCTCCCAAAATCAACACGCATAAACTAATTCTTTTAATAATAGGCGCGGCTTTGCTTATTATGGGGATAATATTATTTCTTATCCCGCCTGCGCTTTTTCCCGATCCGGGGATGGGATTGCAGGTGTTGCGGAGTATGCATTTAGGGGGAGGGTTTAATAATTTTGTAGCTCCTGACCAGGATGACCTATCACAAAACTACACTGAATTTTTAACATGGTGGTCCCCCGGTCAATATCTTATACCCTATCTTTTTAAATTAATTGCCGACATCAATACAGGACAGGCAATAGCGATAACGGTAACACTTGGCGAATTTTCCGGCCTGGCCGGATTGTGGTATTTTTTTAAAAGGATGGGTTTTACTCCGTTCGTCGGAGCTATCAGTCTGGTGTTTATTAGTTGTCAGCAAGCCTTTGTTGTTCCTTACGTTTATTATAATGGAGGCGAAATATTACTTTTTGCTTTTGAAGGGTGGTTTTTATATGGCTGTGCAACATTCCAAAAGCCCGGGATTGCATTAGTGTTATTTGTATTGCTTTCCGGCTGGGTTGGCTTCCTTTGTAAATCATCATTTTTGTGGATGTATGCAGCAGGCTTATGCTGTTTATGGATCAGGTTATCTTCAAATCAATCCGGTATTTGGGAATGGATTAAAAAAGGATTTTGGATTGGGATACCGGCAGCGGTATCATTGTTAACAATTTATATATTTTTCCTTTCTAAAGGTCAAAGCCCTGCATCTGCGGCGCACGGGTTTAAATTAACAGCAGCAACTTTTAGTTTTCCTGTCGCATCACCCATACTTTCAGATTTTTCTATTGACGACCTGCTTCATGGAATGCTCTATCATACAGGGAAGCCTTTAATTAATGCAGGGCTAAGTATAGATATATTGATTGTGCTGGCAATACTGAGCCTGCTTATCATCTTCAATATCCTCCGTATAGTTGCCAATAGCAATTACAAATTATTTGTGATTGTTTTTTACTCAGCTGCTATCTTGTTTTTTGGCGTTTCGTATTTACGCCAGCTTAACATTTCATACGAGGCCAGGCATTTTCGTATAGTTGGGCTTTTAATAGTGCCTGGTATAATTTATTTGATCAGGGAGTTTAAGATCGGTTTTCAGCTTTTTTTTGGTTTGATATTTATTGGGATAGCCTATACCAGTGTTTCTTATTTAATCAAAGGCTACAGGATTAATAATGTAAATGCGCGAGGCCCGTCGGGCGTGGCACAGCCTAATATCGATCAGCAATCCCTCAACTCTATCATGAAACTGGATAGGGAAAATAAAAATGCCACATTTGTTTTTATAAGCGATGATACAGGGCTTGAAATTTTACATAACCGGATAATAACTTTACAGCCAATAGGTGATGATCTTAAGATTAATGCAGACGATTACAGGTACAATGGTTATGCCGGACCGCTTTACATTGTTTTGCCTGAAAGCTATAACGGCCCTAAAGAAAAAATGATCATGAAATCATTTCCCGGCTATACAGGATTTAATGTTTCAATGCTTAGCGACAAATATGTATTGTATGCGGCTAAAATGAAGAAGTGAGGGGCTTGTTGAATTGAGTAATTGGTTAATAGAATTTCTTAATTCAATCAACCTGTCCAAGAGTCAACCGGCAACTAATTATTAATCTCTTTCCAAAGCAGGTCTTTTAGCTCATCAATGTTTTTTTGAGCAACGGAGGATATAAAGATTGAAGGAACATCCGTTGGGAGTTCCTTTTTCATTTCGGCCATCAGCTCATCATCCAGCATATCAGATTTGGTGACTGCCAAAACCCTGGGTTTGTGGATAAGTTCAGGATTGTACTCCTTTAATTCATGTAAAAGTATCTGGTATTCTTTTTTGATAGTTCGTGCTGTATCGGCAGGCACCATAAATAACAATACCGAATTTCGTTCAATGTGCCTTAAAAATCTAAATCCTAGGCCCTTTCCCTGTGATGCGCCCTCTATAATTCCCGGAATGTCAGCCATCACAAAAGATTTTCCGCCTCTATAAGCAACTATCCCAAGATTTGGTACAATGGTAGTGAAGGCGTAATCAGCAATCTCAGGTTTTGCAGCTGATACTACCGAAAGCAATGTAGATTTTCCGGCATTCGGGAAACCCACTAGTCCAACGTCGGCCAGTATTTTTAACTCCAGTACATTCCAGTCTTCTTTGCCGTCTTCCCCCGGTTGGGCAAAACGTGGCGTTTGAAGTGTGGGTGTTTTAAAATGCCAGTTTCCAAGGCCACCCCGACCACCATCAGTCAATATTTTAGTTTCACCGTCAGCGGTT
The DNA here is from genome assembly GCA_028287865.1 of Mucilaginibacter sp. Classification (GTDB taxonomy): domain Bacteria; phylum Bacteroidota; class Bacteroidia; order Sphingobacteriales; family Sphingobacteriaceae; genus Mucilaginibacter. Next base: position 2,091 of record JAQBOU010000222.1, on the reverse strand, counting down.
ATTTCAAACAATGTTTCGCCGGTATCTGCATTTTTGGCTATAGTACCCAGGGGTACTTCCAGTATTTCGTCTCTGCCCGTTTTTCCGCTCTTTAAAGAACTTCCTCCTGATTCGCCATCACCAGCTATTACATGTTTGCGAAATTTGAGATGAAGCAGCGTCCATAACTGGGCATTTCCCTTTACAATAACATGTCCGCCGCGCCCGCCGTCTCCACCATCCGGTCCGCCTTTAGCGGTCAATTTATCACGGTGCAAATGTGATGAACCTGACCCTCCGTGACCGGAACGGCAGCATATCTTTACATAATCAACAAAATTTGAACCTTGGGACATGATTTTTTGTTTGTGTCGGAATCGTCCGAAGTCGGTAAAGACCGGAAGATAATAACAGATTTATAGGGAATAAGTTTCTCTAAGTTGCCTGCTTTCAGTTTACTGATTTACTTCCGGACTTATTTGATAAGTACTTATAACTTCATTAATGGCGTCAAATATTTCTTCAACAGATCCGATACCATTGATGCTTTTAAATTTATTTTGGCCCTTATAGAATCCTGCAACAGGCGCGGTTTTTTCATTATATTCTTTAATCCGTTTACGGATTACTTCAGGATTGGCATCGTCCGGGCGACCTGAGTCTTTTCCGCGCAACAATAACCTGTTTTCAAGTTCAGTATTATTTACTTCAAGTGCTATCATGCCCGAGATAGGGGCATTTTTGCTTTCAAGCAGGGTATCTAAAGCTTCAGCCTGCGCTACGGTACGCGGAAAACCATCGAATATAAAGCCTTTGGCATTCTTGTTGGTATCGAGTTTACTGCTGATCATGCCGATAACAACACTATCGGGAACCAGTATACCGCTGTCCATTAGCTTCTTTGCTTCTAAACCAAGTTCTGTTCCCTGTGAAATTTCACTACGCAGCAAATCACCGGTTGAAAGGTGGATCAAGCCGTATTTTTCAATAAGTTTTTGCGACTGAGTGCCCTTCCCTGCTCCGGGAGGGCCAAACAATACCAAGTTTAGCATACGCTGATTAAAATTAAAAGCCTTCCGGTACAACACAGAAAGGCTTACTTAGTCTTAAGTTCAATGTCTTTAGCTAAAAGACTGTTAACTTGATTTGTGCACTTGAAGGGAGTCGAACCCCTAACCTCCTGATCCGTAGTCAGGTGCTCTATCCAATTGAGCTACAAGTGCTTTTTAAAACGGACTGCAAAAATAGGATTTCTTTTTAATCCATACAATATTTTTGTAATTACTTTACTTTTTCAGCAATAGCATTAAAATCAGGTAGTTCTGTGGCTACTTCAAGCACTTCGGCATAAATAATTTTTTGATCTTCATCAATTACAAATGCCGCACGTTTTGAAACGCCCTTTAAACCAAACACAAACTGCTCATAAATAGCACCGTAAGCAGTTGAAACTTCTTTATTAAAATCAGACAGTAATTCAAACTGGTAATTGTTTTCTTCCTTGAACTTGGCAAGTGTGAAAGGCGAATCGACTGAGATACCTAAAATAACAGCATTTAATCCGTCATAATAGCCAAAGTTATCGCGCATGGTACATAATTGGGTGGTGCAAACACCGGTAAAAGCCATTGGAAAAAAATGTAATACTACTTTTTTGCCTTTGAAATCGGATAAGGATACTTCCTTTAATGCGGAAGAATATAATGCAAACTGTGGAGCTGGCTGGCCTGGTTGTAATGACATGGTAAATTTTTTCTGCAAATAAAACCATTTTATCGGGTTTGAAACACCGGCGCAATAATTTTTACATTTCGCTGTATTCCAATAGGCGACAATTTATTTTTCAAGGCGAATAAATAAGACGATCATAATGCTCCTAAACCATAAATAAGCTGATTGTGTTAGTGCCTTGACCCGCCAAATCTGTATTTGACATAATAAATTTTAGCTGAAGAAATTAGTTATTAGTCTTATTATAAGTTTGTTATGATATTTAATTATTCAAATATTGGTCTTGCCCGGCTTTTCAACATTCGATTTAAAATTTTTGTAACTGTTGCAACTATTTTAAAAGTGGGTGCGTTATAATAGAGGTTATGCTGTGAAATTTTT
>JAQBOU010000216.1 GCA_028287865.1 Mucilaginibacter sp. | reverse complement strand
AAAAAAGTTAAACCCTCCGCTAAAAGGGAAGGTTCATTGTTCAAGTATTGTAATAACATATAAATCATGAGATTATAACCAAGCCCTATAATAAGATCACTGAAGAAATACTTGCCGCCATTAAATCAATAGTAGGAGATGAGGCAGTTATAACCGGCCATAGCAATCTTGAAAAATACAGCCATGATGAAACAGAAGATCTGCATTATTACCCTGAAGTAGTTGCTAAACCAGCGTCGGTTGAGGAAGTTGCCGCGTTGATGAAACTCTGCAACGAAAATTTGATACCGGTGACGCCAAGAGGAGCGGGTACAGGTTTAAGCGGCGGGGCTTTGCCTGTTATGGGTGGGTTGCTGATCGCTATGGAGCGATTTACTAAGATTTTGGCAATTGATGAGCAGAACCTGCAGGCCACAGTTGAACCGGGTGTTATAACCGAAGAATTTATGGATCAGGTTGCAGCTAAAGGTTTATTATACCCGGTGGATCCGGCAAGCAAAGGAAGCTGTTTTATAGGCGGTAATGTTTCGCACGGCTCCGGCGGCCCAAGGGTAGTAAAATATGGTACCATCCGTGAATATATCCTTAACCTCGAGGTGGTATTGCCATCAGGTGAAATTATATGGACAGGTGCCAATACCTTAAAATATGCTTCCGGATACAATTTAACGCAGTTAATGATAGGTTCGGAAGGCACGTTAGGAATAATTACCAAAATTGTGGTTAAGCTGATACCCCGGCCAACCTTAGACGCCTTGCTGCTTGCATCCTTTAGTTCAAATGAAGCTGCGTGTATGGCAGTTTCCGCTATATTCAGGGCAGGGGTCATCCCGTCGGCGCTTGAATTTATGGAAAGAAGAGGAGTAGAGTGGGTAATAAAGAATGATGGAATTGCATTTGACCTGAAAGAAGGTATTGAAGCCTTTTTACTGATCGAGGTAGATGGCACCAGCCAGGACGTAATATTTGATGAATGCGAAAAAATAAACCAGGTTTTAGAAACTTTTGGTTGTAAAGAAGTATTGTTTGCCGATACCTCGGCCCAAAAAGAGGAGCTATGGCGAATGCGGCGCACAATGGCAGTGTCGGTAAAATCAAATTCTGTTTATAAAGAAGAGGATACGGTAGTTCCGCGTGCAAGCCTTCCGCAGCTTATTAAAGGAATAAAGGAAACCGGGCTTAAATATGGCTTTGAATCAGTTTGTTACGGGCATGCAGGTGATGGAAACCTGCACGTAAATATTATAAAGGGGGACATGAGCGATGATGATTGGAATAACAAGCTGAAGGATGGCATACGCGAAATATTTGAGCTTACTGTTTTCCTGGGGGGCACGTTATCCGGCGAGCATGGCATCGGTTTGGTACAAAAAGATTTCATGCCGATAAAATATACGGAAACTCATTTTGCACTATGGCGCGGAATAAAACAGGTTTTTGATAAAAACGGTATATTAAATCCTGGTAAAATATTCTGAGGATTATTGCTACATTTAATAAATTGGTACGTTAATAATTCATAAACCAATAACTCAAAAATTAACCTATGCCCTCATTAGAATTCGGTATCGCCAACCAGGATCTGATTAAAATAGCTTTGGCTGTTGTATGCGGCGGGTTAATGGGTTTGGAGCGCCAGTATAAAAACAAAACCGCAGGTTTCCGCACCATTATATTGATCTGCCTGGGTTCAACTATTTATACAATGGTGGCACAACGCGCCGGGGCCGGGATAAATATCAATATAGTAACCGGTATTGGTTTTATTGGGGCTGGGGTAATATTTAAAGATAATATAGCTGTAAGCGGACTTACTACCGCTGCCGTTATCTGGATATCAGCTGCTATTGGAATGTCAATTGGCTCGGGCAATTATACGCTTGCCTTAGTTTCAACAGTATTAACTTTAATGGTTTTATTACTGTTTAACCTGCTTGAAAGGTATATAGATAAGGTGCATCGCGACAAATTATTTGTAATTGAATTTGCAAATGCTGATTATGAAAACTTGGCTAATGTTGAGCTTATCATTAAATTAAACCAGTTAACGTCTCAAACTGTACAGATAACCAAAAAGGATGGGTGTATGCAAACAGCAATCTGGGTAACAGGTCACCGCAATGATATAAGCAAGCTTGACGAAAAGCTACTACAAATGCCGGAGGTTAAATCCTTTTAACGTTAATTGATACCAACTAATTTGTATTTAAAATCAGTCCCGGTTCATCATAAGCAATCATCTTTTGGCGCTCCGGTTTAGGTATTGGTACCGATCTGTTAGCTTTATAATCGTAGCTTATACAAACTGTTTTACCGGTGGTACATATCTCTTCGCCGTGTTCAGTAATTTTAACCAATACGTGCATTATATCAAAACTACTGTTGCCGATGCGGGTAGTGCGCACATAGCACATAATTTTATCCTGCAGCAGAATAGGTTTTAAATAATTCACTTCCGACCGCCCAACAATTACGCCGTGTTCCTGCATGTCCCATTGAATTATATCGCGCCAGTAACTGAGACGGGCTTCTTCAAAGTAGGTCAGATAAATTGCATTGTTAGCATGTCCAACCGCATCGATATCCGAAAAGCGGATGGTGATAGGAGTTTTGTATTTATAATCTGAAAGATTTTCAGCCATGGTGTGTCATATTGTCTGTAGTAGTTAAACATTGACAGACATACTGTCCGTTATATCACAGGTTATATCCATTGGTATAACACTTGATCAATCAATTGCGAAGATAAATAAAAAGAAAACTTAGGAGGATATAAAAATGACTTTAGTAAAATTTGCAAACGGACAAAAGAACCATGCAGTTAACCCTTTTTTCAGTGATGTTTTTGATTCATTGGTAAACGATTCGTTTTTAGGCGACAAATTATCAAGCCGTGTACCTGCAGTGAATATTGCAGAAACAGAAAACGAATTTCAAATTGAATTGGCCGCACCTGGTTTGAAGAAAGAAGATTTTAAGATTAATCTTGAAAAAAATGTATTAACAGTTTCTGCCGATAAGAAAGCTGAAAAAGTTGAGGAAGGCAAAAAGTTCAGCAAACGTGAATACAGCTATAATTCATTCACCAGGTCGTTCACCTTACCTGAAATTGCCGATTATACCAAAATTGATGCTGCCTATACCGATGGTATATTAAAGCTGAACGTAGCTAAAAAAGAAGAGGCTAAATTTCAATCAAGAGAAATAGCTGTGAAATAAAAAGGTCAGAAAGACCAGAGTCGGATGTTCCGAAAGATGGTTTGTAATTCCAAATCTGAATTGAACTCCGAAATAAAAGAGTGTTTTCATAATAAGTTGGTTTAGTTTGAGAAGGCCGTTCCGTAAAGGGGCGGCTTTTTTATTTGTGAAAATAGCAACGATTTAATTGTGATTTTTTGATAAACAGCGAGGCAACAAAAGAAATTAGTTATTTTAGAGAGCATAAATCTTATGATGGAAAAATCTCTAAAAATAACAACCTTAATTATTGCTTTTACCGTATGCCTGGTAAATATTATAAAAGGCCAAACAACCCCGGTAAATACATTTAAGCTCGGTATCGGCATCGAAGCCGCGGGTGTTTCAGGGACAATTAATGGGGCTACCGTAGAGTGGGGGGCAACAGCTCGTCTGCAATACGGCTTGGCCAATAAGCTGGCCTTAACATTAACATCAGGTTACTATAGCTTTAGTTTTGTTGGAGAACGCCTTGTTAACCCTGGTGATGGTTTCGCTTTCAATCCAAATTTTAACTTCCAGGTAGTACCAGTAAAAGTTGGTGTCAAGTATTTCTTTATACATCATGCTTATGTTAGCGGAGAAGCTGGCGCAGGCTTTGCAGATAATAGTGAAAAGGGAACTAAATTAATCTTATCTCCCTCAGTGGGGTTTGCCTCTAAATCATGGGACGTAGGGCTTCGGTACGAAAGTTTTTCGACTCAATACACAAATTTAGGGATGGTTGCTTTAAATGTTACTTATGGATTTAGCCTTTGATCAGGATGTTTTTTTTAAAAAAAACAAGACTTCCAAACCCCACATCAAACTAATCCCGCATATTAATATATTGCAATGGCTGACCGAAATTATCTCCACGGCAAAGACTTATTACGGCTTGCAGGTCGTCAATCTTTTTGGCCTGAACACGTACCTGGTCATCCATTATAGAGGCCTGTACCTTTAATCCGCTGTCTTTTATCTTCTTAACTATTTTCTTAGCGGCTTCTTTATCAATGCCCTCTTTGATCTTTATTTCCTTGCGGATCATATTGCCGGAGGCATATTGTTCTTTTCCAAAATCAAGCGCAACCGGGTCAAGGTGCTGTTTAACCATGCGGCTGATTATTGCGTCCTGTATGGCTTTTAAGCGCATATCATTTTCAGTAACTACGGTTAATATATTTGTTTTTTTATCAAGGTCGATGGTGCTTTTTGAATCGTTAAAATCATAACGGTTCAATATTTCCTTTTTTGCGGTGTTAATCGCATTGTCAAGTGTTTGACCATCAATTTTACTAACTATATCAAAGGTTGGCATAATGGTTTTGTTTTTTAAGGAGATACAAATTTAGTGATTAGTGGGTGGAGTTTAGAGATTAGTTTTTTATCTCCAATCCGGCACAACTATTATTCAAAAGTTATCTTTTTAATATAAAACGTATCAGGATCAATCACCGGCAAAGTTTTACTGGTTACAGTGACCCCTTTGCTGTCGGCAGTAAAACGTTTTGTGCTGCCATCGGTTGTAATGTCGATAGGTAAAGCCATCGAAATATTGGTTAACTGAACCAGGTATACGTCGGCGCGCAATTGTTTTACATGGATATTCAATTTGTCAGGGGTACGCAGATACAGGTCAAATAAAGGCTTCAGGTCTCGCCCTGCCTCCTGGCTGAAAAACTGCTGTACATCATCGGTGCCAACTAAATTGTCATAGGTGTATTTTGGAGAGGTAACAAATTTCTTTATGGCCGGAAAAAACAGGCTATCTCCTATTATGTACCGGATGGTATGCATAAAAAATGCCCCTTTGCCATATATATCGCCATTATAAGCAGCCTCTTCATCAATATCCTTTCCCATTACAATGGGGATTTTATTTCCAAACCGCAAAGCTGCATTCTGGAAATATTTATTATACGCCGCTTCACCCTCAAATTCCCTTACATACAGTGCATCGCCAAAAGTATTTATGCCTTCATGTATCCAATAATCAGCCCAGTCCTTTGCTGTGACTTTGTTTCCCCACCATTCATGGCCAAATTCATGGTGCATCAGGCCGTCATAATCCTCACCGCCAACTTTGGTATAGCGAAACTTATTGCCGTATGCATTCATTGTCTGGTGTTCCATACCAAGGTGCGGTGTTTCGCAAATCGCTATTTTTTCCTTTGCCCATGGGTACTCGCCAAAATATTTTTCCTGCTCGTGAATAGTTTTTTCAAAAACATCCAGGTGATGCTGAGCTTTTGCTTCGTGCTCCTTTAATACGTAAAACTGCAGCGGTACCTTATGCCCGTCGACAGTTGTATAGGTTCTGCTCACAACCGCATAATCACCTACATTAAAAAGGATGCTGTAATTATTGATGGTGTAATTTGTCTTCCAGTGAAAAGTAGCTTTATCTCCATGTTTGATTACCTTTTGTAACAAGCCGGGGCCTGCAACTACCAGGTCTTTTGGAACGGTGATAAACATATCTACGCCCTCATTGGGCTCATCTGACGGATGATCCTTGCAGGGGAAATATAACTTGCCGCCGGTACCTTCCGCAGTTATCGCCATCCAGGGATGCCCGGTTGAATCTCTTGTCCATATAAATCCATCGTCCCAGGGCGGCCGGCGTGCCACATGCGGCTTACCGCCGTAAAATACTTTTACACTTGCCTTACCCGCAGGAAGTTCGTTGTTAAGATTGATCGTGATTAAGTTATTCTTATACTCAAACGGTTCCTTTTTATTATTTACCAAAACCCCGCTTACATTCAATGAATCCAGCAGGTCGAACAACAACACATGCGTTGGCTGCGCCATAATCACATCAATAACGGTATAACCCGCAATTGATTTTTGGTTAAAGTCAACATCCAACGCAATGGTATAATGCCTTATATCCATAATCGCTTGCTCCGGCTTTAATTTTCCGCCGGAGGTTAAGGTTTGCTGGGCATGGAGCTGACTTGCAGCTAAAATTACAATCAAAACGAGAAGTTTTCTCATGAGGTAGTTGGTTATTTATGCTGCAATATCATCAATTTTCCCGTACCAACAATCCGTCAGCAAAATCACGCAGGTATTGCTTATGATCTTCGGGTAAATTAATGGCATCAAGCGCTTCAAAAGCCTTTTCTGCATAAGTTTGCATAGCTTCTTCAGCAAATTGCCGTACATCCAATGTGTTATAAATGTTAGTAACAGCAGCTACTTTTTCGGCATTGTTAAATTGTTTTAAAGCTATCCAATCAGCTAAGCCGCCGGTTGACTTTTCTTTAGCCAGTTCAAGTGCTTTTATCAGTAAATAGGTTTTTTTATTGGAGATAATATCGCCGCCTACCTGCTTGCCAAATTTTTCAGGGTCGCCGTAAACATCCAGTATATCGTCCTGCAACTGGAATGCTAAGCCCAGGTGTTCACCAAAGCTGCTGAGTAGTTCTGCGTCTTTTGGATCTGCGCCGCCTATTAAAGCGCCTATTTTTAAAGCTCCGCCCAACACCACCGCGGTTTTTAAACGGATCATGTGTAAATATTCAGCGATGCTCACATCATTTCGTTCTTCAAATTCCATATCCAGCTGCTGCCCTTCACATACGCCAATGGCTGTGGTATTAAATATGTCAAGGATAGGGCGTAACAAATGGTTTTCAACCTGCATCATTAACTTATAACCCTGTACCAGCATTACATCGCCAGAAAGGATCCCTACGTTTTGGTTCCAGCGTTCGTGAACAGTAACCTGCCCTCTACGGAGGGGCGCATTGTCCATAATGTCATCATGCATTAACGTGAAATTATGGAATACTTCGATAGCAAGGGCAGGAGGGATGGCTGCATTTACATCGCCCCCAAAAAGGTCACACGCCATTAAAAGCAATGCCGGGCGCATCCGTTTACCGCCCAGGGATAAAATATAGCTTATGGGTTCGTATAATGCTCCGGGATACCCAGGTAAAGGCAGCTTATCAACTGCGTCGCTGATTATTGCCTGTAAATCTTCTAATTTCTTCATCTATATTTTTAGTGGATCAGTTGAGGGTGTTGATTGATAACCAATCAACCTATCCAACTTAATCAACCATTTAACTATTCCTGTACTAACGAAAAATCAATTTGTTTTTTTGTCAGGTCAACGTTTTTCACCCTGATCTTCACTTCATCACCCAACTGGTAAACCTTCTTTTTACGCTGGCCAATGATGGCGTAATTTTTTTCGTCTAAAGTATAAAAGTCATCGGATATATCACGCAGTCGGATCATACCTTCACATTTATTCTCAATAATTTCTACATACATACCCCATTCAGTAACTCCCGAGATCACGCCGCTGTAAACACTGCCCACCTGATCTTTCAAATATTCCGCCTGTTTATATTTTACAGAGGCACGTTCCGCATCAGCGGCCTTCTTTTCCATTTGTGAGCTATGCTGGCATAGTTTCTCATAATGTTCTGCATTGGCTGACGTTCCGCCATTCAGATAATGAAACAACAACCGGTGCACCATCACATCCGGATAACGGCGGATAGGAGAGGTGAAGTGGGTATAGTGGTCAAATGCCAGTCCGTAGTGACTGGTGCCTTTGGTGGTGTAAATAGCTTTTGCCATAGACCGGATGGCGAGGTGAGTAAGCACATTCTGCTCCTTTTTGCCTTCTACATCCTCCATTAAAAAGTTAAGGGACTTGGCTGTTTCCTTATCCGATTTTGTATTAATCTTATAACCGAACCTAGCTGCAAACTGCGCAAAGTTTGTAAGGGATTCGGGCTTGGGCGAGTCGTGAACACGGTATACAAAAGTATATTTATGCTTGCCTTTACCCATTTTGCTAACGTATTCCGCAACCTTCCGGTTAGCTAAAAGCATAAAATCTTCAATCAGTTTGTGTGCGTCTTTACGTTCTTTCACATATACGCCAATGGGTTTGCCGGTTTCATCCAGCTTGAATTTTACTTCCGTAGTTTCAAAGCTGATAGCGCCATTTTTAAATTTGCGTTCGCGCAACTTATAAGCCAACGCATTCAACTTTAAAATCTCTTTATCAAAATCGCCAACCTGGCTTTCGATAACTTCCTGTACTTCCTCATAAGTAAACCGCCTGTCGGAATGGATCACTGTTTTACCAAACCATTCATTTATGATATGTGCATCTTCATCCAGCTCAAAAACCGCTGCAAAGCAAAGCTTATCTTCTTTAGGCCGTAAGGAGCATAAACCGTTGGACAATCGTTCAGGGAGCATCGGTATTACCCTATCTACCAGGTAAACAGAAGTTCCGCGGTCTTCAGCTTCTTTATCCAATGCCGAATCAGACTTTATAAAGTGCGAAACATCCGCAATATGAACACCTACCTCGTAATTGCCATTATCTAATATCCTGAAAGACAAAGCATCATCAAAGTCTTTAGCATCAAAAGGGTCAATAGTAAACGTTGTTATATTCCTGAAGTCACGCCTTTTGGCAATTTCTTCATTTGTTATGATATCAGGAATTTCTTCTGCATCATGCTCCACTTCGGCTGTGAAAGATAAAGGGAAACCATATTCAGCAAGAATAGCATTCATTTCGGTGTCGTTCTCACCTTGCTTACCCAGTATATGCTTAATTCGCCCGATCGGGTTTTTAGCGTCTGCCGGCCAGTCTGTGATTTCTGCAATTGCTTTTATGCCATTTTTAGCGCCATTAAGCTCGCTGATAGGAATAAAAATATCATGCATCATTTTGCGGTCGTCCGGGATAAAAAAAGCAAACCGTTCCGAAAGTTTAACAATGCCGGTAAACTCCATTTTGGCGCGTTCCAGTATTTCAATTACTTCCCCTTCCTTATTTTTCCCCCTGCTTTTAGCATAAACATACACCTTTACCCGGTCGCCATTTAATGCGTTTCGCAGTTTGCGCGGGGCAACAAAAATGTCGCTTTCAAACTCATCATCAGTAACGATAAATGCTGAACCGTCATTAGTAAGATCAACCTTTCCCTCAACAAAGGTTTTAAGTTCCAGTAACTGGAATTTACCCGGAGCTATTTCCTTTAAAACACTTTTAAAGGCTTCATCTTTTAATATATCGAAAATTGTTTCCCGGTCTTCCGGATCGCGGATATTTAATTTGGCAGATACCTGTTTATAATTTAACGGTGTATTGCCATTTTGTTCAAATATATCCAGTACCATTTGGGTGAGTACTTTATTGATAGATGAACTGTTTTTCTTTTTAGACATGTGTATTCTTTGTGCAAAGATACGATGTTTTTGAATGCGGAAATCGGGAGTAGCGGATTTTGGCTAAAGCCTTTAGATCTTAATCTGTTATTCGTTGGTTGAAACCAACGGCAATGAATTAAAGGTTCATTGCCGACCCATTTATGGACGGACAACAGATTAAAATCTAAAAAAGGCTTTAGCCAAACAATCAGAAATGTAATAAATTGGGTTACTGCCCCGGTATAGAAGCAATAAGCTTCTTAGTATACTCTTCCTTCGGATGATAATAAATCTCATCCGGGTCGCCCGTTTCTACAATTTCGCCCTTGTTCATTACCATCATCCTGTCGGATATGTGTTTGATGACAGCCAGATCATGAGATATAAAAATATAAGTAAGGTTAAATTCCTGCTGTAGTTCGCGGATAAGGTTTAATACCTGCGCCTGCACGGATACATCCAGTGCAGATACCGACTCATCGCAAATAATAAATTTTGGCTGCAATGCCAGCGCACGCGCTATAACAATACGCTGCCGCTGCCCGCCGGAGAATTCGTGCGGATAGCGGTTAAAATGTTCCGGCAAAAGATTTACACGCTCCAGCAGTTCCATTACCTTTTTTTTGCGTTTGGTATTGTTGCTGTAAAACTGGTGTACCTGCAAAGGCTCCATCAATGAATCGCCAACAGTTAAACGTGGATTCAGCGCAGAATATGGATCCTGGAAAATGATCTGAATATCTTTGCGTATCTCTCTCAGGTCATTCTTTTTAAGCCTTCTTAGATCGGTATTTTGAAAATTTATGCTGCCTGATGTAGGTTCAATCAAACGCAAAATGCTCCGGCCGAGCGTTGTTTTTCCGCAGCCAGATTCACCAACCAAACCAAGCGTTTCTCCCGGATGAACATCAAAGCTTACTGAATTAACTGCTTTTATAACCTCTTTTGATGTGTTAAAGAAACCCGAACGAACAGGAAACCAGGTATTAAGCCCAATTATTTTTAACAAGGGTTGCTGGCTATATAATTTATCCTTCCGTTCTTTTATTTCTTTCGGGGTATAAGCATATCTTTCCCTTATCCTTTCAATGCTTTCGCCTTTTTGGGTATCAGAATCTAAAAAATCAGAAACAACAGGCAGCTTTTTTAGACGAAGGGCAGGGGATGGCCGGCAGGCCAGCAATCCTTTTGTATAGGGGTGTCCTGGATTTGAGAACAATGTTTTAACAGCAGCTTCCTCTACCACTTCTCCTTTATACATCACCAGCACCCGGTCAGCAATTTCGCTGATCACCCCAAGGTCGTGCGAAATAAAGATCAGGCTCATGTTGCGTTCGGCCTTCAGCTTTTGCAATAGTTCGATGATTGTTTTTTGGACGGTAACATCGAGTGCGGTGGTGGGTTCATCGGCAATCAATATTTCCGGGTTACAGCTCAATGCCATGGCAATCATCACCCTTTGCTTTTGCCCGCCGGATATTTGGTGCGGATAACTGTCAAATATAGCTTCAGGCCGGGGAAGCTGCACTTCTTTAAAAAGCGCAATCGTTTTTTCTTTTGCCTGGGTCTTGCTTGTTCCAAGATGTAACTGAATTGCCTCCGTGATCTGGAAGCCGCAGGTTAAAACCGGATTTAGCGAGGTCATAGGCTCCTGGAAGATCATCGCCATGCGGTATCCGCGTATTTTACGCATTTCTTCTTCGGGCAATTTGCACAAGCTTGTTCCGTTTAATAAAACCTGGCCGCCAAGCACGGCCTGTTCCTCGTTCAGTAAACGCATCAAAGCCAACGAAGTAACTGATTTACCAGAGCCGGATTCGCCGACGATGCCAATAGTTTCGCCTTTGTTTAAAGTAAAAGAAATGCCTTTAACCGCCTCAAAAAGACCATTCTGCGTTTTAAACTTAACATTTAAATTGTTTACCTGCAGCATTTACCCAACCATCGTTATACATTCATCTGTAATCAGTTCCTCACCACGGTAACGCCTTAACAACTGTGCCGTTGCCACTACATCTTTTTGGCAATAAGTGGCAATGCGTTCCAATTGGTTTTCAACCCAATAAACATGCCCTACCATACTACCGTCAATGTCATCTTTTGGGGTCGGGATATTAAAAATGGCAGCTAATAAACTCAGTGACGTATAGCTTTTATAATCCCCAAATTTCCAAAGCTCCATGGTATCCAGGTGGTTTACCTCCCAGGGCTTTTTGCCTGATATCTCTAATTGAGCTGGTATTTTAAGCCCGTTTATGAGCGTCCTGCGGCATATATAGGGGAAATCAAATTCCTTACCATTATGTGCACAAAGAATTAAACTTGCCGGCTGGGTGGCGAGTAAGGCCGCGAATTGCTCCAATAATTCCTTTTCATTGTGCGATGCGAATGACTTTACCCTGAGTCCTGTATTTTTTCCGTTTATAAATATTCCTACCGAAATGCAAATGATCTTTCCAAATTCCGACCAGATTCCTGCACGATCATAAAATTCTTCGGGTGTGGATTCCTTTCGCTGGTATTGTGTTTTAAGGTCCCACAGTTTTTGAAAATGCTCCGGCACCTGGTCAAAACTGCTATATTGCGGAACAGTCTCTATATCAATTACCATCAGGTTGTGAAGGTCGTATTGTTCAAGCATTTAATTTGTAATTAAATATCAGCCAATATAAACATTGTATCTATAAAACAGAATCCCGGGTTTAGAGAAAAAAGCAATTCAATATTATTATTTTTGGATTTTTTATGTAATTTTTACCTTTCGCATTTAACAACAAAAATGAAAATACAAAAGTTGTCAATCATTATTCCGGCTTATAACGAAGGTAATACGATACATTTGATCTTAAACAAAATCAAATCGGTTAACCTGATTGATAATATTCAGAAGGAAGTGATCATTGTAAATGATTGCTCATCAGACCATACAGAGCAGTCAATTGCCGCCTATCAGCGAAATAATCCCGAACTGAACATACAGTATTTTAAACATGATATTAATAAAGGAAAGGGAGCTTCTCTTCATACCGGTATTTCAAAAGCCACGGGAGAATACCTGGTGATCCAGGATGCCGATCTTGAATACGATCCCGAGGAGTATAATGATCTGCTAAAACCGGTTTGTGGTGGTTTTGCGGATGTTGTTTATGGCTCCCGGTTTATGGGGAGCAATCCGCACCGTATTCTTTTTTTCTGGCATACTATCGGAAACAGGTGGCTTACATTTGCATCAAACATGTTCTCGAACTTAAACCTCACGGATATGGAAACCTGCTATAAGCTTTTTGATACCAGGCTTATTCAATCTATAAAATTATCAGAGCAACGCTTTGGGTTTGAGCCGGAGGTTACCCAGAAAATTGCCCGTGTGCCTGATATCAGGATATATGAAGTAGGTATATCATATTACGGACGTACGTATCATGACGGTAAAAAAATAGGCTGGAAAGACGGCGTAAGGGCTATTTACTGTATTTTAAAGTATGGGATGCTGGGGATGAAGTAAACCCTGCTCAGATAGGATTACCGTATCATCACCCCAACTTTATTTAAAACAGGCAGTTTAATAAAGTTTACTTCAACAATGCTTTCGGGTAAAAAAATGAATTTTTTGTCGTAGATGTCCTTGCCGATATAGTAGCTTAACCAGTACTCATTGTTTAACCCGAATGTTTGCTCATCAATAGGTTCTATTAATTTATAGGAGCTTTTATCAACAACCGGAAACATGTGCCGCAACGTGGAGGTTTTAACCGGGGCACCGTCCTTTTCGCCATATCCTTTGGAGGTGATCAACACATTTTCTATTGGTTCATTTTTTAGGTTGATCAAATAAACATACCATATTTTACTCTCAGCACTTTCCTTCTCCAGCGCTACCGCTATAGCAATGTCTTTTACTATATTTTTAGGCAGATCTTTTATCATTTTTTTGGTTGATTATTATAGAGATCAAAGATGGGAGATTAGAGTTAGTCAGATACCGCTATTTAACTAATCTCAAACCTCCAATCACTAATCTCTAACACCTACTTCTTCTTCGCAAATTTCTTACCGGATTTTTTTGGTTCCTTTTCGGCGATGGCTGCTAATGCCTTGCATTCCTCAAAAGTTAATGTTTGAGGCTCTTTGCCTTTCGGGATCTTAATATTTAGCTTGCCGAATTCAATATAAGGCCCCCAACGGCCGTTCAACACCTTCATGGCAGGATCCTCGTCAAAAGCTTTGATCAGCTTTTCTGCATCTTTTTTACGCTTTTCAATGATGAGTTCAATTGCCCTTTCTTCGGTAACATCCAGCGGGTCAATATCTTTTGGCAATGAAATAAATGCGCTGTTATGCCTGACGTAAGGACCGAAACGGCCGATTGCAACCGTCATGTCCTTGTCTTCAAATACACCTACCTTTTTCGGAAGCTTAAACAACTCCAGACTTTCTTCAAGCGTAATGGTTTCTATACTTTGACCTGTGCGCAAACTTGCATAAAGTGGTTTTTCTTCGTTGCCGCCTTCAGTTACACTATCGCCGACCTGTACAAACGGACCATAACGGCCAATTCGCACCGATACCTTTTTACCGCTTTCAGGATGAGTGCCTAATTCACGTTCGCCGGTGGCTTTATCAGCGGTTTGAATGGTGCTTTCCACTTCCTTATGAAAAGGCGTGTAAAAGCTGCGGATCATATCCGTCCATTCTTTTAATCCCTGGGCTATTTCATCAAACTGCTTTTCTACCGTCGCGGTAAAATGAAAGTCTACAATGTCCTTAAAATATTGTACCAGGAAATCATTTACAACGGCGCCAATATCCGTAGGGAAAAGCTTGCCTCTTTCGGCGCCCGTATTTTCAGTTTTTTCTTCTTTGGTGATGTTGCTTCCTTTAAGCGTTAAAACACGGAAAGCCCTTTGCTTGCCGTCGCGCTCTTCTTTAACAACATAACCACGGTTCTGGATGGTAGAAATAGTAGGAGCGTAGGTAGACGGACGTCCGATACCCAACTCTTCCAGTTTCTTTACCAAACTTGCTTCAGTATATCTTGCAGGTGGGCGCGAAAAGCGTTCGGTTGCGGTCAATTCCTGTAAAGCTAAACGCTGGCCCCTCGTTAATGGAGGCAGCATTGCATTTTCACCATCCTGTAAATTATCCTCATCCTCATCGCTCGATTCAAGGTAAACTTTCAGGAAACCATCAAATTTCATTACCTCGCCATTGGCGGCCAGCTCTTCTTTACGTGTTGATATACTGATCTTTGCAGTTGTTTTCTCAAACTGAGCTTCACTCATTTGCGAAGCGATGGCCCTTTTCCAAATCAGCTCATACAAACGTGTTTCGCTTGAATCGCCTGGAATAGTATGTTTATCAAAATAGGTCGGCCTTATTGCTTCGTGGGCTTCCTGGGCGCTGGCATTTTTTGTTTTGTATTTCCGCTGCTGGTGGTATTTTTCACCATAGGCTGATATTATCTCCTGCGATGCAGCATTTAAGGCCTGGTCAGATAAATTAAGGGAATCAGTACGCATATAGGTGATATGGCCTGCTTCGTAAAGCTTTTGGGCCACCTGCATGGTACGTGAAACAGAATATCCTAATTTACGACTGGCTTCCTGTTGTAATGTTGAGGTGGTAAACGGAGCAGCAGGAGAGCGTTTTGCGGGCCGGGTATCCAATGATTTTACATCGAAATCAGCACCGATACAGTCCTGCAAAAACTTTTCTGCATCTTCTTGTTTGCTATAACGCTCAGGTAACTCGGCTTTAAATGCTTCCTTGCCTTTTCCAAAAATAGCTACGATCTTAAATGCCGCTTCCGATTTGAATTTATTGATCTCGCGCTCACGGTCGACAATAAGCCTTACAGCAACTGATTGTACACGTCCTGCTGAAAGGGAAGGCTTTACTTTTTTCCATAAAACAGGTGAAAGCTCAAAACCAACCAATCTATCCAGCACACGGCGTGCCTGTTGAGCATTTACCAGGTTATAATCAATTTTTCGTGGTGTTTCAATTGCACGCAATATAGCGGGTTTAGTGATCTCGTGAAAAACGATCCGCTTTGTGGTGGCATCTTTTAAATCCAAAGTATCAAACAAATGCCATGATATGGCCTCACCCTCGCGGTCCTCATCCGATGCCAGCCAAACCATATCTGCTTCTTTGGCTAATTTCTTTAACTCGTTAACTATCTGCTTTTTATCGGCAGGTACTTCATATTTTTGTTTAAAGTCGTTTGCAATATCAATAGCATCGTCAGACTTAACCAGGTCGCGGATATGCCCGTAACTCGACTTAACAGTGAAGTCTTTGCCAAGGTATCCCTCAATGGTTTTGGCTTTCGCCGGAGATTCAACTATTAGTAAGTTTTTAGCCATTTAAGCAATTATTTTTTGCAAATAAAACATAAAGAAAATGAAACGCAAGAAGAATATTGAAATGATATAAGGTTTTTGGTTAGAGATTGGTGGTTAAAGGTTAGAGATCAGTTAATAAAATTAGCTTTGGATTTCAAACTTCCACTCAATAAATCACATCAAAAAACCGCCGCCCAGCAGATCATTACCTTCATAAAACACAGCTGACTGGCCGGGGGCTATCCCCGAAACGTTGTGATGAAAATCAACTTTCATGTGCTGCCCCATTTGTTGTATTGAACTTTGTGTGCCGGCATCTTTATACCTGATTTTTGTAATGGCTTCTAAGGGCTCGGTAATGCTTTCGTATTTAACCAGGTTAAGGTTTTTAACCCAGGCCTGTTTCTTTTCCAGTTCATCAACGGTTCCTAACACAACTGTATTGGTTTCCGGCTGAATGTTAGTCACAAACATAGGCTGACCTAAAGCAATACCTAAACCCTTACGCTGGCCAATGGTATAAAAAGGATAGCCCTGATGTTTGCCTACTACCGTGCCGTCTGTTAAAACAAAATTGCCACCGGCAACCCGCTCCTCTAAATCTTCCACCTTGTTTCTTAAAAATGATCTGTAGTCGTTATCAGGCACAAAGCATATTTCATAGCTTTCGCTTTTGCCGGCTAATTCAATCTGTCCCATGTCCATGGCCATCTGCCTGATCTCCGGTTTAGAAAAACTACCCAGCGGGAACATGGTGCGGGCAAGGTTTTTTTGTGATACGCCCCACAGTACGTAAGACTGATCCTTATTTATATCTTTTCCCTTTGATATCACATACCTTCCGTTATCCTGCAAGCGGATATTAGCATAATGCCCGGTAGCTATAAATTCGCAATCCAATTTATCGGCGCGTTTCAGCAAGGCTTCCCATTTTATATGGGTGTTACATAAAACACATGGGTTAGGGGTACGGCCGGCTAAATATTCGTCAACAAAATTATCGATCACAAAATCACCAAACTCATTTCTTATATCCAGGATGTAGTGGGGGAAGCCATACCCTACGGCCAATGCGCGGGCATCATTAATACTATCCAGACTACAACAGCCGGTTTCTTTTGAACTTCCGCCCGATGAGGCATAGTCCCAGGTTTTCATAGTAAGCCCGATAACTTCATAGCCCTGGTCATGCAGCATCACTGCTGCCACCGAGCTATCAACCCCGCCGCTCATTGCCACTAATATCCTGCCATGCTTACTCATAATTATGCAAAGATACCTTTTTTGATTTTTATGTAGATGAATTGTTAGTCAGGAAAGGGTAAAATGACTCAAGTGGAATAAAATGTTGTATTAACTTTTGGTTAAACTGTATTTAT
>JAQBOU010000206.1 GCA_028287865.1 Mucilaginibacter sp. | reverse complement strand
ACAAATGACTATTCGATCTATAAAAATTACGCCAAAGAAATAAATGAGCAAAGCGAAAAGCATTTCACTATACGCGGCTTGCTTGATTTTGCCCATCACCGCGAATCCATCAGCATAGACGAGGTTGAACCGGCCGAAAATATCATGAAACGCTTTGCTACCGGGGCCATGTCATTCGGCTCCATATCACACGAGGCGCATAGCACTATGGCCATTGCCATGAACCGCATTGGCGGTAAAAGCAACACGGGTGAAGGTGGTGAAGATGAAATAAGGTATGAGCGTTTACCTAACGGCGACTCCATGCGCTCTGCTATCAAACAGGTGGCGTCAGCGCGTTTCGGCGTAACTTCAAATTATCTTACCAATGCCGATGAGCTGCAGATTAAAATGGCACAAGGCGCAAAACCAGGTGAAGGCGGACAGCTGCCCGGTCATAAGGTTGATGACTGGATAGCTAAAACACGGCACTCTACGCCCGGGGTTGGTTTGATCTCCCCTCCCCCGCACCACGATATTTATTCGATTGAGGATTTGGCGCAATTGATATTTGACCTTAAAAATGCCAACCGCGCTGCACGTATCAATGTAAAACTGGTTTCAAAGGCCGGGGTTGGTACTATAGCTGCCGGGGTTGCGAAGGCACATGCCGATGTAATTTTAATTGCCGGGTATGACGGCGGTACCGGTGCCTCCCCTATCAGTTCTGTGAAACATGCAGGCTTACCATGGGAGCTTGGCTTAACCGAAGCCCACCAAACGCTGGTACGCAATAAACTGCGCAGCAGGGTTGTTTTACAAACAGACGGCCAGTTAAAAACCGGGCGCGACCTGGCCATAGCCTGCCTTATGGGCGCCGAAGAATGGGGTGTTGCAACCGCAGCATTAGTTGCCGGCGGTTGTATAATGATGCGTAAATGTCATTTAAATACATGCCCGGTTGGTGTTGCCACCCAGGACCCGGAATTAAGAAAGCTATTCTCAGGAAAACCGGAGCATATTGTAAACCTTTTCCGCTTTTTGGCTGAAGAATTACGGGAGATAATGGCCGAATTGGGTTTCCGCACCATAAATGAGATGGTTGGACGTGTTCAGTTCTTGAAGGTTAAAGATGGCCTTACCAACTGGAAAGCTAAGAAGATCGATTTGTCGGGCATATTGCACCCGGTAAATAATCCCAAGGATGTTACCCTTTATAACAGCGAGAAACAGGATCACGGAATGGACGACATACTGGATTGGAAACTCCTTGAAGCTGCTAAACCTGCGCTTGAAGACAAAACACCTGTTTTTGCTTCATTCGACGTGAGAAATGTAGACCGTACCATCGGTACTTTGTTATCAAACGAGATCTCAAAGTTATATGGCTCGGTTGGACTTCCAGATAATACTATAAACTTTAAATTCAAAGGTTCTGCCGGGCAAAGCTTTGGTGCTTTTGCTACCAAAGGAATTTCCTTTGAGCTGGAAGGTGAAGCTAATGATTATGTAGGCAAAGGTTTATCAGGAGCACAGCTTGCTATTTACCCGTCTGAAAGGGCAACCTTTACACCCGAAGAAAATATCATTATCGGTAATGTGGCCCTATATGGCGCAACCTCCGGCGAGGTATTTATCAGGGGGATGGCAGGTGAGCGCTTTGCCGTACGCAACTCCGGCGCAACAACCGTTGTTGAAGGGATAGGCGACCATGGCTGCGAGTATATGACAGGCGGCCGCGCACTTATATTGGGCGAAACAGGCAGAAACTTTGCAGCCGGAATGAGCGGTGGTATTGCGTGGGTGTATAATCCAAACAATACCTTCAGTGAAAACTGCAATAAAGAAATGGTGGATCTTGATCCTTTAACCACTAGCGATGAAGAGCAGATCACTGCTTTACTGCACAAGCATATTCACTTAACAGGCAGTAAGGTTGCACAATATTTACTTAAAAACTGGGGAAAGGCATCAACCCAATTTATTAAGGTATATCCAAAAGAGTATAAAAAAGTTTTAGAGAAATTACAATATCAAACTATCAGCTAATGGGAAAACCAACAGGATTCCAGGAGTTTAACAGAGAACTTCCCGCAAAGACACCGGCTGCAGAACGTGTTAAAAATTATAATGAATTTGTCCATGCATATACGGACGAAAAATTAAACCAGCAATCGGCCCGTTGTATGGATTGCGGCATACCTTTTTGTCATAATGGCTGCCCGCTGGGCAACATTATTCCTGAATTTAATGATGCCGTGTATCATAAGAATTGGGAAGAGGCGTATAATATCCTATCATCAACAAACAACTTTCCGGAGTTTACCGGCAGGATCTGCCCTGCTCCCTGCGAGTCGGCCTGTGTGTTGGGGATAAATAAACCAGCAGTAGCCATTGAGGAAATTGAAAAGCACATTATTGAAATTGCTTTTTCAAAAAACCTGGTTAAACCCGTGGCGCCACTTATAAAAACAGGTAAAAAAGTTGCCGTGGTAGGTTCCGGACCTGCCGGACTGGCTGCTGCCGCGCAATTGAGCAAGGCCGGCCATTTAGTAACCGTTTATGAACGCGATGATCAGCCGGGAGGCTTATTACGTTATGGCATTCCCGATTTTAAATTGGAAAAATGGGTGGTTGAGCGCCGTGTTGATATTATGAAAGAAGATGGTGTTGTATTTAAATGCAATACAGAAGTTGGTAAAGATATAGCTGCAGACGACCTTGTACGCAATAACGATGCTGTTGTATTGGCAGGCGGTTCAACTATTCCGCGTAATTTAAATATCCCAGGCAGGCAATTAAAAGGAATTTATTTTGCGATGGATTTTTTAAAACAGCAAAATAAACGCGTAAGCGGTATTGAATTTCCGCAGGAAGATATTTTAGCAACCGGCAAAGATGTAGTTGTTATAGGTGGGGGTGATACAGGATCCGACTGTGTGGGCACATCAAATCGCCAGGGTGCAAAGTCAATCCTTCAATTTGAGTTGCTGGGTAAACCTGCAGAGCAGCGCACACAGCATATGCCCTGGCCAACCTATCCAATGATTTTAAAAACAACCAGCTCGCATGAAGAAGGGGTTACGAGGCACTGGGGAATTGAAACTAAAGAGTTTTTAGGTGATGCTGAAGGTAACTTAAGGGCCATAAAGGTTGTTGATGTAACCTGGGAACACGATTTCATGGGTCGGCCGCTTAAACCTACTATAGTAGAAGGATCAGAACGCGAAATAGAATGTCAAAGGGTTTTCCTTGCCATGGGCTTTTTGTTCCCTCAACATAATGGAACCATCGAAAGCCTGGGAATTGAACTGGACGAACGTAAAAATGTAAAAGCCAAAGAAGGCGTTTACCGCACCAATGTAAGCAAAGTGTTTGCCGCAGGCGACATGCGCCGCGGACAGTCGCTGGTGGTGTGGGCAATATCCGAAGGCCGCGAGGCTGCACGTAAGATAGATGAGTTTTTAATGGGTCATTCCATACTGGAAAGCAAGGATGCGGTTAACCAGTTTGAACAGGTATTTTAAGCCCTGTTAACGCGCCGTAAAATGAATGATGTAATTAAACACATCCATTTTCAATGTTATTCGAGTGATAAAATCAGGAAAACGCTGAAGGAGAAATGACAAAAGAAGGGTGTTATGGGTAGAAGGAACGACTAGAGATCTTATAAAACATGTAACGGGCGTATAAGGTTTCTCTCTATCGTTCGTGACATCAGTTTTTGATAAAACACATATAATACTTTACGTAATACTTTACGAAGAGCCGGATAGCGAAAAGCTAATCCGGTTTTTTATTATAACAATCTGCGCCAAAAACACATACTGTATTTGCTTCTTTAGGCATTACCATTTTTTAATTATAATAAACAAGTAAAATTCATTTGTTATTTTATATTTTTTATTTTACATTGGTAAACAAATAAGAAATATTTCAGAAGCTGATAAACACCTGAAATATCAAAATCACGCCCGTGATTTATTACTGCAACAACCGATATAACACCTGGATTCTTGGGAAGGCAAACCGTTTTTTAAATTATTTAACAACACCTCTATATGTTAAAATTTTTAATAACAGCAGGCTTTTTATGCACGCTTTCAATGGGTGCAGGCGCACAAGGTGCACATAAAACAGATTACCCGGAAAACCCTTTTCAAATCCTTAATTTTTCACGCGGCCCTACGGATACTTTAACCCTTATTGTAAATTATGCCGGTAATTATGGCAAGCTCAGTGATGGCAATGTATCATTGATTGACTGTATTAACAAAGTACATAAGTTAAATGTTAAAAAGTTTGATTATGCCATAGCATTTAAACTCGACGGGTATTCCACCAGCTTTTATGTCCCATGTAAAGATAAAAGCATCATCAATATACTATCTGCAAAATCAAGCGCCGTTAGCAAGCTTAAGATAAATTGCGTTGTTTACCGCTTTTTTTATCTTGATGGCATATGTAATTTCTTTTATATTGATAAGGCAGCCTTACTGGAGCATGGAATTTAGGTATCACAGATGTAATCTGCAGGGATAAAAATTATGTTTATTTTTGGCGTTTGAAATAAAAGCCATTGCGATATTTTTTTCATATAGGTTACCATGGTTCAGCGTATAGCGGATGGCAAAAACACGCCGGAATATTAAGCGTGCAGGAAGTGCTGGAAACCAGGCTTAGCCGGCTATTAAAAACAACGGTTAATATTATAGGATGCGGCCGTACGGATGCCGGCGTACATGCAAGTCAATTTTTTTTTCATACCGATATTGAGGGTGAATGGAACTTTGACCTATTTTTCAGGCTTAACAAAATATTGCCTGATAGTATTGCCATTTTTGATATTATACCGATGCAGGGCGCAGTTCATGCCCGGTTTGATGCCATACAAAGAACATACGATTACTTTATTCATACCTATAAAGATCCCTTTTTAAGTCGCTTTAGTTCATTTTACCTCGAACCCAATCTTGATGTGGATAAAATGAAGGCTGCGGTTATGCTGCTTCCGCTGTACAACGATTACAGGGGCTTTTGCAAAACGCCCGACAGGAACGATCATACCATCTGTAACGTTTCAGCAGCAGGCCTGTATACCGATAGCAACGGGGATAAATTAAGGTTTCAGATCACCTCCAATCGCTTTTTAAGTAAAATGGTAAGGATCATCATTGGCAGGTTGCTGGATATAGGTCAGGGAAAGATGAGTTTGCACGAATTTGAGAATCACCTTATTAATAAAACAACACCAAAAATTATAATTCCGGCATATCCGCAGGGCCTTTATCTATCTAAGGTAACTTACCCATATCTAGATCTCGCTCCCCGGTCGACATTCTCAGCCATGCTCCAAACCGCTGCAGAAATTGACTGGCAGGCTCTATAACATCCACATTTATACCCAAATTACATTAAATACCTGAAACTAAGCTTAAAAAGGGTAATTTTGCGCTCCGTTAGGATTTTAAAACATAAGGATGGCGTGGTCAGAAAAATTTAAGCTTAATAAACAACTAATAAGGACGATAACCGAAGCCGGCTATATCGGCCCAAAAGAAATCCAGCAAAAAACATTGTCGCGTATCTTTGGCGGACAGGATGTTATTGCCGTTGGGCCGGAAGGCTGTGGAAAAACCACAGCTTACGTGATAAGTGTTATAAACCGTTTAAAATATAATGCCGACGGTGTGCCGATGGTGTTGATCCTGGTTCCTTCGAAAGAGCATGTACTGGACGTGATTGGCAGGTTTGAAGCATTAAATAAAAATAAAGATGCATTGATAGTGGGTTTATTTGCTGCACCCGGTATTGATACACAAATGAATGCTTTAGCAGATGGCGCCGATATTGTGGTTGCTACCCCTGATCGTGCCAGGGCAATTTATTTAAAACTGGGCCTTAATCTTAACAAGATTGAGCTTTTAATAGTGGATGATGCAGAGCTGATTGTAAAACAAGGCCTGCAGTTACCTGTAGCCGAACTGGCCAATAGCATTACAAAATGCCAGCATCTTGTATTTACTGAAGTAATACATGATAAGCTGAATAAAATGATCAGTCCGTTTATGGAATCGTCAGTTGTTGTTGAAGTAGAAGAAATTACCGAAACTAAAACGGAGACCTATCCGCAGGTATTATACCAGGTGCCAAACTTTATCACCAAGTTAAACTTGCTGAATTTGTTTTTGCAGGATAGTGAGCTGTTCACTAAAACCGCTGTGTTTGTAAACAACCGCCATACCGCCGAAAAGATCTATAAAAGTCTGCAAAACAGGCAGAGGAATACAATTGCGGTATTAAATTCATGGTCTGTTGAATTGAATAGCCTTACGGATATTAATAATTTCAAAAAGTCTGCCGAATTAAGGGTATTGATCATCAGCAATGAAAACGTTGAGTCGGCTGATCTTGATCTGCACTACATCCCCTTCCTGGTACATTTTGAACTGCCCACTGAAAAGGAGATTTTCATTAACCGGATTATAAATGACGGATCGGATGAAGAAACAATGGCCATAACCTTTGCTACAGATCTTGAACTCAGTATGGTTAAAAGGATTGAACAAGCTATTGGTCAAAAAATACCGGTTGGTGAATTACCTGCCGGACTTGTTATTGAGGCTGATAAAAAGCCCGAGGATAATATCACAGAAAAACAACCGGCAAAAAGTAAACAATCTTCCATTGTTGACGGCGTAGCCTTTCACGAAAAAAAAGCCAGCAATTCAAAAACCTTCAACTATGGTTCGGGTGTAAAAGCCAAAATGAATAATAAAAAGAAACACAGTTAGTTGGTGAATTGTGAGTGGTTGGTTGGTTGGTTGATTGAGTGAAGTGGAAATTGATGTTATAGATATTATTTGCCTTTTAATCAATTGGGCTATTAAGATATAAATCTTCTACTTTTTTACGGGCCCATGGGGTTTTACGCAGAAATGTCAAGCTTGATTTAACACTCGGATCATCCAAAAAACAATTTATGCGGATGCGATAGCCCAATTCCGGCCAGCCATAATGCGCAACCAAAGCATTCAGTATCATTTCTAAAGTTTTACCATGTAGCTTGTTATTGGGTTGCTGCTGTGTCATTTCAACAAAAATAACACAAATGGTGCAGAGACGCAAAATGTGCGTCACTGCACCATTTATATTAAACCCTCTCCAGGTATTCCGGCAGTGAAGTACCGATAATATAGGTCCATCCTTTCGAAAAGCTTTCCCTTGCAAAATCAGGTTTATTTTGCGGGAAGGTTTCTAATCCTTCGTGCGTTAGCCTTAACCTGGTTTTGTCATCTTCGGCAAATAACTCAAAAGTAACATACGACTCGCCTGGGATGCCATCGTATTGCCAGCTGTGCTTAAGTTTTTTACCGGCTATAACTTCCGTTATTTTACACAGGTGTAAATATTGTTCATCTTTCGATCCTCCGTAAAACTGAAATTCAAATCCCACCTCGGGCTTAAATTCTTTCAGATCAAAATACCACTGCCGCATTTTATCTTTATTAGTAATTGCCTGCCAAACCTTTTCGGCGGGTACATTATATGTTCTTTCAATTACAAAAGGTGTTGTTTCCATTTTTATCTGATTTAATTGAGTTTTGATTTTATTAAGAGACTGTTTAAAAACAATAAAATAACGTCCTTGCGAGCGATAGCGTGGCAATCCCCTACCTACAGAGCGGCTCTGCAAGTAGGGGATTGCTTCGTGCCTAATGACCGGTTGTTTTGTATTTAAATAAAACGATATTGAATAAAATTTAAACAGTCTCAAACCTTTAAAAATATTGCTGTCAGGCTTCAACATCCTGCTCAACGTATTCTTTTAATTTTGTGCCGATAAAACTTGTCCAGCCTTCAACAAAATTCGACTTTGCAAGCCCCGGGTGCAGGTCTCCACGGAAAGTTTCCACACCTGTATGGGTCAAAACAATCCTTGTGCTATCGTCTTCTTCAAACAATTCAAAAGATACTACCGAGTCACCCGGATAATCACCGAATTTCCATTCATAACTGATTTTTTTGTATGGATCAGCTTCCTTAACTTTCCATATATGAACATATGTCTTTCCGTCATTTTCCACATCAAATTTGGTTTCAAAACCAACTTCCGGCTCAAATTCTTCCAGCATAGGGAAATACCATTGCCGCATTTTGTTTAAATCGGTTATGGCTTCCCATACAGCCTTTACCGGCGCGTTATACACGCGCTCAATTATTACGGGTTCATCTTTCATTTTTATCAGGTTTTAATGATGATACTTTATTTTCACCGGCAGCTTCTTTTTCCAAAAAATCACCCAATGCATCCAGTTTGCTTGTCCAGAATTTCCGGTACTGTTCCACCCACACGGCTACTTCATTTAACTGTTTGAAGTTGGCCCGGCAATAACGGTCCCTCCCCTGCTGGGTAATAGTTATCAGGCCGCATTGGGTAAGAATTTTTATATGTTTTGATACCGCAGGCCTGCTGATATCAAAGTTATCCGCAATAGCATTAAGGTTTAATGACTGATTGGCGATTAACCCAATTATATCCCTTCTTGTCGGATCGGCTATTGCCTGGAAAACATCTCTGCGCATAAAAGTTATATCTATAACCGTTCAGTTACAAATATATATGAAACCATTTGGTTACACAATAAAACAATTAATTTTTTAGCAGCTAATTATGGCAGATAGTCAAATCGACCGTTCACCTGGTCAACCACTCACCTAATCAACTATCCTTTTACTTATTAAATTTTTTTAAGTGTCTTTTTTCTTTTTCTGATGTGCCGTTAGGTCAATGTCATTAAGTTAAGGAAACGGACTATAAAAAAAGGAATGCAGTAAGTAGTTTTGAATCGACTAAAACACAAAACACTACTACAACCCTAATGGCGGAGATAAAAATAGGAATAAAAATCATTTCCGAACTAAAAAGCTTTGTTTCATTGGTTACGCAGGATGATAAGTTACTGAGTAATTTTAGAAAATCCAACAAAGACTTCACCCGAAACAGAAAACTACCCTTTGACCGGCTTGTGTTACTGATCGTTAAGCTTTGCAAGAAAACGCTTAGCATAGAGTTGGAAAAGTTTTTTGAAGAATTAGGCGATCGCAGTACCTGCTCAGTGAGTGCCTTTACTCAGCAGCGCATAAAGTTAAAAGCATCTTTCTTTTATTGGTGGAACAAGGTCCTTTTAAGCAGTTATTACCATTATGCAGAGTTGAATGATATAAAGCGATGGAAAGGGTTTCGGGTTGTTGCTGCGGACGGTTCTAACGTTAGTTTGGTGAATACACCGGTGCTGAACAGTTATTTTGGTGGTACAAGTAATCAGAGCTGCGGTTTCGTACAGGCCAAGACATTTTACTACTATGATGTATTGAATGAACTTGTCCTGATGCCCAGGATAATGCCTTATCGTTATGGGAAGTACCAATGGCTTACGATGCAATAGAACAATTGGAAAAAGATATGCTGGTTATTTATGACAGAAATTTCTGCAGTTACAAAATGTTTGCCCTGCCTTTATGGGCGGAGCAGGAAATTAAATTTGTCATCAGGGGAAAGGAGAATCAAAATATGATAAGGGAATTCATAGCAGGGGGCAAACAAACGGCTATTGTTTATCTATCCCCAATATCTACAGCTATAAAAGCATTAAAGGAGAATGGGTTTATTATAACAAAGCAGACATTATTGAAAGTGAGGCTAGTACGGGTAGACCTGGAAAAAACAGTAGAGGTACTGGTAACCAATCTTTGGGAAGAAGAAGGTCATCCGGATAGTGAATTTAAGGCGCTTTACTTTTTGAGATGGCGTGTGGAAACCAACATATCCATTCAGAAAAACATCCTGCAGATGGAAGCTTTCAGCGGGCTAAATGTTGAATCTGTTGAACAGGACTTTTATGCTACCGTTTTCATGACAAATCTACATTCAGTTTTAATAAAAGATGCTCAAACATCGGTAGATATAAACGCAATAACTAGAAAATACCTAATGAAAGTGAATAGAAACAAATCTTTTGGCAAGCTTAAAGTTAGCCTGGTCGCTCTTTTCAACGATAATAATGTTGAAAGCATTCTGAAGATATTACATAGCCATTTCATCAGGGATATATTACCAGTGCGAAAAAATAGATCTTATGAACGAGTCACTAAAAACAAACAATCTAAAAGCAAACATCGAACCTTTTCTAACTTTAAACCAGCTTATTAGTGCCTTAACTTAATGACATTGGCCGGTAGGTACATTCGTGGGTAGAATGTTTTTTAAAAAAATTCACCAACCTGTTTATAGAAAAAAACGAAAAAGTTTACGGCTCCATTGGGAGCCTCCTCTATGTAGAATGTTTTGGAGCGACGATGGACA
>JAQBOU010000066.1 GCA_028287865.1 Mucilaginibacter sp. | reverse complement strand
TAATCCTATTTCACAGCCATTTCCCTATTGTACTTATTGCGGTAACCCACCGGCGAAAGCCCGGTAATTTTTTTGAACATAGTGCGGAACGCCTTGCTATCAGAATAGCCAACCGAATACATCACTTCATTTATATTTTCACGGCTGGATTCAAGGCTTTTTTTTGCTGCTTCGATTTTTACGCGTTGCAGGTATTCGACCGGGGTATTGGAAGTGGCTTTTTTAAACCTCCGCTCAAAATTGCGGCGGCTTATTGCAACCATTTCAGAGAGTTTATCAACCGATATTTTAGTGCCGGCATTATTTTCGATATACAGCTGTGCTTTTTTTATCGGTTCGTCTTCATGGTCTTTTTGTCCTATAAATATGGCAAATGGCGACTGGCTTTTACGCTCGATCTCAATCTCAAGCATTTTAGAACAATAGACAGCCATCTCGCGACCGCAGAATTTTTCGACCAGGTAAATCATCAGGTTTAAAAAAGAATAAGCACCGCCGCTTGAGTACATGCCCATTTCGTCGGTCATTACTTTTTCCGGCTGTAGTTTTACATCCGGGAAGGCTTGTCTGAAAGCATCCGCAGCCATCCAGTGGGTAGAACATTTTCGTCCCTTTAATAAGCCTGTTGAAGCCAGTATAAAAGCCCCTGTGCAAAGGCTGGCAACTTCAGCCCCTTGTTTATACTGGTCGGTTATCCAGGGGATATACGCCTGGTTTATTTTTAAGCTGGTGGGAATATCCCCCTGTATGGCCGGTATCACAATCAGATCAGTTTTACCTACTTCATCCAGCAATATTTCAGGGCGGATATTAAAAAGGCCATCGTATAACGCAGTTTCTTTACTAAGCCCAACCAGCTGAATTTTAAACAGCGGTCTTTTTCCCTGGTGGGCAAGGGTGTTATTTACTGTTGTAAACACTTTAAAGGCACCTATCACACTGCTTAATATGCATGGCCCTTGAGGAACCAAAATGGAAACATGTTTCATGATTGTACAGGTTTAATATACTGAATATAAGAAACAAACTTACACCATTCAATTGTCGCAATCAACCCCTAAGGTTGGCGTATTTACACGCTATCAATATCTGTAATTGGCTGTATGTTTGAGTAAAACCGATTAAAAATAAAAACTAAAACTATGGATGCATCAGCAAACGCTTTAAACTGGTTCGAAATATCTGTAAACGATATAGCCAGGGCAAAAAAATTCTACGAAGAGATTTTTTCAATAGAAATGCCTGAATCCGATATGATGGGCATGAAAATGGCATTTTTCCCGGCCGATAGTATGGCAGGAAAAGCAGGAGGTGGCCTGGTTCAGGGACCTTATCACAAACCAAGTGCCGATGGCGTTAAAATATACTTAAATGGCAATCCTGATCTCGACATCGCTTTGAGTAAAGTTGAAGCAGCAGGCGGAAAAGTAACGATGCCCAAGATGAAGATAAGTGATGAAATTGGCTATATGGCGTCTTTTATGGATACCGAAGGCAACGGCATAGCGTTACATTCAAATAATTAGGCTACGGCAGTCGTACCCTCCAAATCTCCCCGGTAGGGGAGAACTTTATTTGCAATTTGATACGTATTTTTAAAATAACGTTTAAGTCCTTCCCTCCCGGGGGGGATTTATGTGGGGGCTGTTATTTAGCAAACCATGCGTTGTTGGATTTATCAACGTCAGGATCATAGCCGGTTCCTAAAACAAGCTTTTGAACTCTTTTGAGGGCGATAAAACCAAGGGTGATTGTTTTATTGCCATTTTTCCAGCATGCTATATTCTGGTGCATGGTTCTTGTGCTGCCATCAGTGTAAAAAATGGTGAGGTCAACCGGTACAGGTTTGGTGCCAATGTTGGTGACAATAACTGTATATTGTTTTTTGACGATGCTTACTTTTGTTATTGCCTGATCCGGAACGCCCTGGTCAAAAAACCAGCTTTTCCAAAACCAGTTTAAATTAACCCCTGATCCGGTGTTCATACAGTTAAAAAAGTCATAAGGCATAGGGTGTTTGCCATGCCATTGTGCAATGTAATAGTGCAGCGCTTTTGTAAAAAGCTCATCGCCCAGCATGTCCCTTACATACAGGTACCCAAGGGCCGGTTTAGGGTACGAGTTCGTCATATAACTTACGCCGTCAAGCTGTGTACTTAAGGTAGCAATAGCCGCATCTTCTTCCTTACCAGCATTGTTTTCATAATCGTTAATCGCATAATGATCGGCAATTTTAGGATCAATTATTGAGCTGATCACCCATTCGCCTATGGTGGCCCAGCCTTCGTCCATCCAGGCATATTTGGTTTCGTTAATGCCCATATAAAAAGGAAACATGGAGTGAAAAATTTCGTGGTCGGTAAGCTCTATGTCATCCTCGGGTTTCTGATAAGGTGCATCGTTAACCATCATTGGATATTCCATCTGGTCCAAACCGTCAAACACGGTTTCGTGAGGGAAAGGGTAGGGCCATTTAGGAAAATTATAGCTCATAGCCTCCACTGTTTTACGGGCATAGTTAATCACCTCAAAATAACCTTTATGATCGGGGTTAAACACGGCGTCGACCCTTACACGTCTGTGGGTGTTAGGGTCAACAACCAAACTGGTAGATTTCCATAAATAATGATTGCTAATGGCAAACGCCATGTCGGTAACACTGTCTGCTTCAAATTTCCAGGTATTGCTGGTTTTGTTTACAGTAATATTCCCGGCCCTGATATCTCCGGGTGTAATTAAATCAGTAACCTTATCGCTTTCAAGTGCATCGTTTAACCGTTTAACATATTTATCAGTATAAACTTCGCCAACGTTTTTTAAATTACCGGTAGCCCATACTTCATAATTGCCCGGTACGGTGATCTCAGCATTAAAATGACTGAAATCATTATAAAACTCCTGTACACCCTGGTAATGATGGTGGTTCCATCCGTCAATATCGTCATATACCGCTATCCGCGGGAAAAAATATGCGATAAAGAAAGCGCCGCTATCAACCTGGCCGGTGCGAATGTGCGAGGTTCTATTTAGCGTATACGAGTAAGCTATATCAAAATGCAAGTGTTGCTTTGAGGCGAGACCAGGAATTTTAATGGTCATATTCGTTCCGTCAATTGTTCGTTGGCTCTCGTCCTGCACTTGATTATTTATACTGATCTGCTGTATCTGTACCCCATCACTGACATCTTCATCAAGTACCGGCATATTACGTATAGAACCTTTTTTGTAAAGATTAGGATAAAGCTTAAAATTTATTTCTTTTAAGGTATCGGGGCTATTGTTTGTATAATCAATAGCTACAGTGCCGTTAAGGTAACGGGTTTGAGGGTTAAAAGTCACCTTAACTGTGTAATCAACACTGTTTTGCCAGTAATTTTTACCCGGTGCACCATTGGGTGTTCTTGTACCGTTGGTATAGGTTGCCAGTAAGTTTGTTGGGATGGGTAATGAATTTTGAGCAAAACAATTAATACTTCCGGATAATAACAGAATAAGGATCAGTTTGTAACGATGGGTCATGTGCAATTAATACTTTTAACTAAATATTTGCTTAATGAAGCTTTTAAATGGAAACTTGTTTGCAATAACCGTACTATTTATTAAAAGTACCGCAATAGCGCCTTAGTATAACAACAAAATACAACCCCGAACTACTAATTACCATCTGCCTTTAAAACCTTCTTTTAATGCAGCATTATAATTTTCAAGCTCGAACGAGTATAGATATGGTGCTTTATGGGCACCTCCCCTGCGTAATTGTTCTGATCGTTTCAAAATGCCAAAGCCGAGCATTCGCCGTTGAAAATTTCGCCGGTCAAGCTTTTCGTCGAGTATGGTCTCATAAAGCTTTTGTAATTCGGGCATAGTAAACTCTTTCGGCATCAGGTTATATCCAATAGGCTGATAATTTAACTGAAGGCGAAGCGCGTCAAGCGCTGTTTTCAGGATTGCTGCATGATCCAGTTTTAGTTCGGGTAAATTGTTTAGGTCGCACCAGATACAATCCGCCGAAAACTGGTCAGGAGCGGGATTAACGTTATAAAAGTCTACCAGGGCATAATATCCTATAGTTAAAAAACGATTGGTAAACCAGTTGTCTTTTGCAGGCAGCATATCCTTATACATATCAAAATGTTGTTTTGACCGTTCAGGGTCACCAAAAACATGAAATTGTTGTAAAAATATATTGTTAAGACCTGTACGTTCCTTTAGTACCCGGTTTGCTGCAGTTTCAATAGGTTCTTTTTTAAGCACAAATCCACCCGGCAAATACCATTCACCACCATTTTTTATCTGCAATAAAAGTACTTTCATTAAGCCTTCATGAAAACCAAACACCACACAGTCTATTGAAATATGTGGCAAATAGTTTTCCCGGGCGTTGCTACAGTACTCTTTAAGTTCTTTTTTGGTTAACATTTTTGCTATTCTACAAAATTACTTTGATTATTTAAATTATAATATTACAATTGTGTCAATAATACACTATGTTTTTTGCAGTTTAAACCAATTATTATTCAATTATATATTTTTAAAGCATAATAGAACGGAGCAATTGTATCCTTTTTGTTACGATATTATAGCCTTTCTATAATCTTAATCATCCGAAAAATGAAAAACTATATTCCATCTCTTAGAATTTTCCTGCTTGCTATATTAGCATTGGGTGTTAATTATGCATCAGCACAAACAAAAAACGATGCGGCGAAAATGAATGCCTTTGTTACTCAATTAATGAGTAAAATGACGTTAGAAGAAAAGATAGGTCAGCTTAACCTGGTAACTATGGGACGTGCCATAACAGGGTCTGTTGTAAACAGCGGTGTTGAATCACGTATTAAAAAAGGAGAGATCGGGGGCGTATTTGGCGTATATGGTGCTGCGGACGTTGCGAAAATTCAGGATTTGGCTGTTAAAGAGTCGCGTTTGCATATCCCATTGATATTTGGGTTGGATGTGATACATGGACATCGTACCATTTTTCCGATACCACTTGGTATTTCAGCTACATGGGATATGGGTTTGATAGAGCAATCTGCACATATAGCCGCCAAGGAAGCAACTGCGGAAGGTTTAAACTGGGTGTTTTCCCCAATGGTTGACATTGCTCGCGATCCGCGCTGGGGCCGGATATCAGAAGGCTCGGGCGAAGATCCATGGTACGGATCGCAGGTTGCCAAGGCGATGGTAAAGGGTTACCAGGGAAGCAGTATGACAAATTCCGATGCAGTTATGGCATGTGTAAAACATTTCGCGCTTTATGGCGGTGCCGAAGCAGGCCGCGAATATAATACCGTTGATATGAGCCTGATAAGGATGTACCAGGATTATCTTCCTCCTTATAAAGCAGCGCTTGATGCCGGCGCCGGCAGCTTTATGAGTTCGTTTAACACTGTTAATGGTATGCCGGCAACAGTTAATAAATGGTTGCTGACTGACCTGTTGCGCAAACAATGGGGCTTTAAAGGTTTTGTGGTGTCGGATTATACTGCCTTAAATGAAGTAACAGATCATGGCCTTGGCGATCTGCAAACAGTTTCGGCATTGGCACTAAAGGCCGGCCTTGATATGGACATGGTGGGCGAAGGTTTTTTAACCACGCTAAAAAAATCATTAAAGGAAGGAAAAGTTACGCAGCAGGAAATAGACCAGGCATGCCGGCGCGTGCTTGAAGCAAAATATAAATTAGGGCTATTTAATAATCCCAATAAATCTATTGATCCTGAAAGGGAGCAGCGGGATGTGCTTACTGATGATCACCGCAAATTTGCAAGGACGATAGCCGAACATTCTTTTGTACTGTTAAAAAATAGCGCTCAAACCCTGCCGCTTAAAAAATCGGGTACAATTGCATTGGTAGGCCCACTGGCAAATAACCATTCAGAAATGTTGGGTACCTGGGTAATAGCCGGCGACCCTGAAAAGTCTGTGAGTGTTATGGACGGTATTAAGAATATTGTTGGCAATAACGTAAATATATTATATGCCAGGGGTTCAAATATCACGGATGACTCCCTTTTAGGTGTACGTGCATTCGCATTAAACAATGGTCAGATAAAAGACAAGCGTTCGCCAAAAGAAATGATCGACGAAGCGGTGGAAACTGCGAAAAAAGCGGATGTGGTGGTTGCTGTAGTAGGGGAGTCGGCAAATATGTCTGGCGAATCTTCGAGCAGGTCTGATATCCGCATCCCCGAAAGTCAGCGGGATCTACTTAAAGCGCTTGCTAAAACAGGAAAGCCATTAGTAATAGTGTTGTTTAATGGCAGGCCGCTTACATTAACGTGGGAAGATGAACATGCAAGCGCTATACTTGATGCATGGGCGCCCGGTACCGAAGCTGGTAACGCTATAGCGGACGTGCTTTTTGGAAACTATAACCCCGCCGGCAAGATAACTGCAACGTTTCCGCGCAGTGTGGGTCAGATACCTATATATTATAACCACAAAAATACAGGACGGCCATACAGCGGAAAAGGCCCTGCTAAATTTAAGTCTGACTATCTGGATATCTCTAATGATCCTTTGTATCCCTTTGGATACGGACTTAGCTATACAACTTTTAACTATAGTGATGTTAAACTTGATAAAACCACGTTAAAAGGAAATGAAATACTTAAAGCTACTGTAACAGTAACCAATACAGGTAAATATAGCGGTGAAGAAGTTGTGCAAATGTATATCAGCGATCCGGTTGCAAGTATCAGCCGATCAGTAAAAGAATTAAAAAATTATCAGAAGGTAACCCTGCAGCCGGGTGAAACTAAAGAGGTTACTTTTAACATTACCACCAACGATCTTAAATTCTACAATAATGAATTGGTTTACGATTGGGAGCCGGGACAATTTATTGTGCAAATAGGTACCAATTCAAGTGATACACACACTGCGTCTGTTCAATGGGGTAAATAATAAGATTTGAATTTTTAAAAGGGCAGCCGGATCAATTCGGGCTGCCCTTTTTTGTTGCCCGTCTTTTTGGCTTAAACATGTCAGGAATAAATTATTTTGTTTTTTGCGTTGGCGTAATGAATATTTAACACATGGAAATTTTAACACCAAAATGAAATGCAGGGTACATAATATTTAAAAACCGGGGGCACAAATGGCATTTTTATCAAAAAGTAGTACCTGAAACGGTTTTTAATCAGCTTTTTAGGCTGTATAACAACATTATTACATTTCTTTTTTTTTAATATAACGACGGTTGGATTGATAATTTGTTAACATAAATATTATAAAAAGTAATTATTAATATTTTAAGGTGCATTAAAATAATTATTTTATAATTCTTATAAAATAACTTGTGTAAACAATACACTCTATTTACATTAGTATCAATGCCAATATAATTTTTTGTGTCATCAAAGAATTGTGAAACCTAATAGTAATATAACATTTTATTTAAATAGACATCCCATATTTTGGGGTCGTCAGGAATAGGGTAACGATAAGTTTTGAATTTATTAATGTAGATACATGATAAAACTTTTACATTCTTTTTTTTTCAGGCGTTTTATATTTTCGGGTCTGCCCAGGGCCCGTAGCCAGATTACTGATACCTGTTAATTAGGTATTGGTAAAATCTCACATTACTAATAAGCTTAAATCAAATAAATTAATCAACTAAATCTCAATCTCATGTTTAAAAGTTTACTCCTAAAAGGAAGAACATTGTGCCTGCTACTATGCTGCATGATTTCTTCATTGGTAGTTACAGCCCAAACAAAACACACAGGTAAAGTTATCGGCAGCGATGACAAACAACCTGTAGTGGGTGCATCCGTAAGGATAAAAGGCACCAACCTGGGCGCTGTAACGGATGCAAATGGCGAGTTCAGTCTCACATTAAGTCCCGGTAATGTTCTTGTTGTAAGTTATCTTACTTACCAAACAAGAGAAGTAGCTGTTCAAGGCGATCAGTATCTCACAATTACGCTAACCCCAACCACCACCTCACTTAACGAGGTAGTTGTTACCGGTTATCAAACTTGTCAAATCCCAATTCCTCCGTGGGGCGATCTCTCATGCAGCAGGTTTCAGGATATCTGCCGACTATCCAAATTAACTCGATGGGCGATGCGTTCAATGAGGAATT
>JAQBOU010000263.1 GCA_028287865.1 Mucilaginibacter sp. | reverse complement strand
GCATCCTCAATGGTGTATTTCCATTTATCGGTAAAATCGCCTTTGGCTGTATCCCAATCCTGAGCGGTCATCACCGTGTGTCCGCTTGGCATTTGCAGGGACAGGTCTGAAAGTACTTTTTTAAATTCCCTGGCGGTATAACCGTAAAATTTCCTGTTGATGTAATTGGCGTGTTCTACATGTATCCAGCCCATGTCAGCCAGTTTTTTAAGTGAACCGGCTGGGTCTTTTGCCATGGCAGCACGTATTGAATAAAGCTGCAACCCTAATCTCTCTATCTTTTTTTCATTTGCAAATAAAAGGTCAGGTAATAAGGCTGCGCCCGCAACGGCTACGGCACTGTTTTTAATAAATTTACGGCGTGAATTATTCATATTGTTATTTTATTAGTTAGTCGCTATTGGAAATACAGGGAACAATAAAGATGAGTTACTTACAAATGCCAGGTGTTTACTATCGGGCGCCCATGACGGGGTATTAATTGTACCCTGGCCACCATACAAATAAGCGATCACCTTTGCAGGACCGCCGCCAACCGGCATTACTCTTAAATAAACATGTTTGTAAAAAGGATGGTCGCCCGGAGCTACTTCTGTTTTTAGGAAAGTGATAAATTCTATCCATTTTCCGTCAGGAGAAATGTGAGGGAACCAATTGTCATAATCATCGTTGGTTAGCTGGGTTTGTTCACTGCCATCAGCCTTCATTCGCCATACCTGCATTAAACCGCTGCGAACAGAATTAAAGTAAATGTATTTTCCATCCGGCGAATATTCAGGCCCGTCATCAAGGCCGGGTGCAGTTGTCAACCTCACTTCGGCGCCGCCCGCTGTAGGGATGCGGTAAACATCATACTCATTGTTTCGCGATCCGCAAAAAACAATATATTTTCCATTCGGCGAAAACCCGTGCATATAGGATGGACCAATCGGCGTAAGCCGACGTGGTTCGCCACCGGTAATTGGTACAACCCAGCCAATGGAAGGACCTGTTTTTTCACTGCTGCTGATTGCAAGCCACTTGCCGTCAAACGAAATCACATGGTCGTTATTATTATGTATTGCCGATCCGGTATTTAAGACGGTTGGCGTATTAGTTTTCAAATCGAAAGTATACAGCAATCCATCGCTGTTATAAAGCAAACGTTTGCCGTCTTTCATCCAATTGGGTGCCTGTAATGATTTTGGTGACTGGTAAATGATCCGGCTGTTTTGCGTTGCAAGATCAAGTATTTCAATGTTGCTGCCTAAATATTGCCTGTAAGCCACAAGGCTTGCAGGTGCCGGCACCACTACGCGTACATTATTAAATACTGCTTTTTCAACAACATTTGGGTTGTGTGCACATATAAATATCCCCACATATACGTCATCGCCCAGGTCAATGTCACTTATTTCCTGGCTTACAAACAGGTCCCCCTTACGTGCTACTGACATGGTATAAGTGCTGCCTTTTCTTTCCAGCTGGACAACATCTGCAGCAGTAAGTTCAAATTTCTTTTCTTCGGTTATACCGCCGGTTGTTTTGCGGTACTGCAATGAGGTTAAGCCGCCACCATGCACCACCGCACTGATATGCTTAGCATTAGTATCCAGCGATGAGCGAACCATCCAGCCTGCCTTTCGGTGCTCTTCTACTCCTTTACCTATAAAGGCAATGTTGGTTCGCAATATAAAATCGCCTTTCATGCGTTTCCAAACAAAATGGAATTCATCATGCGTTGCCCACACGTTTGTACCCGATCCTGTTAAATTGTATTCCTGTAAGTTGCCGTCGTAAGTACCGGTTCCAGTATGTTTAACCTTGCCAATATCCTGCTGACCATCAAATATGCCAATGGTTCCGGTTTGTGCAAATAGCTTCTGATTAAATAAAAAAGCGACACAAAGAATGAAATATAAGGTAGATATTTTCTTACTCATCAGGTTAAATTGTTAAATGCAAATAATTAGTAAATCGGTTTACTAAGGTAAAAATTACATTTGTAATTGGAATAGCACTTTTGTAACAAATATGACTTTAATTTGAATTTGTTTGAAACAAAAAGAGCCTCCCGGTATTTAACGGGAGGCTCTTTTACTAAAGTATTAATAATTACATTTTAGTCTTTTCAACCCGCTTTACATGTTTGGTTTTATAACCACTATAATGTTTGTGCTTGCTAAAAGTATTGTGGATTTTTTGAGGAATGGTGCTGGTTCTTTTTACTTTATCCTCTTTTTTTGTAACTGTCTGGGCAAATGAGGCTATACTTATTGTACACACCATCAATAATACGGCTAATATTCTTTTCATGATTTTTGTTTATTTTAATCATCAACCATAAAAAACAAAAATAGTTTGACTTACAGCGGTTTAAATTAAAACAGACCTGTTTTCAGCGAAGCCATTATGATATTTTGCGATTTACATCAGGGTAAGTTCTTTATCAGTGCATCATTATCGATAATAAGTCAGCACTCCAATTATTTTCCTGTTTTAAATCATAAACTATACCTGATTATTTTGTATCATACCTATTTTAATATGGTTCGCACAGTTTTAGTTTTGTGGTGCTACAGTCCATATCATTATTTATTTTGAATTTGATTTGGCATCCCCTATATTGCCTTAAACCGAAAACAAGTGAAAACCATATTCCTTTTTATTATTTCATTGCTTTATTTCGATAGTAGTTTTGCGCAGGACACTGTTGAACAGAAAAACAGGCTTTCCGAATCGGTTATTGAAAGATTTTTTGTTTTGAAAGCTAACAAAAAAACGAAGCAAGGGCCCTACCGGGCACTCCTTAAACGCAGAACAATTGTAGCCGCCGGGTATTATAGAAAGGACAAAAAAACAGGTACCTGGAATTTCTACAAACAGGATGGTAGTTTGTGTGAAACTTACAACTACGATACTAACGAAATTACCTTTGAGGCGCCGGTTTACACCACAGATGATTTAGGCTACCAGATTGACGACACCGTAAAAAAGACTGACAGGGTTACGCGACCGCTAAAAATTGGAGGGTGTTATTATGGTTTTATCCCTTACGTCAACCTTTTTAAACTTCCGTTTGACTCCTACGGCGTTAATACCGATTCTTTTAATGCTTATGTTGAGCTTTTAATAAGTCCTTTGGGAAGGCTGGCAGATTATAAAGTACATCTCCTGTCCGCCCTGTATGATTATAACCGTACGTTTAGTCTTGATGTTCACTTATTTGCCGAACCTGATCAAAAATTCATACCGGCTACATTTAACGGAAAGCCTGTTTTGTCGAGAATAATTATCAGATGTATTATTGCTGGTAATGACAGCCTCGACTTTTATTGAGATGAAAGGTGAAAGGTGAAAGGTGAAAGGTGAAAGGTGAAAATTCCGCTCATTTTTACAAAATGAACGGAACTTGTCAGCAGTATGATAAAAATTTAAAAAAATATCTTTTAGTGGGCGTGATGTCCGTCAGCACCGTGGGCGTGGCCATGTGATAGTTCTTCAGGGGTAGCCGGGCGCACATTTAAAATATTACCTTTAAAATGGAGCCCCTGCCCTGCCATCGGATGATTAAGATCAACAATCACTGAATCTTCCGCGATTGATACAACCTGGCCCTGGAAACGATTGCCGTTGTTGTCCTGCAATGGAAGCACGCTGCCAATTTCAGGCACTTCAGCACCGTTAAACATTTCCATTGGTAAGTTAGCTACAGCTTCTTCGTCATAATCACCATAAGCATCTTCGGCTGAAAGACGGAAATCATATGTATCACCGGTGGAAAGGGTGCTTAAATTTTCTTCAAATTTTGGTAGCATTTGTCCTGCTCCGTATAAAAATGTAAGGGGTTGTTCTTCGGTTGCGCTTTCCTGTAAAGCTTCTGAACCGTCTTCCTGGTCAACATACAGATCGTAAGTTAATGACACTACGTGTTGGGAGTTAATCTTCATGATAAATGTAATTTTTGTTTTTAATTTAATTCAGCAGAGTTCATAATTATCCGCTGTTCAGGCCTGAATTTGTTTTAAGGCATCATTAATAGTACGGGCAGGCAATCCGCATGTTTTATCTTTACAAATAAATATTTGTGTTTCAGTATTAAACTTGTCCTGCAGCAAAGGTAAACTTCCTTTTTTACCACCCAAGATAATTTTGTTTGGGATGTAATTTTTTTCTAATTCCGTGCGCATATTTTTATAATCATCGCCGGTTACGGCTATCTCATAAGTTCCGAAAATCTCTTCCTGCAATAACATAATCCAGTTTGAATAAGCAGAACCGTATTTTGCTAAATGCGGTACTATATTCCGTAACAGCTGAGTTGAAATTGTCTGATATTGTTCATTATCAAATAATAAGCCAAGTTTTTTGAGATTACGTGCCATAACTGAGTTTGAAGCAGGCGTTACACCATCCATAATTTCAGCCTTCCTGGCTATTAACTGTTCGTCATCATCAGCTGTATAATAAAATATACCTGATTCTGTATTGTAATAATGTAAAATGGCATTATCTGTTAGTTTCTTTGCGTTATGGAGCCATTGTTCGTCAAACGTTACTTCATATAAAGCGATAAAAGCATCAATTATATTAGCGTAATCGTCTAAAAAAGCGATTCCTGATCCAGGGGATAGCGCATTGTTTTTATCATAAACCCTCGTCAATCTCCCGTTGTTATTTACCAGGTTATCCAAAATAAAACTGGCGTTCTTTTTAGCTGTTTCCAAATACTCCGGTTTATTAAAGGCGCGGTAAGCATCACACAGGCCTTTAAGCATCAGCCCGTTCCACGATGCCAGTATTTTATTATCAAGCCCCGGCCTCACCCGGTGGCTGCGAACATCAAAAACCTTTTGGCGGGACTTATTAATTTTTTCACCAAGCTCAATAACCGGTAAACCCAATTTTCCGGCCAGCTGTTCATCATTTTCCTTGCGGTATAATACGTTCGACTGCTCTTCTTCCCAATTGCCATCCCCGGTAATATGGTAATAGATGCAAAAAAGCTCGGCATCGACTCCTAATATCTCTTCTATCTCTGCTTTAGTGAAAATATAGAATTTACCTTCTTTGCCCTCACTGTCGGCATCAAGTGCCGAATAAAAGCCATGCAGCGGCGAGCTTAACTCCCGCAACGAAAAAGCAATTATCTCATCAACAATTTTCTCATACAACACATCCGGATTCCAGGTGTAAGCCTCGGAATACAGGCTGATTAACTGCGCATTATCATACAGCATTTTTTCAAAATGAGGCACGTGCCATAACCCATCAACCGAGTACCGGGCAAAGCCGCCGCCTATATGGTCGTAAATACCACCGAAAGCCATTTTTTGCAAGGTCAATTTTACAGTTTGCGCAACGCTTTCGTCGTTCATTAAA
Source organism: Mucilaginibacter sp. (assembly GCA_028287865.1). Classification (GTDB taxonomy): domain Bacteria; phylum Bacteroidota; class Bacteroidia; order Sphingobacteriales; family Sphingobacteriaceae; genus Mucilaginibacter. The sequence continues at coordinate 33,039 of JAQBOU010000263.1, read as the reverse complement.
TGTGCATAACGCATCAAACAAATCCAGTTGTTGGGCATCGGAAATTTGGGCGCAGTACCCATACCTCCCTCTTTTTTATCAAAATAGTTTTTCCAGTTATTAATAATAACCTCAAGATCGGCTTTTTTGTAAACAGGTTGTTCCTTAACAAACTCAACAGATTCATATTGCTGAATTCCCTGGGTGAGCCTTATGGCATATTCTTCTGCTTCATCGGGCTTTTGTTTATAAAAATCAGCTAAACGGAACAGCAGACTGGTCCAGTCGTTTTTGCGAAAATACGTGCCTCCATAAATAGGCCGCTGATCCGGCAGGCAAACGCAGTTTAAGGGCCACCCTCCCCTGCCGCTCATTAACTGAACTGCACTCATATACACCTGGTCAACATCCGGCCGTTCCTCACGGTCAACCTTTATACATACAAAATATTCATTCATCACTGCAGCCACTTTCTCGTCCTCAAAACTTTCATGTTCCATCACATGGCACCAGTGGCAGGCTGAGTACCCAATACTCACCAGGATCAGCTTATTTTCGGCTTTAGCCTTTTGAAGCGCCTCAGTTCCCCATGGATACCAGTCAACCGGGTTATTGGCATGCTGCAGTAAATAAGGGGAAGTTGAATTAGCGAGGTGGTTCATTGTAAAAGTTGATTAAAGGCGACATTATACGCACTTTTTATTAAATCAACCGTACCTTCCAAAAGTTTTACAAAATCATATTTATTATAATCAATATGTGGCAAAACCTGACAATGAATTCCTAATTGTATCATCCACCTTACAGATTATCAATTTCATAATTAATTTGGTTATTTTGCCCCACAAAATATTAACTATTAAAAATGCGTCATTTAAAATTAAATTATTTACTAAGTGCGTTGGGTTTACTCCTGATCACAGCAACAACAACCAGAGCACAAACGCCATCAGATTCTATAAAATACGATCACCAGGAGGTTTTTGGTCCCGTCACCTGGCCGGTGACCAGCGGAAATACCCGCTCGGCAAACGGACAGCCTGGCGAGCATTACTGGCAAAACCGTGCCGACTATATGATTAAGGCAAGTATTAACGAAACTGCCCAGGATACCACCATTACCGGTGAGGTAACCATAAACTATACCAACAACAGTCCGGACAACCTTGACTACTTATGGTTACAGCTTGATCAAAACCTTTTTAAGCCAGATTCGCGCGGTGCAGCAACCACACCAATTGGTGGCGATCGCTTTGATGTAAAAGGTTTCGGCCGCGGCGGTTATCATGTTGAATCGGTATCGGTTACGTATAAAGGGCAAACTTATAAAGTTGATCCCGTTATTACAGACGCCCGCATGCAACTGAGATTAAATACCCCGATGGGCGCGAAAGGTGAAAAAATACAGGTGAAAGTTAATTATAGCTTTTCGATACCATTTTACGGCGCCGACCGCATGGGCCGTAAAAAATTCAAGGACGGTTATGTGTATGAATTGGCGCAATGGTACCCGCGCATGTGCGTGTATGACGATGTTGAAGGATGGAACACATTACCTTACATGGGCTTAGGCGAGTTTTATTGTGATTATGGTGATTATGATTACTACATAACCGCTCCCGCAAACATGACCGTTGCCGGTTCGGGGGATCTGTTAAACGCAAAAGAAGTGCTTAGCACCACACAGCAAAACCGCCTTGCAGAAGCGCGTAACAGCGATAAAACTGTTATGATCATTAGTCCTGATGAAGTTACACAAGCAGCTACACATCCGTTTAAAGGCACATTAACCTGGCATTTTAAAATGTTGAACACGCGTGATGTTTCCTGGGCTGCATCAACCGCATTCATCTGGGATGCTGCAAGGGTAAATTTTCCTTCGGGCCGGAAAGGGATTGCCATGAGCACTTATCCAGTTGAAAGTGCCGGAAATGATTCATGGGGCCGTTCTACCGAGTATTTAAAAAACAGTATGGAAATTTACTCGAAAGAATACTTTGAGTATCCGTGGAACTCGGCTGTAAGCGTATCAGGTGTTGCTTTGGGTATGGAATACCCGGGTATTATCTTCTGTTTAAGTAATTTAAAGAACGGGGCTCTTTGGGGCGATATTACCCATGAAATAGGCCATAACTGGTTTCCGATGATCGTTGGTTCAAACGAGCGCAAATACATGTGGATGGATGAAGGCTTTAATACTTTTATCAATGAGTACTCAACCCTTAAATTTAACAACGGCGAATATTTTAATAGTAAGAACAGGGCGGCAAACGGCATTGCACGTATGATGAGCAGAGCTAAAGACCCATTGATGCTGGCTCCAGAAGCTATTAATGATTACGGCCAATATTATAACAAAACCGCATTAGGGTTAGATATGCTGCGCAATGTAGTGCTTGGCCCTGATCGTTTTGATTATGCTTTTCACGAATACGTTAAGCACTGGGCATTTAAACATCCATTGCCTTATGACTTTTTCAGGGCGATGAATGACGCTTCCGGCGAGGATCTTAACTGGTTTTTTAAACCATGGTTCTTTACTACATGGAAACTCGACCAGGCAATACAATCTGTTAAGTATGTTAAGGATGATCCGGCCAACGGTTCATTGATCACCCTGGTAAATAAAGAAAAAATGGCCATGCCGGTGATCCTGAAAATTACGCAGGCCAATGGCAAAGTGGAAACTATCAACCTGCCGGTAAATATCTGGCAGCGTAACGGTGTATGGACCTTTGTATATCCGTCAACTTCTGCTCTCCAATCCCTGGAGCTTGACCCTGACCATCAGCTACCTGATGTGGACAGGAAAAATAACGAGTGGAGCGGAAAATAATTTGATTCCGGAATTAAAATATCTTTAAGGAAAGACCTGGTTTTAAGCCAGGTCTTTTTTTTGGCCAGGGCAGATTTACAGCACGCTTTAATAATGTAAGCTTTATCAGCATTAAAAATAAAATCCGAAATAGAACATCCGAAATCAGAAATTCCCTTTCGCCTTTCAGCACAAAATCCTAATTTCGCCCTAACAGAAAAGAGGAAAAGAATTTGGATTATTTAGAGGGATTAAACCCGGAGCAAAAGGCGGCTGTACAGCAAATAAAGGGTCCGGTAATGATCATTGCCGGCGCCGGATCGGGCAAAACCAGGGTTATCACCTATCGTGTTGCACATCTGATCCGTAACGGGGTTGATGCTTTTAATATACTCGTACTTACCTTCACCAATAAAGCTGCACGTGAAATGCGCGACCGGATTACCCACCTGGTAGGGCCCGACGCCAAAAATATATGGATGGGAACTTTCCACTCCGTTTTTGCAAAGCTCCTCAGAGTTGAAGCGGATAAAATAGGGTATCCGAATAATTTTACTATTTATGATACCGATGACAGTAAAAGCGTGCTAAGGGCCATTTTAAAAGAAATGAACCTGGACGATAAACTGTATAGTCCAAATTTTGTACATAACCGCATATCAGCCGCAAAAAACAACCTGGTATCATGGCAGGAATACCAGCAAAACGAACAAATACAGGCGGATGACCTTTCTTCAGGCAGGGCTCATTTAGGTAAAGTTTATGAAAATTATGCAAACAGGTGTTACCGTGCAGGTGCTATGGATTTTGACGACCTTTTGTATAAAACAAACGAGTTGCTTAAAAGATACCCTGAAGTATTAAACAAATATCAGCACAAATTTAAGTACCTGATGGTTGACGAGTACCAGGACACCAACTTTTCGCAATACCTTATTGTAAAAAAACTGGCCGCCGTTAACGAAAACATATGTGTGGTTGGAGACGATGCACAAAGTATCTACGCTTTCAGAGGGGCTAACATTCAGAACATACTCAACTTTGAAAAGGATTACCCGGACCTTAAAATATTTAAGCTGGAACAAAATTACCGCTCTACCCAAAATATAGTGAACGTTGCCAACAGCATCATTTCAAACAATAAGGAACAGCTTAAAAAAAATGTATTTTCTGAAAAAGAAGCCGGTGACAAGATAAAGGTAATGCGTGCTTTCAGCGATAATGAAGAAGGGAAGCTGGTTGCCGAATCCATTATGCAGGAACGCAGCACCAGGGGTTTAAAATGGCATGATTTTGCAATTTTATATCGCACCAATGCACAATCGCGGTCAATGGAAGAAGCGTTGCGCAAAATGGGCACACCCTATAAAATATATGGAGGCTTATCTTTTTATCAACGTAAAGAAATAAAGGACCTGATTGCCTATTTCAGGTTAACCTTTAACCCGAATGATGAAGAGGCATTAAAACGTGTTATAAATTATCCCCGGCGAGGCATTGGCGATACCACGGTTGACCGTATCATCGTTAGCGCCGACCAAAATAAAATTACACCGTGGGAAGTGATCATTAACCCGTCAAAGTACCTGGATGGCCGTACATCAGCATCTGTGGGTATTTTTGCTACCATGATCCAGAGCTTCCAGGTGCTCACCAAAACCCTTACAGCTTATGAATCAGCGCTTCATATAGCGCAGCACTCAGGCTTGTTAAAAGATTTGTATGAAGACAAATCAGTGGAAGGGCTTAACCGTTACGAAAACATACAGGAGCTTTTAAACGGGATCAAAGAATTTTCGGAAAGAGAAGATCTTGAAGAAAAAGGGCTGGACGTATTTATGCAGGATGTTGCCTTGCTCACCAACGACGATAAAGATAATAACCCCGATGCAGACACGGTGTCGTTAATGACCATCCACTCTTCCAAGGGGCTGGAGTTTCCGCAGGTTTATGTGGTTGGTTTGGAAGAAAATTTATTTCCTTCACAAATGTCATTGAATTCAAGAAGCGATCTTGAAGAGGAACGCCGCTTGTTTTATGTGGCAACCACACGTGCCGAAAATAAACTTACTTTAAGCTATGCAACCTCTCGTTTTAAATTTGGAACGCTGATTAACTGTGAGCCAAGTCGTTTCCTTGATGAAATTGATGCAAAATACCTGGAGCTTGACTTTACAGCAAAACCGGTAAACAGCAGCAATCCTTTTTTTGATGATGACAGAAATGCGTGGAGCAGCCGTGGCGATACATTTTCAAAGCCTAAGCAACCAACGGTTAAAACAACATCGATATTAGCAAAAGCCCATGTTCCGTCGGCCGGCTTTGCACCATCAGATACATCAAACCTGCAGGTGGGTATGGAGGTTGAACATGAAAGATTTGGATTTGGAAAGGTATTAAGCCTTGAAGGAAACAAGCCCGATATAAAAGCGACTATTTTTTTTAAAGAAATTGGACAGAAACAATTGCTTCTTAAGTTTGCAAAACTGCGAATAGTTTAAATAAAACGAAAATAATTCCCAATATTTGTGGAATAGATTCCACACTTTTTTTGATAAGACATTTATTAATTGTTTCGCAAGTTCATTTTGCCCAATAATTAATAATGGCACAGAATTTGGCTTGTATTTAACCTCGTTAATCTTAAACTATTGAGCAATTGTTATGAATGAAACATTAAAAAAGAAAACCAACAAATCAGTTGGCCAAAACATCAGGACTATTCGTCATCAACGTGGCTGGAGCCAGGAGGATGTAGCAAACCGCTTAGGAATTTCAATTCCGGCCTTTTCAAAAATTGAAACGGGTGTTACTGATATCAATTTATCCCGTCTTGAACAAATTGCTAACATATACGAAGTAAATGTAGTAATGTTATTAGCCTTAGATGCCAAAGATGTTGAACCTCAGATTTCCAATATAAACATTGCTCAAAAGAAGATCATTGACCGTGAAGCTGAAATTGCAAGTTTACAGCGCAAAGTAATCCTTCTGTATGAAGAATTACATAACAGAACGTCTGCCTCGGTTTAATAAAACTCATATACTGTTCAAAAAATACGACAACCCTGTCTTCACTTTAATGCGTTGACGGGGTTTTAATATGGTTTTTTGTCGAAATTTTATACTAATTCCTTTATAATAAAGTTCTAAAATACTTTATAGCCCAACCGAAGATGATTTTGGAGTAAAAATTGTATTGGCACAGAAAATAAATTATCTGGCATGTCAAATTATCTAATATCAATTCCAAAGGACGAAGCTTTAAAAAATGGGACTATTCATGACCCGAACAGCAAATTAAAGGTAAAGGTATTTGATATGAAATCGAGATTTAATCCAAGTGACGGAGAAGTCAGATTTTTTGTTACAGCGGGACCAGAAACACTGGCCTTCGAAACCAAAGGATATAAAAAGCATCGCCAGTTGCTTATCCTTCAAATGATATCCCGGTATTGTATATACCTTGGATTGATTGAAGCACAAATTCATTCCACTTTACCCAGTTAGGAAACTTTTTTAGACTTGCTGCTTAAATTGCCGCTACTGCTAACTATAAGATGTATTAATGCTACGACGTAGCCTTGATTAAATTTTGCAGGTTCCGACTAAAATCCTTTCCTCCCCGGATCATGAAGCATGTCGCTCATTTCAATAATTTTATCATCAATTTCGCCTACGCATTTATTCATCATCCGGATACATTCGGGCTGATCAACCAATCCCTCCTTTTCGAGGTTCATTAAACCCTTTAAGGTAGCAATAGGCCCGCGTATCTGATGAGACAGATAAGAGGAATATTCGGAAAGCTTTTTATTTTTCACCTGCAGGTCTTTGGTCCTTTCATCAATTATTTCTTCCAGGTGGTGATTTATCCTGTCAAGGTTATCCTTTTGCCTTGATACTTCCGCATTAAGATTAGTAAGTTGAATATTAGTGCGGGCTTTACGCTTCACATTGTTTATTAAAACGGCAACCAAGATCAATAACAGGCCAGCCATAATGGTTACTCCCCAAAATCTTACACGGTCATATTTCTGGCGTTGACGTAATATTTCTGTTTCCCTTTGGCGGGCTTGCTGTTTAAACTGTTCCTGTATCAAATTTATTTGTGTGGATGAGTTTTCCCGGTATACAGCACTGTCTTGTTTATAAATGTTATAGAGGTGATTTAAAGCATGTTCATAGTTTTTTTGTTTTAAATCGAGTTGAAAGCTTGTATACTTAAAATCGTATTTGGTTTTATCATTATTAACAATATTTGATAAATTTACGCCTTCAGCTATCGTTTTCTCCGCTTCATTAAATTTATTTTGCCGGATATATAAATCGGCAAGCGTGAGATCAATGCGAGCTACGGATTCATTTAAATCCAATTTTTGAGCTCCCGCGTTAGCCGCTAACAATAAGCTTTCTGCCTTTTCAAACTGGTTAAGACTATAATATACAACTCCTTTGTTTTGCATGCATTGTACCAGGTTAACTGAATCTTTTAAAGCAATAAACATTTCATTGCTTTTGTTATAAAAACTTAGCGCCTGATTGAAGCTTTTTTTACTATAATAAACATTGCCCATGTTCATATATATCGGAGCCATTAATTTATTGTCAGATAGTTTTTTGGCAATTGCCAATGATTTTTGGAAATACTCCAATGCCTGGTCAAGATCATTATCACGGTATAAATTTCCAATATTATTATATACTTTTCCCTGGCCCCGCAAATCATTAATTTTTTCAAAGTAACTAAGAGCGGTTAAATAATTATCTATTGCTTTTACATATTGACTTAAATAATAGTTTCCTATACCCATAATACGCCATGACTCAGCAATACCAACTTCGTAATTTAATTTTTGTGCTATTTCTAACGCTTTTCCAGCATCAATAACAGTTTGGTGCGGATTAGTAAATCGTATAGCAAAACCTTGCTTATTTAATTTAATAACCTTGTTAGTATCCAAACCCGCACTATCATCTATTCCCTTTGCAAAAGACGACAATGCCAGAAAAACCCAAAAAATTAACAGGAAAGATTTCTTCATTAGAGAACTATTACGTTAAAAAGGATAGAAAGTTATAGTTAATATCAGATCGATGCAAATTATTAAATATACAAAAGAACGCTCTATTTAGAAAGGATTATAATTTAGCTCATTATTTAAATAACGGCAGATCAACTATCCAAATAACCGGAAAAAGAATATTTAATTTTTATTGCTTTGTTAATATAAATTATTTACTTTTACCACTGATAAATTATTGGACAACAATAAGTAAATTTTTGATTAAGTATTTTTTTGATGATCTGACAAGTAGATTGGCTTTTCTCATTCCTTTAAATCTCTGAAATAATCTTAAATCAAATTTTCAACTTCTTGTAAATCAGCACTTAAACCGAAATTTTTTATCAAATTTCCACATCGTGCCAATTGTTTCAATATTTTTTTTATTAAGAATTACCAGTATAGCGTCAGCAACTTTTGCTCTTGCTATAAATCCAATTCAGTATTTAATCCTGAATTGGTTGGTGCGTTTGTGTTCGTATATGATTTCAAGAAATCACATACGAAAAAGTTAATAAACAATAATTGATAAATAATATAACACCTTTTTAAATTAACAAATTCATTGACACTCATTATGAAAAAAGCACTCTTTTCTGCGGCATTTGTATTAGGTTCGGTTGTTGCTCTCTCAACTTCAGCCCAAACCATCAATATCAAATCACCTGCTAATTCAATTACAATAGGCGAAAAAACAGTTACCGGAACCGGTGACCTGATAGAAAAAACAGTTACTGGAACAGGTGACTTGATGGAAAAAACAGTTACTGGAACCGCTGACCTGATGGAAAAAACAGTTACCGGAACAGGTGACCTGATGGAAAAAACAGTTACCGGAACCGCTGACCTGATGGAAAAAACAGTTACCGGAACCGGTGACCTGATAGAAAAAACAGTTACTGGAACAGGTGACCTGATAGAAAAAACAGTTACCGGAACCGGTGACTTTCAATAATCAGCCTTTGCATTAACGTTAAAGCTAATATTTACATAGAATATTTAAAATTTGATCCTCGGGTCAAATTTTTTTGTTTTATGGTTTTTGAATCTGTTAGGCAACAGGAATAATATTAAAAGGTATTCGGGTTTTTCTATTGGGAAAACCTTTAAACATTATATTTGCCCCAAATTCTTGATTATGGAGCTTATAAAACAATATGTAGAACAGCACAAACAACGTTTATTAGATGAATTGTTTGAGCTGCTTCGCCTTCCATCCGTTAGTGCTGACCCCAAATACAAACAGGATATTCTGAAAACCGCCGATTTTGTGGCGCAAAAGTTGCTTGAGGCTGGCGCTGAACATGTGGAGGTTTGCCAAACAGCCGGCAACCCTATTGTATATGGCGAAAAGATTACAGATGCATCAAAACCTACCGTTTTGGTTTACGGGCATTATGACGTACAACCAGCTGATCCGCTTGAATTATGGAAAACGCCGCCTTTTGAACCAACCGTACGCGATGGCAAAATATATGCCCGCGGCGCTTGCGATGACAAGGGTCAGTTTTATATGCATGTAAAAGCCTTTGAACTCATGATGCAAACCGGCACCTTACCCTGCAATATCAAATTTATGATAGAGGGTGAAGAGGAAGTTGGATCGTCAAATTTAAGCATCTTTGTAAAACAACACAAAACCAGGTTAAAAGCCGATGTTGTGTTAATTTCGGATACCTCCATGATCAGCATGGAAAACCCGTCGCTCGAAACCGGCTTGCGTGGCTTATCATATCTCGAGGTTGAAGTAACCGGTCCTAACCGCGATCTGCATTCAGGCGTGTACGGTGGTGCGGTTGCAAATCCCGCTACTATACTGGCTAAAATGATTGCTTCCTTACATGATGAAAACAACCATATAACCATACCGGGCTTTTACAATAAAGTAGTTGAGTTAACTGATGCCGAACGTAAGGCGCTGAATAACGCACCCTATAACGAGGACGAATATAAAAAGGACCTGGATGTAAATGAGCTTTGGGGCGAAAAAGGCTATAGCACATTTGAGCGCACAGGCACTCGCCCTACCCTGGAAGTAAATGGCATTTGGGGCGGATACATTGGTGAAGGTGCAAAAACGGTGCTGCCATCAAAAGCGCAAGCAAAAATTTCTATGCGCCTGGTTCCTGATCAAACATCCGAAGAAATTACCCAATTATTTACTGCACATTTTGAAAAGATAGCACCGGCTTCTGTGAAAGTTAAGGTAACTCCGCACCATGGCGGTGAACCTGTGGTTACCCCTACCGACAGTATTGCATACCGTGCTGCACAAAAAGCAATAACAGAATCCTTTGGGAAAGAGCCTATACCTACCCGCGGCGGCGGCAGCATACCTATAGTTGCTTTGTTCGAAGCTGAATTGGGCATTAAAACAGTATTAATGGGTTTTGGCCTGGATAGTGATGCACTGCATTCGCCTAACGAAAAATATGATATATTCAATTACTACAAGGGCATTGAAACTATCCCGCTGTTTCATAAGTACTTTGCAGAATTAAGTGAATAATTATAAATATTGTTTGAATCAGGATTTACAGAATTTTGGAATTTTCAAGATGTCATGATGTTTAGATAGGCATTCTGTTAATTCAAAAATTCTGTAAATTCTGATTCAGACGGTAAATTGCTCGCATTCATCCAAAAAGGCCTCGTCAGCATCAGCTCCGATACCCGGAGTATCAGCTATATTTAATTTGTACCCATGGTAAGTAACACCACCTACGCACGGGTCTTGCAAATGGCCGAGCATACATGTATCCATATCATAAAACTCAATATTAGGACTGGCATACACAAAGTGCAGTTTGGCGCTTAAAGCAATCCGGCTTTCCAGCATCCCTCCCATCATACAGGCGATCGCTCTTTCTGCAGCAAGATCATGAATTTGCTTTGCTTCAAATATGCCGCCTGATTTTGCCATTTTTATGTTGATATAATGGCACGATCCACTGTTGATCTGTTTACGGGCATCGTGGTGGTTGTATACGCTTTCATCAGCCATTATTTTTATCGGCGAATGCTGCATTAATGCAGGCAGATGATCGTCATACCAGGTGCGCATTGGTTGTTCACAAAATTCAATATTGTATTTCCCCATCGCTTTTAAGCCGTAAACCGCATCGTCATAACTCCACCCCTGGTTCGCATCAATCCGTATTTTCATTTCAATACCCGCAGCGGTACGGATCTGTTTAACGCGTTCAACATCTTCAACTGCATTTTTACCCAATTTTACTTTCAAAATGTTTGCACCGGATTTTTTGAATATCACAGCCGTTTAGGCCATTACATCCGGCGATGAAATCCCGATAGTTATATCCGATTCAACTATACGTCTCTCACCTCCTAAAAAACTATATAAAGGCAAACCAGCGTGTTTGGCCGCAATATCATATAACGCCATGTCAAAAGCACTCTTTATGGTGGTGTTTCCAGCAGTGAAAGAGTGCAGCTCTGCCAAACGGCCTGGTATATCTAATGCATCCTTTCCTATCCATAATTTAGCAAATTCGCGCGCCATAAATAAACAGGTATCCTGCGTTTCTCCAACTATTGCCGGAAAAGCGGAGCATTCTCCTACACCGTAAAAACCTGCGTCAGTGTGCACTCTTATAAATACATTTTGAGCATGATCCATCGTTCCCGTGGCAATGGTAAATGGCTCCATAGGGATACTGAAACGGTAAATATCTATTTTGGTAATGAGGAGTTGCGTCATGCACGAAGATAATAATTAGCGGGTTGGGCTTATCTTTTTGTTGAAAATATCGTTCATCATTTCTTCCCGGCTATTTCCGGTCTTTCGGACTCTCCGACTCTTAAATTATTATTTACATCATGCTAAACATTTCACACTTTTACTTTATATTTGCGTTACTTCTACAAATAAATTCAACTTTAGCCTCTAATTCCTGGCTTATCAAGGAAAAATGTCTGTGCTAATTTTAAACTTTCGTTAAACTGAATACTTACATAGCTAATAAAACTATGCCTGAAATTTTTGATTATAACTCAACCCGGAATAAACTTATACTTTCGGAATATGGCCGTAACGTACAGAATATGGTCAAGTATATTGTTGCTTTGCCAACAAGAGAAGAACGTAACCGCTATGCGCAGGTAGTTATTGACCTTATGGGGTTTTTAAACCCGCATTTACGTGACGTTGCCGACTTTAAACACAAACTGTGGGATCACCTGCACATTATTTCTGATTTCCAGATTGATGTCGATTCGCCGTATCCAAAACCTTCCCCGGAGGCCATCCACATGAAACCGGAGCCATTAAGATACCCTCATCAGCGTATCAAATACAAGCATTACGGTAAAACCATCGAGCTGATGATTGAAAAAGCCAAAAGCATTGAAGATCCTGAGCGTAAACGTCATATGGTGCAGGCTGTTGCCAATTTTATGAAAATGGCGTATGTACAATGGAACAAAGATTCAGTTACCGATGAGAGCATATTATCTGATTTATACGCTTTATCCGGCGGTCAGTTAAAACTGGAAGAAAACATCAACCTTAACCGCGTTGAATATCGTCCTAATACACACACAAACAATAATCAGAACAATCGCGGACGCACCAATAATAACCAGAACAACCGCGGGCGTACCAATAACAATAATAACCCCCGCAACAATAACAACCAAAATCGTAACCGTAATACCGGCGGTTCTAAAAAGTATTAATAATTTAGCCGATAATTCCATCAACTGATGTTGATGGAATTATATAAACTTGTTTATAATTATTAACAAAAAGCCATGGCCTGTGGACCCTTGTCCATGGACAAATAACCTGTTATCTACTTATGACCGACGCATTTGAAATATATGGCGGCACGCCGCTAAAAGGCGAAATTACGCCTCAGGGAGCAAAGAACGAGGCTTTGCAAATTCTTTCGGCGGTTCTTTTAACCAGTCAAAAAATAACTGTCAGTAATATCCCTGATATAAAAGATGTAAATAAACTGATAGAATTATTGGGGGATATGGGTGTGGTCGTTGAAAAACTTGCGCCCGACACCTATAGTTTTGAAGCGAAAAATATTGATCTTGATTTTTTCCTTTCAGATGCTTTTAAACAAAAAGGCGGTAGTTTACGAGGTTCTATCATGATAGTTGGCCCGCTTTTAGCACGCTTTGGCAAGGCATCTATCCCAAAGCCAGGCGGCGATAAAATTGGCCGGCGTCGTTTGGATACGCACTTCCTTGGTTTTGAAAAGCTTGGAGCACAATTCAACTATGATCCTTCCAACGGTTTTTTTAATGTAGATGCCTCTAATTTAAAGGGTACTTATATATTGCTGGATGAGGCATCAGTTACCGGAACTGCCAATATAGTTATGGCTGCCGTGCTGGCAAAAGGAACAACTACTATTTATAATGCAGCTTGTGAACCTTATTTACAGCAATTGTGCAAAATGCTTAACCGCATGGGCGCTAAAATAAGTGGTATTGGCTCTAACCTGCTAACCATTGAAGGCGTTACAGAATTAGGCGGCACCGAGCACCGTTTACTGCCTGATATGATAGAGATCGGCTCATTCATTGGTCTCGCTGCCATGACTGAATCTGAGATCACCATTAAAGATGTGCATTACCAGGAATTGGGTATGATACCGGATGTTTTCCGGCGTTTGGGAATTAAGTTAGAGTTAAGGGGCGATGATATTTATATCCCCGCACAAAAGCACTACGAAATAGAGACCTTTATTGATGGTTCCATCATGACCATCGCTGACGCTCCCTGGCCCGGTTTTACCCCAGATTTACTGAGCATTTGCCTGGTGGTAGCCATACAAGCCAAAGGTTCAGTATTGATTCACCAGAAAATGTTTGAGAGCAGGTTGTTCTTTGTTGATAAACTCCTGGATATGGGCGCCCAGATCATTCTATGCGATCCGCACCGTGCCACAGTTATCGGCCTGGATAAACAAGTACAATTACGGGGCATATCTATGACCTCACCTGATATACGTGCCGGTGTATCGCTGCTAATAGCTGCATTATCAGCAAAAGGTAAATCAACCATCTATAATATTGAACAGATAGAACGTGGATATCAGCACATCGACCAGCGCCTTATTGCGCTCGGAGCCAATATCAAGAGGATTTAACAAGGAGATTAAAGCTTAAAAGTAAAGGGTGAAAGGTTTATTTGGAGATCAAAACCTGTAATATCTTTCACTATTTACCTTTTCTCTTTTACCTTTCGCCTTTAGCCTCAAATCACTACCTTTATCAGCAAACCTGATTGTAAGATGCCTTATAAAAACCGGAGGTCAACCTATTCGAGCTTCATCCTCATCTTTGTATTTATTAAAATCGGTTTAAACTTGCTGGCAATTAGCCATTTCGGTTTTCACCGGGATGAGCTGCTACACCTGGTACTTGCCGACCACCTGGATTGGGGATATAAGGAAGTGCCGCCTTTTATCGGCCTGCTGGCAAAGATTTCATCTGTTGTTTTTGGCAATTCAGTTTTTGCAGCAAGGATATTCCCAACAATCTGCAGCGGATTGATCGTTTGGCTTACCGGTTTAATTACTGCTGAACTAGGCGGCAAAAAATTCGCTATTGCATTGGCCTGCCTGGCCCTTATATTTTCACCTGCATTTGTGGCAAGCGGTTACCTGTTTCAGCCCGTTGTATTTGATCAATTTTGGTGGGTTTTGGCAGTTTGGCTGCTTACAAAATACTGTAATACCTCATCTGTTAAATATTTATATTTTTTGGGGATTGTAATTGGCTTTGGTTTATTAACCAAATATTCCATGGCCTTTTTTACATTCGCACTAATTTTTGGCATTGTTATCAGCAAACAACGTAAAATGTTGTTAAACAGGCATATTATAGGGGCCGCTATCCTTGCGATATTGATATTTTTACCAAACCTGGCATGGCAGATTACGCATCATTTCCCTGTAATTACCCATATGAGAACGCTCCGGGAAAAGCAACTCGATTTTATAAAACCATCGGATTTTATTAAACAGGAACTTATGGTTAACGGAGTAGCCCTATTTGTATGGCTTACCGGCCTTATATTTTTATTATTCTCGTTCCGCCTGCATAAGTTCCAATTCCTGGCCATTGCGTTTATTTTAATATTCACATTTTTACTCCTAATGAATGGCAAAAACTATTATTTGTTTGGCGCTTATCCCATGCTGTTTGCAGCAGGCGCATTTGGCTTTGAACGATGGTTAAAAACAAGCGGTTATGTGTTACGCGGCTTAACAATAGCCCTTTTTACCGTACCGAATCTTCTTTTATTTCCGATGGTGCTGCCAGTTTTACCTTTAAACTCAACGCTCGCTTTTTTTAAATTTGCACATAATAACCTTAGCTTTCTACAGTTTGCGGTTACCTGGGAAGACCATAAAGTGCACCCCACTACCCAGGATTACGGGGATATGCTGGGCTGGGATGAAATGACCGCAAAAGTGGCCAAAGCATGGAACGAGCTTACGCCGGAACAACAAAAACACACCCAGATCTATGCCGATAATTATGGCGAAGCCGGAGCTATTCATCATTTTGGCAAGCAATACCATTTACCCGATGTAATATCGCTCAACAGCAGCTTTACCCTATGGGCACCCGATAACCTGGATGGGCAATACATTATTTATGTAGATGACCAGGGCGGCGGCAATGTTAAAAAATTTGCATCCCACCTTGAAAGTTACCGTAAAATAGGTGAAGTAGACAATCCCCTTGCAATGGAAAAAGGAACCGCTATTTTTTTACTGGTTCACCCGCAGCCTATAGTTAATGAAGCGTATAAAAAGGAACTTGCATGGAAACGATTACAGTAATTTTTAATTTGGGAATTTGAAAATTAGCCAGCCTTTGATCAAGAAAGACTTACAAAGTGTTAGAAACTTCGTAAGTCTCAGCGATTTAATATAAAATTTCGTAATTTTGAAATAGTCTATAGTTATAATAAATTATTTTATGGAACTTATCTTAAAAAGCAACAACGAAAAGAGTCTCTCTAAGATAATCGCGTTGGCAAAAAAATTGGATGTGATCATAGAACAGCGCGGCAAGCTGATTGACGAGAAAATTGAAAAAGAGGAAATAATAAAACGTATTCTTAATTTCAAAGCAAGCACCCCACCCTCTTTTGGAGATGCAGCTGAATGGGAGCGGAATCAAAGAGAAGACCGCGAACTTCCATTTTCAAAATAAGTATATTCCTGATTGATAGCAACATTATTTTATACTCTTATTTATCCCAGTACAACTATTTAAAAAACATTTTTCTAAAAGAATCAACTTTCGTTTCAGAAATCACAAAAGTGGAGGTTTTGGGCTATCACAAATTGACAAAAGAAGAGGAAGCTTATCTTAAAGATGTCTTTAAAATTATTCCTAGCATTTTTCCATCACAACAAGTCTTTGATACCGCGATTGACATTCGAAAAACATTCAATCTAAAATTAGGTGACAGTCTTATTGCCGCTACTGCCATAGTCCATGAGTTAACAATTTACTCAAGAAATCTAAAGGATTTTGAAAAGATACCTCAGCTAAAGTCCATTAATCCGATAGCTTGATTTGAAGATTTGGAATTTGAAAATTAACCAGCCTTTATCAAGAAAGACTTACGAAGTTTTAGAAACTTCGTAAGTCTAATGCGTTTAAACCCTCAGCCTTTAACTCCCACTAAGCCGAAATAGCATTGATAATATCATACTGCGTAATGATCTCTATCTCGCCCTCACTTTCAACCAATACCGCAATATTATCCTTATTGATCATGGCAGATATTTTATCGATAGATGTGTTAAGGTCAACAAAAGGAAAAGGGCCGGTTGTGATATTCTTTATTGGCTGAGATTTTATGGAAGGGTTTTCAATCAGAGAATTCAGTATATCACTTTCGGTTATTTTGCCGATTACCATGCCTTTTTGCGTAACCGGAATCTGCGAAATATTGAGTGACTTAATGGTGTTTATCGCTTCCAAAATGGTCGCCTCGCAATCAATAGTTACTATTTGCTGGTTTTCTTTCTTTTGGATGATATGACGGGCGGTTAATTTTTCTTCTTTTAAAAACCCGCGATCGCGCAGCCAATCATCGTTATACATTTTACCCATATAGCGTGATCCGTGATCCGGGAAAATAATTACCACTACATCGCCTGCCTTAAACTTATCCTTCATCTGCAATACACCAGCAACAGCTGATCCGGTTGAGTTACCGGCAAAAATTCCTTCTTTACGCGCAATTTCGCGGGTCATTAAAGCGGCATCTTTATCTGTTACCTTTTCAAAATGATCTATCAGGCTAAAATCGACATTCGCCGGTAAAAAGTCCTCGCCAATACCTTCTGTAATATATGGATAGATCTCATTTTTATCTAAAATGCCGGTTTCCTTATATTTTTTAAATACCGATCCATAAGTATCTATCCCTAAAATCTGTATGGCTGGATTCTTTTCCTTCAGGTACTTTGCTGTGCCGGAGATTGTTCCGCCGGTACCTACCCCTACTACCAGGTGTGTGATCTTACCTTCGGTTTGTTCCCATATCTCTGGCCCTGTCTGCTCATAGTGTGCCTGCGAATTGGATAAGTTATCATACTGGTTTGGCTTCCACGAATTGGGAACTTCACGTTCCAGTCGTGATGAAACAGAATAATAAGAACGCGGATCTTCCGGGTCAACATTAGTGGGACAAACAATTACCTCGGCGCCAAAAGCACGCAAGGCATCAAACTTTTCTTTTGATTGTTTATCAGTACTGGTAAAAATACATTTGTAACCTTTTATAACGGCGGCTATAGCCAAGCCCATACCCGTATTGCCCGATGTACCCTCTATAATGGTCCATCCGGGTTTCAGCTTGCCACTTTTTTCGGCATCTTCAATCATTTTAAGAGCCATACGGTCTTTGATTGAATTACCGGGATTAGTGGTTTCAATTTTAGCCAAAACCGTTGCCGGGATATCTTTGGTTACCTTATTTAATTTAACCATTGGCGTATTACCGATGGTTTCTAATATATTATTGTACCACATGCTCAAAATTACCTATCTTAAATGATATATCCTTGATGTAAGTTGATTAAGTGAGTTGTTGATTAGATTGATTGGGTTTGCTAAAAAATCAAATGCTTCACTGTTAAGCCCTTATTGATTAATTGTTTTAACGATTCAATGCCAATTTTTAAATGTGTTTCAACAAATTGGTCGGTAACGGATGAGTCACTTTCGGCGGTTTTAACACCTTCAGGGATCATGGGCTGGTCTGATACCAGCAACAAGGCACCTGCTGGTATTTTATTGGCGAATGCAGTGGTAAATATGGTTGCTGTTTCCATATCAATAGCCATGGCCCTTAGTTCTTTAAGGTACTTTTTAAATTCCTTATCGTGCTCCCAAACCCGTCGGTTGGTGGTATAACAGGTACCGGTCCAGTAATCACGCCCAAAATCGCGAATGGTGGTTGATATTGCTTTTTGCAGCGCGAATGCCGGCAGTGCGGGCACCTCAGCCGGCAGGTAATCATTGGAAGTACCTTCACCTCTTATTCCGGCTATAGGCAGTATCAAATCCCCTACTTTATTTTTCTTTTTTAAACCGCCGCATTTTCCCAAAAATATCACCGCCTTAGGATGTACTGCAGTAAGCAGATCCATTATAGTGGCGGCAACAGAGCTTCCCATTCCAAAATTTATGATGGTGATGCCGTTGGCAGTTACGCTCTGCATAGGTTTGTCAATTCCCAATATAGGAGCATCTTCATTCCACTGCGAAAAAAGGTGGATGTATTTTGAAAAGTTGGTAAGGATGATGTACTCGCCAAAGTCGGGAAGCGCACGGCCGGTATAACGGGGCAGCCAATTGCTTACTATTGCCTCTTTTGTCTTTAAGCCGGACTTTACAGGACTATTTACTTCCTTCACTTTTTTCACCTTTGTTAGAGGTTGCTCCTCTTTTTTTATTTCTAAGTGCTCATTCATTATACAATACCTTAGATCATTTACAAAAATTATCCCTTTGGGGCAAGGGGAAGATACAACAAACCCCGGCATTAACCAGGGCTTATCATTAAACAAATATAATATGCGGCTTTTTTTTAATTATTAAGCCACCTTTAATTTTTTAAGATCTGATTTCTCAAACTTCTCGTGCGCATAATCCAATGTTACGTTTAAACGTTTCACATCCTTTTTAGACGGGAACTCAAACATGGCATCAATCATGATCGCCTCACATATAGAACGTAGTCCGCGGGCGCCTAACTTAAACTCTACTGCCTTATCTACAATAAAATCAAGCACATCGTTTTCAAATTCCAACTTCACTCCTTCGTATTCAAACAATTTTTTATACTGTTTAAGTAATGAATTTTTGGGTTCAGTTAAAATATTATGTAATGCTTCCCTGTCTAACGGATTCAGATAGGTAAGCACAGGCAAGCGGCCAATTAACTCAGGGATTAATCCGAATGATTTTAAATCCTGCGGGGTAATGTATTTGTAAAGGTTTTTAAGATCAACCTCGCCATCATCCCGCTTCATTTTATAACCCACTGTTTGCGTGCGTAAACGGTTTGCTATCTTCCTTTCAATCCCATCAAAAGCGCCGCCGCATATAAACAAAATATTATTCGTGTTAACGGTGATCATTTTTTGATCAGGATGCTTACGCCCTCCCTGCGGCGGTACATTTACCATGGTACCTTCCAGTATTTTAAGCAAAGCCTGTTGTACGCCTTCGCCGGATACATCGCGGGTAATAGAAGCATTGTCACTTTTACGCGCTATTTTATCTACCTCATCAATATAAACAATACCGCGTTCGGCAGTGGCTACATCATAATCAGCAGATTGCAACAGACGGGTAAGGATACTTTCAACATCCTCGCCTACATAGCCTGCTTCGGTTAATACTGTAGCATCGCAAATGCAAAAAGGGACATTTAACACTTTAGCGAGCGTTTTAGCCAATAAAGTTTTGCCGGTACCTGTTTCGCCCACCATAATGATGTTCGATTTTTCGATCTCAACTTCATCCTTATCTATCCGCTGGTTTAAACGTTTGTAGTGGTTATATACGGCTACTGCTAGTATTTTTTTTGCATCATCCTGACCGATTACGTACTGGTCAAGATGGCCTTTTATTTCAGCTGGTTTTAACATTGCAGGTGCAGAAGGCGATGATTTTACCTTTCGTACCTTTAATTCTTCGGCCAGTATTTCGTTTGCCTGGTTAACACACTTATCGCAGATATGTGCATCTAGCCCGGCAATCAGCATCAGGGAATCCTGTTTACCGGCTCCGCAAAACGAACACCTGATTTCCTTGCTGTTTTTATTCATCTGGTTTATTTTTGTTTCTCAAAATTAACTAATTGTTAGCAAATTAAAAAGCCTGGGGGTACAAAAGCAATTTATGCCTTCAGGATGATCTCCGGCTTAACGGATTTTCCTTTTAATTTGTTTACTTTTTCGGATTATTTCCGCGTAAAATTTCATCAACCATACCAAATTCCTTTGCTTCTTCTGCAATCATCCAATGGTCGCGGTCTGATGCATCCCAAACTTTTTCAAAAGGCGCACCGCTATGATCAGCAATGATCTGGTATAATTCTTTTTTCAGTTTTGTAATTTCGTGATACGTAATTTCGATATCTGATTGTTGCCCCTGCGCACCTCCTGATGGTTGGTGGATCATTACCCTTGCATGTGGCAATGCGGCCCGTTTACCATTTGTACCGGCACATAATAAAACTGCGGCCATAGAGGCTGCCATCCCTGTACAAATTGTAGCAACATCGTTTGATATAAATTGCATCGTGTCGTATATACCCAAACCGGCATAAACGGAGCCTCCAGGTGAGTTGATGTAGATCTGAATATCGCGTTTAGCATCGGCTGATTGCAGGAATAGCAATTGAGCCTGAATAATGTTTGCAATATTTTCATAAATCGCATCCCCTAAAAATATGATGCGGTCCATCATCAGCCTCGAAAACACATCCATCTGTGCTACGTTAAGCTGGCGTTCTTCGATGATATAGGGAGTCATCCCGGTAGGAAGTGTGCTGCGATCAACGCCTGCTATAAATTTATCTACATAGATACTGTTAATACGATGATGTTTAACAGCATATTTTCTGAATTCATTTTTATCAATATTACTACTCATGGCTTTTTGTTTAGATGCGGGTTTTAATCGCGATAAATATAGTTTATACTTAAATACATTTCAAACGGTAAAGTTTGTTCAAAGTAAATTTATTTGTTGAAGGCGAAAAGCAAACCCAATTTATCAAAACAAAAGTCCGAAAGTAAAAGGTTATCTTTTATCTTTCGGACTTTCGGTCTTTCGAACTTTCAGTCTTAAATTTTATTAAATTCAGTATTTAAAATTTCTTTCTGTTCCAAAGTAACTGCATCCTTAATATAATCGAATACGCGCAATGCTTTTACTTCTTCAAATATCTTGTTAGCATTTTCTTTATTCTGTAAATATTGTACCGTGTACTGTCCTAGTTGCTCATCGC
Source organism: Mucilaginibacter sp. (assembly GCA_028287865.1). Taxonomy (GTDB): domain Bacteria; phylum Bacteroidota; class Bacteroidia; order Sphingobacteriales; family Sphingobacteriaceae; genus Mucilaginibacter. Next base: position 11,642 of record JAQBOU010000263.1, on the reverse strand, counting down.
TTAAAGGTTGAGGACTGTACATTCTGAACTGCTGGTCCAAACGTTGTTTTGCAAGCTCAAAAACTTCCTCATATTTCAATTCGATGTGATTTTCTTTTATGATCTTGTTTTCAATCAGCGTCCATTTCAGGTTTTGGGCAAAATCGTTATAACCTCCGGCTAACTCTTCGGCTGTCAGTTTTTCATTGGTTGCTTTTAACCAGCGTTTCAAAAACTCATCGGGCAGCTCAAAATTAACCTTACTTAAACTGTATTTGTAAATATCATCCTGCAATTTGCGTTCAGCATCCTGCATCATCATACTTTCCAGCTCCGCAGTTATCCGGGTTCTGAATTCCTCTTCGGTAGTTACTGTACCTTCACCAAACAATTTGTCAAAGAACTCCTGGTTCAGATCGCCTTCCTCCAAACGGTTAACATTTTTAACGGTTAAACGGAAGTTCGACCTTAAATCGGCTGCTGTCTCTTCGTCAATCTTTAATAACCCTGCAACCTTTGCCGCATCGTTATCAAAAGCTTTCTGAATATCCAGCACAACTACATCGTCCTTTTTCAACCCAATCAATGATGCTTTAATAGCTTCATCCTTAACTTGGTCTAAACGGACAGATGCCGTATTGGTAATTCCGTCCTCAAAAACAGAACCATCCGGCGAAAGCTGCACTAATTCGGAATAAAGCACATCCTCATCTGCCGATACGTCAGGATTTGTCATTTTGCCATAGCTTTTACGGATGTTTTTTATACGCGATGCTAAGGTTTCATCGTCTATTTTGATGACGTATTGGGTTAATTGATCAGCCTTAGAAAATTCTATTTTAAAATCAGGCGCCAAACCAACCTCATAATTAAATTCAAAATTATCAGCAAAATCCCAGTTATATTCCTTTGCCGCATCAACTTTTGGCAAAGGCTGACCTAATACTTCCAGCTGCTCATCTTCCAGATATTTATTCAGCGTATCCGAAAGCAAGTTATTGATCTCATCAACCAAAATGCTTTTTCCATACATCCTTTTTATGTGTGATGCAGGTACCATACCCGGGCGAAACCCTGGTATTTTAGCTTTTTTTGCCTGATCTTTAATCGCTTTGTCAACGCGTGGCTGATAATCTGCAGGGTCGATATTGATTTTTACAATCGCATTCAGGTTATCTATTTTTTCCTGTGAAATATTCATCTTTTTACCGGTATTTATACTTAAATTATGTGACGGAGCCCACTATAATGAGCACCTGCTTTTGGAGGGGCAAAGGTATGAAAAAAGTATGGAATTCGAAAAGCTGGAAAGTCCGGTGGATAAAACTCAATCCGCTAAACACGACAGCAAAAAACAAAGCCCGGCCCGCGGACTTTACTATCTTACTTTACTGTCTCCCGGACTTTACCGTCTTTCGGACTTCATCAATTTACCTTCTCAACAGATGATGCTCCTGATTTATCATTGGTAATACTGGGATTGCCGCGGTATTTTACGTTGGATGCTCCGCTGGAGTGTATATTTAATGTGTTTAACACATTCACTTCACTGTGCCCAATACCAGAAGTTGAAATAGTACAGCTTCCTACCACAAAATCAAATGCATGCACGGTGCCGCTGCCGCTCAGGTCAATATCATGCGAAGTAGCCTGTCCCTTTAAATACACTTCTGTAGCGCCGCTTCCGCTGGTGGTTACATGGGCAGCGTTAAGGTCCATGGTAATTTTGGTAGCGCCTGATAATTTAAAACGGAGGTCCTGGGCGGTTATCTTTCCGTCAGATTCTACCTCAACTGCTCCGGAAGCTTTTACCTCATCCAGGTTGCGCACACCAACATTAACTATTATCTCGCCGGTATTACAGAGGCTTCGTTTAGAAAAAATGCGAAGCCGGTCGCCGCTTACCTCTGTTTTAATATATTTAAGCAAATTATCATCGGCTGTAATTTTTATAGCCATTGAGCTGTCCCGCTTCAACACCACTTTAAAACCGCCCGAAATAGTCATGCGTTTAAAATCACCCACTTTACGGTCCTCTGATTGCTCATGGCCCGATCCATGCACACAATTAATCATACAGGACGAAAAACCAAAAAGCGAAATGCCTGCAATTAATGCGAGTATTGTAATTTGTATCCGTTTCATGTGTTTTATTTATTTGACTATCAGTAAATAGTTTAAGTTACATCAAATCTAATAAAAAAAGCTTTTCGTCATTCGTGAAAAGCTTTTTTTATTAGTCCATATTGTCAGTTAGAAGAAATTTCAATCCTTCCTGTTAAAGATCGGCCAGGTCATCAATATTAACTTTGGCAATACCGGCAATGCCTGTTTGGGTTTTTGAAGTGCGGGCGCTTGTAAAATCTGCCTGGTTAATATTTTCAGCGTGTGCATATTTTAAATCGTATTCATCTGCGCTTCCGCTAAGAGTAGCCTTAGCCTGGTCGTTTACAGTTACTTTAGCGCTAAAGGCATCCAAATCTAATTTAGCTGATGCATTGTTATGCAAATCAACTTCAAATTCAATTTTCGAAAGGTGTCCGAATGATTTTACTTCGGCATTGTCATAAGCAGTTATTGAACGAAGATCGCTTGCTGTAACCCATACCACCAATTTTTCGGCTTTGTAGGATGCTATGCTTAACACGCCGTTCTTACTTTTTACCAGGGCGCTTTCGGCGTAATATTTATTGTAAACCTTTACCTGGTCGGCATCTCCGTCAGATACATACAGTACCACATTTCCGTGAACTTCAATTTTGTTGATGGCACTGATGTCGTTTAAAACAGTTACTGTTCCGTTTTTTTCAGTTGCGGCATAAGTTGAATTTGCTATTCCTGCGCTTAAGATAAGTGCAGTGAATATGGTTAAAATTTTAGTTTTCATGATAATAATATTTTGATTGTCGTTTGATTATATTTTCTAAATTTTAAATACACCAATAAGACGATAGGCATAAAGAAACGTTACAGCAAAACGCCCTCTATTAGGCGTATAAGCGGTTTTTTCCGGTGAGCAGCTATTTTAAGTCGGTGAAAACGGTGGGATATTTTTCAGCCCGGAGCATACCTTAATTATGGGCAATATTTTCTAAAAACCCTATCTTGCGGGCATAATTATTATTATTATGGAATATGTTTTAGGGGTGGATATTGGTACCGGCAGCGTAAAGGCTGTAGCTATAAACCTGCAATGCCAATCGTTTGAGGTTAACCAGCAGCACTATTCCTTTAATTCGCCAAAGCCAGGTTACAACGAGCAAAACCCCGACCTCATCTGGAAGGCGTTTATAACCAGCATTAAGGGCATTATGGCTCAAATTGGCAACCAGCCTTTGGCCATCAGTTTAAGCAGCGCCATGCATAGTTTAATACCAGTAGATATAAACTGCATCCCTTTGGCGCCAATGATAACATGGGCCGATAACAGGAGCTCGCAAATTGCAAAAAGATTAAGGGCCACCGCCCAAGGGCTTGATATTTATAAAACGACAGGCACGCCGCTGCATGCCATGTCGCCGCTATGCAAGATCATCTGGATAAGGGAGAACGACCCGGAACTATTTAATAAAACACACAAGTTTATTTCGATAAAAGAATATATCTGGTACCGGCTTTTTAAAGAATTTAAAGTAGATCACTCAATAGCATCCTGCACCGGTTTGTTTGACATCAATCAATTTACGTGGTATAATGATGCACTGGTTACTGCGGGTATAACAGCACACTCGCTTTCTGAACCTGTGCCTACAAATTATACGCAAACATATCATACCAATAATCCGGAGCTTTCTTTTCTGCAACCAGGCGTCCGGTTTGTTATCGGAGCCAGCGACGGCTGCCTCGCCAATTTAGGGAGCATGGCCGATAAGCCCGGAGTTGCGGCCATAACCATCGGAACAAGTGGCGCCGTGCGGGTAGCCAGCAGCAAACCACTGCCCAACGAAAACGCAATGACTTTCAGTTATATATTGAACGAGAAAACCTATATCTGCGGTGGCCCCATAAACAATGGCGGTATAGCTATGCAGTGGTGGCTGTCAAATATTAAACCCGGATTAGCTGATGGTGACTACAATACTCTTTTTCAGCAAATCGCCACAACGCCGGCGGGTTGCAATGGCCTGTTGTTTTTGCCCTATATTACAGGAGAACGCGCCCCTATCTGGGATAGTGAAAGCTGCGGAATCTTTTTTGGAGTTAAACTACAGCATACGCAGGCACACTTTTCAAGAGCAGTTTTGGAGGGAATCTGTTATGCGCTGCATGATGTTTTAGAAGCCGTACAGCAAAACGCTGAACCGATAACACAGATCAACGTAAGCGGCGGGGTTGTAAAATCTGAACTATGGGTACAAACATTAGCTGATATAACCGGTAAAAAACAGGTAGTTGTACAAAGCGAGGATGCCTCGGCAATTGGTGCGGCTTTTATGGCGTTAAAAAGTATTGGCGTTATAAAACATTATCCTGCTTCTGATTTTCAAGACCTTAAAACGTATGAGCCAAATCCATCAACTACTGAAGTTTATAAAAAGCAATTTACCATCTATAAACAACTATATGCAGATTTAAAAGAGACCATGCATCGGGCCGTCAGTATGGAAATTTAAAAATCTTTTGCTGCTTAAGTTGTTTAAGGGTAGTCTTTCCCGCCCGCTTTCTTTTTGTTTACATTTGTTTTAACTATGGAAAAGAAAACCGAGCGTATAGCTATCCTGATTGATGGTGACAATGCGCAAGCAAAATTATTAAAGTCCATCCTGGAAGAAGTGGCTAAATATGGCAAGGTTACTATCAGGCGGATCTATGGCGACTGGACAAAAACAAATATGAACAGTTGGAAGGACCTATTAAATGAATTGTCCTTTACCCCTATTCAAAAATTCAGTTATACTTCGGGCAAAAACTCGACAGACAGCGCCCTGATCATTGATGCGATGGATATTTTACATAGCGGAATTGTGGATGGTTTTTGTATTGTGTCGAGCGATAGTGATTATACCGGACTTGCAAAACGGATAAGGGAAGGCGGTGTTTTTGTGATGGGTGTTGGAGAAAAGAAAACGCCCAATGCTTTTGTGCAATCCTGTGAAATATTTACCTATTATGAAAATATAATACAGGAAGAGATCCTGGAAAAAGAGCTTACCTTCTCAAAATCTAAAGCGACCAAACAAGTTACCGCTACACCATCTGTGGCTGAAGAAACCCCGAAGTTTACTAAAGTCAGGCTGGAACTGATAGATAAGGCTTACTTTATGGCTTCGCCCGAAGATTCGGGCATGTATGTGGCGGCCTTAGGCGCCAACCTACGCAAAATTGACCCAAGTTTTGATCCCAGAGCGCACGGCTTTCAAAATTTAACCAAACTGCTTGAAAGCTTAAAAGAATACGAGGTTTTCAGGGTTGATAATATCGCATTCGGGCAATCGCTCGTTAAAAGGAAGCCGAATTTTTGATTTTTGTTCCCTCTCGGGAAGCGATCGATATGGGGTGGCAGTGATGGGTTAGCCCACATGCGTACCTACCCCCCTCCACCCCTCTCAAGAGGGAATCGCACTAACCTCTGCTTTTGTGTATTCCTTCTAAAAGAAGCCGCCTCCTTGGTGGAAGACGGCTTCGTCATTACTAAGCCGGAATTTTATCTTTCTTTTCCCGTTCCCAAAACCGGTGCTGTTTAATGGCGTTTATAAAATCCGCAGCAAGTTTACTGCCCTTGCCACCATCACTTATAATAATACCTGAAGATGCGTCGGTCCCTTCGTTTAGTTTTACCCCAACATAGCTGGCTTTTATTAATTCCACACCCTCGCCATCTGCTGCAATTGCTTTGCAATGGCGGTAAGCCTCATTAATAAAATGAACGGCATCAGGCTCGTTGATCAATGCAGCGACACTTTTATAACCATCCGGAATATAAACGGCGTCAACCAACACCGACGCAAACGTTAAAAAGCTTTTGTCAACCTTTACCTGGTTGCCTGCAGAGTCTTTGATAAATCCGCCATGAGGCGCAATTACCCTTACTACTGCACCTTCAGCTTCCAAAGCGTTTTTAACTGACGAGAGCGAATCCGCGTCTACACCGTCAGCAGCCAGAAAAGCAACCTGCCTGGTTTTAACAGAATTTTTTTTAGTACCAGCCATACTTAACGCCGGTGATTTTTCAATAGCTTGTTTCTTAAAAACCGATTCATAATCTTTCGGATCAGCATCAGCGCCAAGCATATGGTTTACCGGTTGCTGAGGCTCTGGTACCGTTTCAAGGCCAATGCCTTCGGCAACCCTTTTGGCCAATGTCTTATCAACATAGGTTAAAAGACCAACCACACGCTCCTGCACTTCCAGAATATCCACTTTTCCTAACTCGAAACGCAAGGCATCACTGAGATGTGTCTGTTCGGGTTCACTCAAGCTGTTATAAAACAACGTTGCCTGGCTAAAAAAGTCCATAAAGCTTTTGCTGCGGGCCCGGATCTTGCTGCCTTCAATACGTTCGGCAAAATGAGTAAACCCACCATCCTTCATCATAGCCTGGAACGGGCAACCCCCACCCATGGAATTTGGATGATAGGCAGTTTTTCCTTTATTGATCTGTTGCCGCATGTGCCCGTCGCGCTGGTTATTATGTACCGTATTCAGCGGACGGTTAATAGGTATTTCCTGGAAATTCGGTCCGCCTAAACGGGTTAGCTGGGTATCAGTGTAAGAAAACAAACGCCCCTGCAATAAAGGATCATTGGAAAAATCAATACCGGGAACCACATGCCCCGGGTGAAATGCCACTTGCTCGGTTTCGGCAAAATAGTTATCCGGGTTACGGTCTAACACCAGCTTGCCTATCGGTGTTACGGGCACCAATTCTTCAGGGATGATCTTAGTTGGATCGAGCAGGTCAAAATCAAATTTATGTTCGTCTTCTTCGGGTACCAGCTGCACACCGAACTCCCATTCAGGGTAAGCACCGGCCTCAATGGCATCATGCAGGTCGCGACGGTGAAAATCAGGGTCTTTGCCCGAGATCTTCAGCGCCTCGTCCCATGCCACCGAATGCATTCCAAGGGATGGTTTATAGTGGAACTTTACAAATGTTGCCTTTCCTTCTTCGTTAACAAAACGGTAAGTATGTATCCCAAACCCTTCCATCATGCGAAAGCTGCGGGGTATCGCCCTGTCAGACATTACCCACATAAGCATGTGCGTGGATTCGGGAGTTAAAGAAACAAAATCCCAAAATGTATCATGAGCAGAAGCCGCCTGGGGAATCTCATTATGAGGTTCAGGCTTAACCGCATGGATCAGGTCTGGAAATTTGATAGCATCCTGGATAAAAAACACCGGTATGTTATTGCCTACCAAATCAAAAATACCTTCATCCGTATAAAATTTTGTGGCAAACCCGCGTACATCCCTTGCAAGGTCCGATGATCCGCGGGAGCCTGCGACAGTTGAAAACCGAACAAAAACAGGGGTTTTACGTGATGGGTCTGTCAAAAATTTAGCCTTGGTATATTTGCTGAAAGAACTATCATACGCCTGGAAATAGCCGTGTGCGGCGGCCCCGCGGGCGTGTACCACGCGTTCAGGAATCCGCTCATGATCGAAATGCGTGATCTTTTCACGAAGATAAAAATCCTCCAGTAAAGACGGGCCTCTTTCACCTGCCTTTAAACTGTTTGTATCATCATTAACCAGCAACCCTGTGTTGGTCGTCATTGCCTGCCCGCTGCCGTCTTCGGTATGCGGTGCAAGGTTTTCCATCTTTTTGTCGTTGTTTTTTGGTTGATCTGATTTGGTGCTCTTCATTTCAATTAAGTTTATCTTAATTAATAAGCCAGTCAAACCAAATTTGTTTATAAATTAATAAAATTTATTACAAATCAATTAATAAGCGGTTTAGTATAGTTAGAGGAATTAAAAAAAGAATTTATGCGCAACTAAAAAAGTAATTTGCATTATAGTATAAAACACTCATGACGACGCTCCTTTTCTTACTCACGTTTATATCACTGCTTGTTTTATTTATCATTTTAATTATTAAGGTATTAAGACGTAAACCACATAAGCGAACGCTTAAAACAATGGCCTTTATAATTTGTGGCTATGTTGCACTGTGGTTTGTAACTTATTTAAAAAGCTCTTATACCATTATTCCTTTAGGCACCGATATTTGCTTTGACGACTGGTGCGTTACAGTTACAAGTATAGAGAAGGGACAGCATCTACCTGGGCAATTGCTACACGTTTCACCTGATAGCGTCTATATTGTGCTTCATGTAACTATGTCAAATCATGCAAGGGGTATCGCGCAAAAGCCATCGGAGCCACGTATTCACCTGGTGGATGAGCAACGGCATTATTGGGGTCCTTCATTAAAAGGAACGGAGGCGTTTGAAAAAATAATTGGAAAACAGGTAAGCATCGCGCAAAAATTGGAGCTTCATGAATCGTTACAAACCCAAGTCGTTTTTGCAATTCCGGCAAATGCCCGGTCGGTCAAAATATTAATTGAAGAGGGTCCTTTTATTACTAAGTTATTATTACCAGAAGACCAACAGGTATTTGTTATCCCGTAAAATAATCAACCCGATACGGCATCGGCAGTGATTGTTAGATCTCTCCCCTGAGAACCAGTCGGAATATTGGGGTTAGGACCACCTGTTGATGTCGAATCAGAATTATTCAGACCAGCACGCCTGTTTTCGTTTTTAGCAAAATAATACCCTATAATGACACCTATGATACCCGAGTATACGCTTGACGTCTTGGTAAAATAATTTGCATAGTCATCTATTTAACTTTTACATTTAAAAAAGGATAAAATATCGCTACACAGCTCATTAACATATAAACGCCTACAATCATTAACGCGATAATAGTTCTTGCTTTTTCTGTTTTCATGACTCAGAATTTAGGTTCCTCTAAACTAAATAAAATTCCATTTAAAAGCAATTGTTTTAATTAGAATTCATCAACAAAAAAAGCCACCTGTTTTAACAGATAGCTTTCCATAATATATGTTGAACTTTTGCAAAAGTTGAATTAGATACCCGCCATATCTTCCTCTTTGGCCCTGGCAGGAGAATTGATTTTATTTTCGGTGTAATGAGCGGCTGTAAAGTTGTATTTATTTACACTTGAGGCGCTGTTACGGGTTAAACTGAATTCATCAGCAGAACCGCTCAGGTCGGCTTTGGCATGATCATTTACAGTTACATTAGCGCTAAAAGCATCTAAGCTTAATTTTGCTGATGCATTGTTATGCAGGTCAACGTTGAACTCAATTTTTGAGAGATTGCCGAACGATTTCACTACAGCATTGTCATAAGCTGAAACTGAGCGAAGATCATCAGCAGTAACCCAAACTACCAATTTTTGAGCTGTGTATGATGCTATACTCAACACACCATTTTTGCTTTGCACAAAAGCGCTTTCGGAGTAATATTGATTGTAAACTTTTACCTGGTCGGCCGAGCCGTCAGAAATATACAGTTCAACATTTCCGCGAACTTCAATTTTATTGATGGTGCTGATATCATTTAAAACAGTAACAACAGCAGCATTAGCAGAGGCTGCATAAGTTGATTTTGAAATACCTAATACTACTACAATTAGTGTAATTAAGGTTAAAATTCTGGTTTTCATTTTTTTATTATTTTGATTGTCAATTGATTGTATCTTTTATAATTTAAATACAACCATAAGACGACGTCAATTTTAAAACGTTACAAGCAAATCGTTAGAAATAGATGAACGCCGTGTTATTGTCGGCAAAGGTGGAGTTTTAATCGGTGAACTTCTTCATCTTAGTGTAATTATAACACTAAGTGTTTTGATATATTGCAGCTGCTTTAACTATTTGGGGCCACGGGGCATAAAACGACGGGGTTTTCGAATCAAACCTCCCTTAGTCACTGATAATCAGTTTCTCTCCTGCAAACTTTATCTTTCCTGCGTCCAATAGCAATCGTACTGCCTCAATTCTTTCCTTTTCATTCCCAGTTTTAGCCGAAGTAACTAATGATCCTATATCCAAAGGTGCAGTACTTAACAGGTTTACGATTTCATTGGTGATTTCATCAAAAATTTCAGCAGCATTTTTTTGCCGTTTTTCAGCGAGGCAAATATCACAAACGCCGCATTTATCCGCATTTGGCTCATCAAAATAGGCTAGCAGCATTTGGCTGCGGCATTTTTTGTGCATAGCATAAGCAAAAACCGCTTCCATTTTTTTACGGTAAGTGGCTTTACGCTCATCAATGGCCCTTTTATCAATATAAACCGCATTGTTTTGCTGTCTGGGTTTTAAAAATGTAACCTGGGGTTGGTCGGTTTGCTGCTGATAGTTTAAAATATTAAATTGCTGTAACTGCTTTAAGCCGTCAATTACTTGCTGCACGCTCATTTGCGTGCGGCGTGCAAGGTCAAACTCCCGCAAACGGACATAGTTTTCAAACGAACCTCCGTAAGAGCGTAGTAAAGTTTTAATAAAAGGATCCCATCCCGGATTTTGGATCTGAAAGTTATAAAGCTCTTCGTTCATTACCTCAAACCTGAAACGCGAGGGTAAAAAAACACTTTCGTTAAATGACAAGTATTCGTCCTGTTCCAAAAACTTTAATGCATTAAGGGTTTTTACAGCATCCAGTTTAAAACGACTGCAAAAATCACCCAGATCAAGATCAAAACTTAAACCTTCCCCCGCCTCATAAGCCAACTGGTAATAATTGGCCAAATAATGGTAAACCTGCTTAATTTCGGGAACGGTTGGAAAGCTAAGTTCAAATTTGTTTTCCTGCTTTAACCGGTCGGCATAGTTATACAGCAGAACGGCATAGGCCTTTTGCTCATCACGTCCACCGCGCCCCGCTTCCTGGTAATAAGCTTCCAGGCTCTCGGGCATATCTTTATGAATTACAAAACGGACGTCAGGTTTATCGATGCCCATCCCAAAAGCGTTTGTGGCCACAATAATGCGAATCCGGTTATTTTTCCAGTTCTCCTGTTTCTGCGAACGCAAGCCGGCCTCTAAACCGGCATGATAAAAATCAGCCTTAATACCATTTTCATTATAAAATTTGGCAATTTCAGCAGTATCCTTCCGGCTGCGCACATATACAATACCGCTGCCTTTCACTCCCCTGGCTATACTCAGTAACTTGCGCAACTTATCTTCTTCATTCTCTACCACGTAACTTATATTCTTACGTTCAAAGCTTTTCTGAAAAACAACAGCATTTTTAAAACGTAACTTTTCCTGAATATCTTCCCTTACCTCTGCCGTTGCAGTGGCAGTAAGCGCCAAAACAGGCACATCAGGATGCAACCCCCTCAAATCAGCAATATGAAGGTAAGGCGGCCTGAAATCATAGCCCCACTGCGAGATACAGTGCGCTTCATCAACCGCAATTAAGTTCACTTTCATATATTTGATCCGCTCGCGCACCAACTCGGATAGCAAACGCTCGGGCGAGAGGTACAAAAACTTAACATCGCCGTAAATACAATTGTCGAGTGCGATATCAATTTCCCGTTTGCTCATGCCTGATACAATGGAGAGGGCTTCAATGCCCCTTGCTTTCAGGTTCTCTACCTGGTCTTTCATCAGGGCGATCAACGGGGATATTACGATACAAATCCCTTCCTTAGCCATCGCAGGT